>JBOGDF010000007.1:0-36068 GCA_050701635.1 Micromonosporaceae bacterium | reverse complement strand
GCCCGGGCCTGCACCGGCCCGGGCCACCGCGAGGAGCGCGTATCGCGAGGAGCGCGTTACCGCAAGGAGCGCGTCACCGCACCGCGACCGGTTCGGCGGCCACGGCGACCAGCTCGTCCTCCTTCTGGTACGTGCCGTCCTGCCCCTCGGCGAAGGCCACCTCGTCGAACGGGACGTCCCCGGCCAGTACGGCACGCGCCCGCGCCCGGTCCAGCTCCCCGGTCCAGGACCCGACCAGTACGGTCGCCACCGCGTTGCCGGAGAAGTTGGTCAGCGCCCGCGCCTCGGACATGAACCGGTCGATGCCGACGATGAAGCCGACGCCGTCCACCAGCTCGGGCCGGTGCGACTGCAAGCCGCCGGCGAGCGTCGCCAGCCCGGCGCCGGTCACCCCGGCGGCGCCCTTCGACGCGATGATCATGAACAGCAGCAGCCCGATCTGCTGGCCGATCGACAGCGGCGTACCCATCGCGGAGGCGATGAACAGCGACGCCATGGTCAGGTAGATCGCCGTACCGTCCAAGTTGAAGGAGTAGCCGGTCGGGACCGTGACGCCGACCACCGGCCGCGACACCCCGAGGTGCTCCAGCTTCGCGATCAGCCGGGGCAGCGCCGACTCCGACGAGGACGTGGACAGGATCAGCAGGTACTCGCGACCCAGGTAGCGCAGCAGCGAGAACAGCGACAGCCCGGTCACCAGCCGCAGCAGCAGCCCCAGCACGAACACCACGAAGATGATGCAGGTGGCGTAGAAGCCGAGCATGATCACCGCGAGGCTCTTCAGCGCGCCGATCCCGGTCTCCCCCACCACCGCCGCGATCGCCCCGAACGCGCCCACCGGCGCCACCCACATGATCATGGCGAGCACCCGGAACACCAGCCGCTGTACGTGCTCCACGCCGCGCAGGATCGGCGCCCCCGCCGTACCCATCGCCTGCAGTGCGAAGCCGGCCAGCAGCGCCACCACCAGGGTCTGCAGCACCGAGCCCTCGGTGAACGCCGAGAGCAGCGTGGTCGGGATGATGCCGAGCAGGAAGTCGACGGTGCCCTCGGCCTCGCCCTTGCTGGCGGCGTCGGCGCCCAGGCCGCGTACCTCGTCGCTGAGCTGCAGGCCCGCCCCGGGATCGAGCAGGTTGCCGACCACCAGACCGATCGCCAGCGCGACGGTGGACATCACCATGAAGTAGCCGAGCGCCAGGCCACCCACCCGGCCGACCTTGGCGGCGCGGCGTACCGAGCCGACGCCGAGCACGATGGTGCAGAAGATGATCGGGCTGATCATCATCTTGATCAGCGCCACGAAGCCGGTGCCGAGCGGCTTGAGGCTCTTGCCGAACTCCGGGGCCAGGAAGCCGACGGCGATGCCGGCGGCCACCGCGAGCACCACGGCGACGTACAGGTAGTGGGTGCGGTCGCGCCGGCGTGGCGGCGACTCGCCGGTGGAGCGGTTGAGTAACGACATGGCGTCCTCCGGGGTAAGAAACCAGCTAGGGGTGTACGTGGACAGTGGTCCAGGTCACGCCGGAAGTCGCCGTTGCGTACATAACGGTCGCGGTCGATGTAGCGGCGATGTCACGCCGTTCTGGTAACCGGGTGGAGACTGATGCCATGCGACGGTGGCGACAGCTCCTCGCCAGGCTCAGCGAGCTCAGCCTGGCGCGCCAGCTGTTGCTGCTGCAGGCGGCGATCGTGCTGATGGTGTGCCTGGTCGCGGCCGGGCTGGCGCTGCTCGACGCCCGGCGGGACGCCGACCGGGCCGCCACCCAGAAGGTGCTCGCGGTCGCCGAGACGGTGGCGCGTTCACCGCGGGTGGTGGCGGCGGTGCAGGCGGCCGGCGTACCGTCCGCGAGCTCTGAGGTCCAAACCTATGCGGAGTCGGTACGCCGTACCACCGGCACCGACTTCGTGGTCGTGATGCGGCCGGACCGGGTCCGGCTGTCGCACCCGAACCCGGACCGGATCGGCGAACACTTCATCGGGAACATCGAGCCGGCGCTGGCCGGCACGTCGTTCACCGAGACGTACACCGGCACCCTCGGCCCGTCGGTACGCGCGGTCGTGCCGGTCCGCATCGGCGGCCGGATCGTCGGGCTGGTCTCCGTCGGCATCACGCTGGAGCAGATCGGCCAGGAGTACCTGCGCCAGCTCCCCGCCATCCTCGCGCTGGCCGCCCTGGCGTTCGCGCTCGCCGCCGCCGGTACGTTCGCGCTGAGCCGCCGGCTGCGCCGCCAGACCCACGGCCTCGGCCCGCGCGAGATCACCCGGATGTACGAGTACTGGGACGCCGTACTGCACTCGGTACGGGAAGGTCTGCTCGTCTTCGACGCCGACCGGAAACTCCAGCTCGCCAACGACGAGGCGGTACGCCTGCTCGCGCTGCCCACCGACGCGGTGGGACGCCCGCTCTCCGAGCTGCCGCTACCCGAGTCGCTGAGCGAGGTGGCCTCCTCCGCGGCCGAGGTGGTCGACGAGCAGCACCTGGTCGGGCTCCAGGTGCTGGTGGTCAACCAGCGGCCGGCGATCTGGGAGGGGCGCCGGCTCGGCACCGTGATGACGTTCCGGGACCGTACGGAGCTGACCGCGCTCACCGGCGAGCTGGACTCCGTACGGGGCTTCGCGGAGGCGCTGCGCGCCCAGACCCACGAGGCGGCGAACCGGCTGCACACCGTGGTCGCGCTGGTGGAGCTGGGCCGCAGCGACGCCGCCGTACGGCTCGCCACCGACGAGCTGCGGCTCACCCAGGAGCTCACCGACCGGGTGATGACGGCGATCGCCGAGCCGGTGCTCTCCGCGCTGTTGCTCGGCAAGGCGTCGCAGGCGCGGGAACGCGGTGTCGAGCTGGTGGTCACCGACGACACCGCGGTCGGCGACCGGCTGGGCGACACCAGCGTCGACCCCCGGGATCTGGTGACCCTGGTCGGCAACCTGGTCGACAACGCGATCGACGCGGCGCTGGCCGGCGAGCCGCCCCGCCAGGTGCGGGTGACCGTACGGGAAACCGGCGACCAGCTGCTGGTACGGGTCGCCGACACCGGGCCCGGCATCGACCCCGACCAGCTTCCCGAGCTGCTGCGCCGGGGCGGCAGCACCAAGGGCGACGGCCGCGGGCTCGGGCTGGCCCTGGTCGACCAGGCGGTACGCCGCTACGGCGGTTCGCTGTCCGTACACCGCGACGGCGGCGCCGTCTTCACCGCCGACCTGTCCCTCGCCCCCGCCGGCCGCCCGGCCGGCCCCGCGAGCACCGGCCGCCCCGCCAGCACCGCTGCCCCCACGAGCACCGCCGGGCGGCGGCCGTGATCCGCACTCTGGTCGTCGAGGACGACGTACTGATCGCGGAGGCGCACCAGGCGTACGTGGAGCGGGTGCCCGGCTTCACGGTCGCTGGCGTGGCGCACTCCGGGGCGGACGCACTGCGGATGCTCTCCACCCGCCCGGTCGACCTGGTGCTGTTGGACTTCTACCTGCCGGACATGGGCGGGCTCGACGTGTGCCGAGCGGTACGCGCCACCGGTCACGCCGCCGACGTCATCGCCGTCACCTCGGCGCGCGACCTGGCGACCGTACGGGCCGCGGTGTCACAGGGGGTGGTGCAGTACCTGCTCAAACCGTTCGCGTTCGCCACGCTGCGGGAGAAGCTGGAGCGGTACGCCGACTACCGCCGGCAGATGGCCGCCCGGCCCGGAGAGGCGGACCAGGTCGAGGTGGACCGGGCGATCGCGGTGCTGCGCGGATCGGGCGGTCCGGTGCTCCCCAAGGGGCTGTCGGCGACCACGCTGAACGCGGTGGCGACGCATCTGCGGGACGCGGCCGCGCCGGTGTCGGCCTCCGATCTCGCGGAGGTGTTGGGGATCGCCCGGGTGACCGCCCGGCGCTACCTGGAACACCTCGCCGACCAGGGGCTCGCCGACCGTACCTCCCGCTACGGCAGCGCCGGCCGCCCCGAACACCTTTACGCCTGGCGCCGCCGCTAGCTCGCCCCGTCGCTCCGCCCACGACACCGTCCCGGGAGCCCGAGCATCCCGGGACGGTGCCTTTCCTGGGGAGGTCTTACGCGCGTACCACCTGGTCGCCCTCGACCTTGACCTTCACCTCGGGAAGCGGGGTCTCGGCGGGGCCGTTCTTCACCGAGCCGTCGGCGATCGCGAACTTGCTGCCGTGGCAGGTGCAGTTGATCGTGCCGCCGGTGACGTCGGCGAGCGGGCAGCTGCGGTGGGTGCAGATGCCGCTGAAGCCTTTGATCTCGCCCGCGGTGGGCTGGGTGAGCACCACCTTCTGCTCCTTGAGGACCAGCCCGCCGCCCACCGGTACGTCGGTCACCTTCGCGAGCGGACCGCCGGGGCTGGGAGCCTCGGTCGGGCTGGCTTCGGGCGGGCTCGGCGATGTGCCCGGCCCCGCCGTGTCGTCCCCACCGCACGCCGCCACCACGGCGGTGACCCCCGCCGCCCCCACGCCCATCAGCACCGTACGCCGGTTAGCCCCAGTCATCTGCTGACCCCTTCTCCGTCGCTCGTGGACACGGTGGACCGCGTGATCACGTGCCACCACACGACACGCCCAGCGGCGCATACATACCAGGGTTCACGTACCGGGCGGCGAACTGGTTCACCGGGACGCCGCGGCCGCGCGCTTGCGCGGCTTGCCGTTGGCCTTCCTGGCGCGAGCGACCGCGCGGCTGTTGCCGTTGGCGTCTCCGTCGAGCTTGAGCACCTGGCGCAGGAACTGCCCGGTGTGACTCTCCGCCACGTCGGCGACCTCCTCGGGGGTGCCGGCGGCGACCACGGTGCCGCCCCCGCTGCCCCCGGAGGGACCGAGGTCGATCAGCCAGTCGGCGGTCTTGATCACGTCGAGGTTGTGCTCGATCACGATCACCGTGTTGCCGGCGTCGACCAGCCGGCTCAGTACGCCGAGCAGCTTGCGGATGTCCTCGAAGTGCAGCCCGGTGGTGGGCTCGTCGAGCACGTACACGGTGCGGCCGGTGGAGCGTTTCTGCAGCTCGGAGGCGAGTTTCACGCGCTGCGCCTCGCCGCCGGACAGCGTCGGCGCCGGCTGGCCCAGCCGTACGTAGCCCAGGCCGACGTCGACCAGCGTCTTCAGGTGCCGGTGGATCGCGGGGATCGGCTCGAAGAAGCCCTCGGCCTCCTCGATCGGCATGTCGAGCACCTCGGAGATGGTCTTGCCCTTGTAGTGCACCTCGAGCGTCTCGCGGTTGTAGCGGGCGCCGTGGCAGACCTCGCACGGCACGTACACATCGGGAAGGAACTGCATTTCGATCTTGATCGTGCCGTCACCGGCGCAGGCCTCGCAGCGGCCGCCCTTGACGTTGAACGAGAACCGGCCCGGCTGGTAGCCGCGGATCTTCGCCTCGGTGGTCGCCGCGAACAGCTTCCGGATGTGGTCGAACACCCCGGTGTACGTGGCCGGATTCGACCGCGGCGTACGCCCGATCGGCGACTGGTCCACCCCGACCACCTTGTCGACCTGGTCCAGCCCGGTGATCCGGGTGTGCCGGCCGGGCGCGATCCGGGCGCCGTTGATCTGGTTGGCGAGCACCGCGTACAGGATGTCGTTGACCAGCGTGGACTTGCCGGAGCCGGAGACGCCGGTGACCGAGATGAACTGGCCGAGCGGGAAGCTGACGTCGATGCCGCGCAGATTGTGCTCCCGAGCGCCCTGCACCACCAGCTCGCGCTCGCTGTTCTGCGGCCGCCGGATCGGCGGCACCGGGATCTCCCGCCGCCCGGACAGGTACGCCCCGGTGATCGACTCCTCGTTGGTGAGCAGCTCCGCGACCGACCCGGAGTGCACGATCTTCCCGCCGTGCTCCCCCGCGCCCGGGCCGATGTCGACCACCCAGTCCGCGATCCGGATGGTGTCCTCGTCGTGCTCCACCACGATCAGCATGTTGCCCAGGTCGCGCAGCTTGAGCAGGGTCTCGATCAGCCGGTGGTTGTCCCGCTGGTGCAGCCCGATGCTGGGCTCGTCCAGGACATAGAGCACCCCGACCAGGCCGGAGCCGATCTGGGTGGCGAGCCGGATCCGCTGCGCCTCGCCGCCGGACAGCGTCCCCGACGCCCGGTCCAGGGAGAGGTAGTCGAGCCCGACGTCGACCAGGAACCGCAGCCGCGCTGCGATCTCCTTGAGCACCCGCTCGGCGATCATGCGCTGCCGCTCGTCCAGCTTCAGGGTGCTGACCAGCACGGCGCAGTCGCCGATCGCCAGCGAACACACCTCGGCGATGTTCTTGCCGCCGATGGTGACCGCGAGCACCTCCGGCTTCAGCCGGGACCCGCCACACGCCGGGCACGGTACGTCGCGCATGTAGCCCTCGTACCGGTCGCGGCTCCACTCCGAGTCGGTCTCGGCGTGCCGCCGCTCGATCCACGACACCACCCCTTCGAAGGTGGCGTAGTACGAGCGCTCCCGGCCGTGCATGTTGCGGTAGTGCACATGCACCTTGGTGTCGGCGCCGTGCAGGATCGCCTTCTGCGCCCGGGTCGGCAGCTTCCGCCACGGGGTGTTGATGTCGAAGCCGAGGCTCTCCCCGAGCGCGGTCAGCAGCCGCAGGAAGTATTCGAGCTGGTGCTTGGACGCCCAGGGCTGGATCGCGCCCTCGCCCAGGGTGCGCTCGGAGTCCGGCACCAGCAGCTCCGGGTCGACCTCCTTGCGGGTGCCGATCCCGGTGCAGGTCGGGCAGGCACCGTACGGGGAGTTGAAGGAGAACGACCGGGGCTCCAGCGCCTCGAACGACAGCTCGCACTCCGGACAGGCCAGGTGCTCGGAGTACATCCGCTGCCGGTGCTCGTGGTCGTCGGGCAGATCCACGAAGTCAAGCACCACGATGCCACCGGCCAGCCCGAGCGCGGTCTCCACCGAGTCGGTGAGCCGCTGCTTCGAGCCCTGCTTGACCGCCAGCCGGTCGATCACCACCTCGATGGCGTGCTTCTTGTGCTTCTCCAGCTTCGGCACCTCGGTCAGCGGGTGCACCTCGCCGTCGACCCGCACCCGGGCGTACCCCTTGGACTGGAGCTCGCGGAACAGGTCGACATACTCGCCCTTGCGGCCGCGTACCACCGGAGCCAGCACCTGGAACCGGGTGCCGTCGTCCATCGCGAGCACCCGGTCGACGATCTGCTGCGGGGTCTGCCGGGTGATCCTGCGGCCGCAGTTGGGGCAGTGCGGCTCACCGATCCGGGCGAACAGAAGCCGCAGGTAGTCGTACACCTCGGTGATGGTGCCGACGGTGGAGCGGGGGTTGCGGGAGGTCGACTTCTGGTCGATCGAGACCGCCGGGGACAGCCCCTCGATGAAGTCCACGTCGGGCTTGTCCATCTGCCCGAGGAACTGCCGGGCGTACGCCGAGAGCGACTCCACGTACCGCCGCTGGCCTTCGGCGAAGATGGTGTCGAACGCCAGGCTCGACTTGCCGGAGCCCGAGAGGCCGGTGAAGACCACCAGCGATTCCCGGGGCAGGTCGAGGTTGACGTCGCGCAGGTTGTGTTCCCGCGCGCCACGCACGATGAGTCGATCGGCCACTGTCCCCTGCACTTCGTCGGTCTGGTCGGGAGGCGTCGCACCGGTGGGCAACTGTAGCCCCGCCCCCTGACATTTTTTCCGACGCGCAGAGTTCTGTCTCCGTCAGAGCGCACCCCAACAAGCTTTTCCGGGGGTACGGGCGCCAGCCCGCCCAAGATCGCAGGTCAGTGGCGGCGCTCCGCCGATTCCCGGCGTTGCCGCCGGCGGCGCTCCAGCGCGTGCTCGCGCTGCAGCCGGCGCCAGCTCACCAGCCGCCGCTGCGGCAGGTCGCCGGCCTCGATCGCCTCGCGTACGGCGCAGTCCGGCTCCACGGTGTGCCGGCAGTCGCCGAACCGGCAGCCCTCGGCGAGCAGCTCGATGTCGGCGAACGCCGCGTCCAGCCCGGCCCCGGTGTCGAATAAGCCCACCGACCGCAGCCCTGGGGTGTCCAGGATGGCGCCGCCGTCCGGCAGCGGGACCAGCGCCCGGTACGTGGTGGTGTGCCGTCCCTTGCGGTCCGCGCGCGGGGAGCGGGTCGCCATCACCACCGCTCCGGCGAGCGCGTTGACCAGCGTGGACTTGCCGGAGCCGGAGGGCCCGAGCAGCGCGACCGTACGGTTGTCGGCCGGGTAGCGGCGCAGCGCGTCCATCCCGGCGTCGGTGGTGGCGCTGACCGCGTGTACGGGGACCCCGGGCGCCGCCAGCGCGAGCTGGTCGGCCACCGCGTCCGGGTGGGGCACCAGGTCGGCCTTGGTGAGGATCAGCACCGGCTGGGCGCCGGACTCGTGGGCCAGCGCGAGCAGCCGTTCCACCCGGCCGCTGTCCGGGTCCGGGTCCAGCGGCTCCACCACGGCGGCGATGTCGAGGTTGGCGGCGAGCACCTGGCCGTACGAGTCGCGGGACGCGCTGTTGCGTACCACCGCGGTACGCCGTGGCAGCACCGCCTCGACGGTGTGCCGTACGTCCGGCCAGGTCCGTACCACGATCCAGTCGCCCACGCAGGGCGACCGCAGCGGATCGTCGGCGATGGCGGCCAGCATGGTGCCGGACAGGCTCACCCGCAGCGAGCCGTCACGGGTCAGCGCCGTACACACGCCGCGGTCCACGCGGCTGACCCGGGCCGACTGCTGGCCGCGCACCGCGTACGGTGCGAAGGATTCGGTGAAATCAGCGTCCCAACCCAGGGACGCGAGATCGATCGTCATGTTGAGGGACACCTCGTGCTCGGGCGGGCGCCCGATCAGTGGCGGCACCCGCGGCTGTGGTGGTACGTCATCGACCGTGCGCCTCGACGGTCTACGGCGGTCATCGCCACCACCTCCTTCGTCCCCGTCGCCGTGCGGCGGGCAGGCCCGCCAGTCGTCCCGAACGCTACGTCGCGGGTACGCCAGGCGGTAGTGATTTTCACCCCGCGCCGCGGACGGTACGGTCGCGCCATGGATCCCCTGGTGCTCCTCCCCGATCTGGAACGCGCCACCGACCGCCTGTTCACGACGGTGCAGGGCCTCTCCGACGGCGAGCTGGGTACGCCCTCGCTGCTGCCGAACTGGACCCGTGGCCACGTGCTGGCGCACCTGGCGCGCAACGCGGACGGCCTCTGCAACCTGCTGACCTGGGCCCGTACCGGCGAGGAAACTCCGCAGTACCCCAGCCAGCAGGTACGCGACGGCGACATCGAGTCCGGTGCGCCCCGGCCGTTGGCGGCCCAGCTCGCCGACCTCCGCAGCTCCGCGGCCCGGTTCGGCGAGCAGGCGGCGGCGCTGCCCACCCGCGCCTGGGCGGCCACCGTACGCACCCGCGGCGACACCGAGGTCGTCGCGGCGACGCTGGTGTGGATGCGGCTGCGTGAAGTGGAGATCCACCACGTGGACCTGGACGCCGGCTACCGCCCCGACGCGTGGCCCGCCAGCTTCACCCAGCACCTCACCCACGAGCTGACCCACCACTTCGCCGACTCGGTACGCGCCGTGCTGCGCTGCCCTGAGCTGGGCCACGACATCACGCTCGGCGACCCGGACGGCGCCCCGATCGTGGCAGGCCCCGCGTACGCCGTCGCCGCCTGGCTGATCGGCCGTTCACCCGGGACGACGCTCACCGTGACCCCCGCGGGCGGGCTGCCGCCGGTGCCGCCGTGGCGCTGACCGGCGCTTAATCTGGCTGGTATGGCGTACACGGGAGAGGTTTCCGGAGGACGGGAGCAGACGCGCGAGCTGGGCGCGCTGACGATCACCAAGGTCTCGGTCGGGCCGGGGGACAACAACGCGTACCTGCTGCGCTGCCGGCGTACCGGCGAAGGGTTGTTAATCGACGCCGCGAACGAGGCTGCCCGGCTGATCGCGCTGGTTGGGGATGCCGGACTGTCCACTGTGGTCACTACCCACCAGCACCCCGACCACTGGCAGGCGCTCGCCGAAGTGGTGGCGGCGACCGGCGCCCGCTCGGTGGCCCACCGGCTCGACGCCGACGCGCTGCCGGTGCCGACCGAGCCGGTCGAGGACGGCGCCCGGATCCCGGTCGGTGACTGTCAGCTGGAGGCGATCCACCTGGTCGGCCACACTCCCGGCTCGATCGCGCTGCTCTACGACGATCCGGAGGGTACGCCGCACCTGTTCACCGGCGACTCACTGTTCCCCGGGGGCCCTGGACGGACAACAGGTGGCGACGACTTCGATTCGCTGATGGGCGATCTTCAAACAAAGGTGTTCGACCGTTTGCCGGACGACACCTGGTTCTACCCTGGCCACGGCAACGACTCGACGCTCGGAGCTGAGCGCGGCTCGATCCCCGACTGGCTCGCGCGCCGTTGGTAACGGATACAGGTCCCGCCGTTGTGTTATGTAGCTATCTCCTCGTACAACGAAGGCATGCTCTTATATGATGGGCCGCATGACTGCTATTCGCGCCAAGGTAACCAGCAACGGCCAGGTGTCGTTGCCGGCGGCGTTGCGCCACCGATGGCATGCCGCGTCGGTGCTGGTCATCGATCGAGGTGACTACGCCATCGTCCGACCAATACCCGACGACACGGTGGGCGCGTTGCAGGGCGCCCATGCCGGACCAGGTCTCGCAAGCGAGGAAGCGCGCGCGGCAGAGCGAGAGGCCGCCGCGGCCCATGAGTCCCGACGCGGAGCCGACCAGTGACTGTGCTCGACGCGTACGCGCTGGTGGCGTACCTCCGGGGAGAGGCGGCCGCGAACGAGGTCGCCGCGCTGCTGCGGACGCCGACGACCCTCTCGGCGGCCAATGCCGCCGAGGTACTCGACCAGTTGACACGGGTGTACGGACGAGACGCCGACGACGTGCACGCCGATCTCGCGCTGCTGGCCAACGCCGGGATGGAACTGGCACCGGTCACAGCCGACATCGGGCTGTTCGCAGGACGGCTCCGCGCCCGCCACTACCACCGTCAGCACATGGCCGTCAGCCTCGCCGACTGCATAGCCGCTGCCACGGCACTGTCCGAGCAGCAGTCGTTAGCGACCGCGGATCCCGCGCTGGCGGCTCTCTTGCGCACTGAAGGCGGCAAGATTCACGGTCTCGCCGACAGCAGCGGACGATTGCCCTAGCAGAAGCGCCGCCGCGCCGCACCGCTTCGGCAAGCCGGGGAGCGGTGACGGGCAGGGGTGGGAGGTCATGGTTTGGCATCCTTGTGCGCGTGAACGAGATCTCGGTACGCCCCGCCACCCAGGGCGACGCCGCGGCGATCAAGCACATCGGCGAAACGACGTGGCCAGCGACGTACGCCTTCGCCGGCCAGGAGTACATCACCAACGGGCTCGGCTCATGGTGGTCGGAGGAGGCGGTTCTCCGCGGTCTGGACACCACCAGGACTCTCGTCGCTGAGCTCGGCGGCGAGGTGGTCGGCATGGGCAACCTGGATCTTCGCGGCGAACAGCCGATCATCTGGAAGCTGTACGTCCTGCCGGAGCATCACGGCGCTGGGGTCGGCCACGCGCTGATGGATGGGCTCCTGGCGCAGGCACCTCCTGGCGCCGACGTAATCCTCGAGTACACCGACGGCAACGAACGAGCCGCGACCTTCTATCGTCGGCACGGGTTCACCGAACTTCGTCGCGAATCCCCGGAACAGGCTGGCTGGCCCGAACAAGTGTGGATGATTCGCCGAAGCCGCTAGATGCGACCGGTCTGCCGAGTCACCCCAAGCCAATCAGACCAAGGTCTTCGACAGGCTGCCGGACGAGATCTGGTTCTAGCCAGGCCACGGCAACGACTCCACGATCGGGGGCGAGCGCGAGTCCATCCCCGAATGGCTCGCCCGTCGTTGGTAGGAATAACGACGTGACCACATTGCTGCAGCCCCAGCCCGAATCAGCAGACGGCGCCTTCTGGTTCGTCTTCGAGCATCTTGCCGAGGCGGACCTGCAGGATCCATCGGCCATGAGCAAGATGACCCCGGAGCAGCGCCAGGTCTTCGCCCTCGGGATGTTGCGCCAGGAAGTCAACAGTGGTGGGTTCGATGCATACTTTCGCTACAACGGCGGTAACACCGCACTCGACGCCAAGGATGCGGCCCCATTGATCGGCCCTTCATGGGAGCTGGTGATCACCGAGGCCTGCAACCGCGTCGGCCACTCGTACCCCACGGACCAAGCGGTGCGCGAAGCCTCCGTCGATGAGCTGACCGAACGCGATCCGGAGGCGTTCGAGAGGCTCGACTCTGCTTTCTACGACCTCGAAGCGGATCGGCCCGCCGACGACAAACGGACGCGTTCATCTGGTCCCACCGCAGCGCATTCTTCACATGACCCCCGTTCTACTGCCCGCTGACGGCTTTCTCTGGCTTTCCGGCGGCGTGGGTCGGTGTCCGGTCAAGTCCCATCGTCGATGACCCAGCCCCGTTGGAAAGCGGGAAAGCGCTCTCGGATGATCTCCACCGGTATCTCGACCTTGCCACCACTGCGGGCGAGCATCTCCGCGTAGCGGTAGTCGGCCGTGAACAGCGTCCACTTGGCATAGCCGTCATCGTCGCGGTCGTAGACGAACAGCGCCGCCCACTGAGCGTCCACCGGTTCGCCGACCCTGTCCCGCAACTCGGAGTACACATCGGCCTCGAGCAGTTCACCGAAGAGCCGCGCATAGCCGGCGATGACCATGTTGGGTTCCACATCATCCACCTGACGAATGTATGGCCTTCCTGCGCCGTTACGCCGTCGCGCTTCACAACCCAGCCCGCAGAACCTGAGAACATGAAGGCACGAGCCGCACCACCAGGGAGCAGAAGTGGCCATCTCCAGTCGAAGCGAGAAGCTGCGCGCACTTGACGGTCTCCTCCTGGCGGGGACGTTGGTCGTGCCTACGAACGCTCCTGGTCAGGCGGTCGTCCTGGTGCACGGTGGCGGCGTTACCCGTGAGGAGGGTGGCTTCTTCACGCGGCTGGCCGAGGGGCTTGCCGAGGTGGGTGTGGCTTCGTTGCGATTCGACCTGCGTGGGCACGGTGAGAGTGACGGCAGGCAGGAGGACTCGACCCTGACGGAGCACCTCAACGACATCCGCGTCGCGCTCGATGCCGTACGAGAGGCCTCCGGAGCTGACACGGCCAGCCTGCTCGGTACGAGTTTCGGCGGCGGTCTGTGCGCCTACTACGCCGCTCACGGACCGGATTCGCTGGCGCGCCTGGTGTTGCTCAATCCCCAGCTCAACTACAGGGACCGGTACATCAACCAGAAGTCGCACTGGGTTGACGACCGGCTTGACGACACCGCGGCACGCCAGCTGGCTGAGCAGGGCTACATCCGCCACTCGCCCACCGTCAAGCATGGACGGGCGATGCTTAACGAGGTGTTCTGGATCCAGCCGTATCAGGAGCTGGAGCGGATCACCGCACCGACGCTGATCGTGCACGGAACCAAGGACACTTTCGTCTCGGTGGAGGCATCACGGGCAGCGGTCCGGCGCTTTCAGACCGAGCACAAGCTGGTGGAGATCGAAGGCGCACAGCATGGCTTCGCGGTGCACGAGGACCCGCAGTACCTGAATCCGCAGAGTCAGCAGTGGCAGGCATTCGTGATCCGCACGGTCGCCAACTGGCTCACGGCGGATCACTGATCCCATCGGCGGCGGTCAGCGCCTCCCGCAGCTCGCGCGTCTTTGGGCGACCAGTCCACGGCCTGAGGCTGCTCAAGGTGCGCGCCAACTCTCGCTTGGTACGCCGAGAGTTGGTCGACGCGGCCAGGTGGAACGACTCCAGACCGACAACCGCCGCCTGGTCCGGCTCGCCGGCAAGGGCTAGCGCGGATGCTCGTCTTGCCAAGAAGTAGCCCCGGTCGCGGCGCGACAGCGTTCCGTTCGCCAACACGTTGGCGTACATCTCAGCAGCGCGTTGCGGCCTGCCGGCCTCGACATAGCAGCTCGCTGTACGGAGCGCGAAGGAGTCTTCGGTGTAGTGCGCACCGAGCTGGTCTTCGGCATCGTCGTCTTCGGCGTCCGTGAGCAGCGTCCGCGCCCGCTCGAGCTTTCGTTCGATCGCGTCATGTGGCTCACCGATCATCGCCAGGCCCCGAGCCTCCTGCTGCGTCACCTCAGCACGCACTCGAGCGGAGAGCTGCCAAGGGCCGTACTGTGCGGCCTGAGCCAGGGTCAACATCCGGAGGCCGTCCCGCTCGTCGAATGCCATCTGGGACTTCCTCATCAGTACGTAACCTTGCGCCGCCGTGTCGCGCGCTTCCTGCGCCCACTCGATCGCGCGGTCGTACCAGAACCGTGCTGCCCACAGGTCATGCACATCGCGGTAGAGCCAGCCGGCGAACTCGGCCCAACGGGTGCCGACTGACAGAAGGTCCCGCCGAATCTCAGGCTTCACCTCCCGGGCGGAGCGCTCGATCGCAGTAAGCATCGCCCGGGTCCGTGGCAGCGCCATCGCCGGCCCCAATGAGCCGTCATCGTGCGTACAAGCATCCAGCTGACGGCGGAAGTAGTCCACCACCGATCCGTCGAAGCAGCGGCGAGCGTCCGCCAAGGCTGCCGCCACGTGCGACTCGTCCGCTTCAAGAGCCTGAGCAGGTGAGAAGGTCGGCCGGGTCACGGATGCGGGCGCTGGTGTTTGCTGCTCCTCAACGGCGTCCACGACGTCAGCCCGGACGAGCTGCGCGAATCTGGCTTTGGCGTCCGTCGACGCACGAGCGAGCGCGGTGTCCAAGATCGCCTGCGTGTCCGGCCAAGGCGTGGTTTCTCGCCCAGCCTTCTCCCACTTGGAGATCGTGCGAGCGCCAACTCCCAGGTGTTCCGCAAAGCCGCGAACGCTCAACCGCATGGCCTGCCGAAGCAGCTTCGCCTCATGGCCCGTCCAGCGGCGCACCGTCGTCATGATCTCCCCGCGTCTACGCGTACCCCCAATCAAATCAGTTCAACGCTGTGCCGTGCACCAAAGGTGCAACAACCGTGCAGCGGTTGATCATTGGCCGACCGTGATCGGCCGGGCACGCTCAGCGTCGACAGATTCCCACGACATCGAAGAAGGATGCCCATGGATCCCGTGAAGCGCCGGCGGGCAAAAGAAACGACCGTCGTGCCCTACGGCGGTGACCGAGCAGTTGCTCGCTCGGTGCTCAGCGTGCACATGCGGAACCGGTGGACGCGCCGCTGCGCGGCATGCGGCGACTTCTTCCCGTGCCACAGCCGGCGGCAGGCGCTGCTCGCGGTCGAGCACGACCCCGAACCTGGGGCGGGGCTGGTGGTCGACGGTGACCACGCCTGATCCGTTCCTGCTCAGAGGGCTCCTAACCTGTGAACGGTGCGGGCGGGCACTCGTTCCTGCGTGCCTCGCAGACGGCGAGCGGGCGTACTCCTGCGGGCCGCCGTGCCCGCAGCCAGACCTGCTCGCCGGGCCGGTAGAGGCCGATCTGCTGCTCGGCGCGTTGATCCGCGCGTCGGCCGCCTCAGGGATGGTGTGGCAAGGCCCCGCGGTCTCCGCCGAAGAGCTGCAGCGCTGGCAACAGTGCGACCCGACCGACCGGCGCGCTGTCATCCTCACCGCATACACCGGCATACGGGTCAACCTGTGCGGGAAGGTCAGGCCTGCATGGCGCTGCATTGGCGGTGGCACCGGGCGTACCCGGACGGCCGCGGGGCCGGTCACTGCGAAATGAGCACGACCGAGCCCAAGTCACCCGAGTACCTGTCTCAGCCCGCTGATCGTCTGCCGTGCCAGTGGTGCGGCGGGCCAGTCGTGCTCACCGACTCCGGCTGGACCCACGTGGACCGGCACGGGGTGCCATCCTGCGGCTGGCTGTGCCCGCTGCCTCACATGCACATCGCGACGCCTGTGGGAACAGCCAACCCGCAGCGGCGCCGACCAACGCCGATCCCTCGCCGCGCAGACGTGGGCCAGACCGGTGCCCTCGACGCGACTCGCGGTCGCCGGGCCGGTGCGGGGTAGCCTGGCGCCACATCAGGCCGAGAGGAATCCGATGTCTCCAGCACGGGACCGTACGGCACGGCTGCGCCGCTACTGGGACAAGAAGTCGCGGTCGTACGACAAGGAAATGGACTTCGCGGACCGCAAGTTCTTCGGCGACGCCCGGCAGTGGACGTGTGGCCAGGCCACCGGCGTCGTGCTGGAGGTCGCGATCGGCACCGGACTGAACCTGCCCCACTACCCCGACCAGGTGCGGCTCACCGGCGTCGAATTCAGCCCCGCGATGCTCGAGCTGGCCCGTGAGCGCGCCCGGAAGCTGGGCCGGGAGGTGGAGCTGCGTACCGGCGACGCGCAGGATCTTGACTTCCCCGACGCGTCGTTCGACACCGTGGTGTGCACGTTCGCGCTCTGCGCCATCCCGGACCACCGCAAGGCGCTGGCCGAGATGGACCGGGTGCTGCGGCCGGGCGGCCTGCTGCTGCTCGCCGACCACGTGATCTCCACCCGGTGGTACGCCCGCGCGGCGCAGTGGCTCGCGGAGCTGGTCACCGTGACGCTGTGGGAGGAGCACTTCCGGCGCCGCCCTTACCCGCTGGTGCAGGCGCTCGGCTACACCGTGGAAGGGCACCGGCGGTACGGCCTCGGCATCGTGGAACGCCTCGCCGCCCGCAAGCCGGCGGCCACGGCCACACCGTCGTAACGGGACACGCCTACAGCGGCAGCGCGGTGACCGCCGCCGCCACGGTGACCAGCATGGTCGCGGTGACCGTCGCCGCCAGCCGCTGGTCCTCGCGTACCACCTGCTTCAGGGTGGCGCTGGTGATGATCAACGTGTCCATCAGCCAGCTGATCAGGTAGAACCCGGCGGTCGCCACCAGCGCCGTGATCGCGAACCCGGCGAGACTGACGCCCCAGGTGGTGAAGTCGCCGGCGATCGCCTTGTGCAGCACCAGCCCCAGCCCCAGCGTGAACCCGGCCGCGATGATCGCCGCCGCGACGTTGCCGTCGGCCACGTGGCGGCTGAACCGGTCGAACATCGGGACCCGCCCGTTCACCAGGTACGCCAGGTAGAGCACCACCAGCCCCAGCGCGGTGAACACCACCGTGGAGATCACACCCTGCGTAATCGACGGCGCCTCCCCGGACAGCCCGGCCGAGATCACCAGGCCGCTGGCGACGAAGAACGCCGCCCGTACGACGCTGGTCGAGCGCTCCGTACGGTCCTGCGGGTCGGTCATGTCGCCGTGGCCGACGAGCCGGTTGAGCACCGGCCACAGCAGGCCGAGCAGCAGCATCGCCCAGAGCCCGCCGCCGACCAGCCACGCCAGGTCGAACCCGGTACGCCCGGTCGAGCCGAGCAGCGGCCACATCGCGATCCCCTGGCCGAACAGCAGCCCACAGCGCTGGATGGCGTACGAGAGGTTCTGCCGTACGAACAGCTCCGAGTGGTCGTCGAAGTGGGTCGCCCGGTTCACGATCCACCACAGCAGCGCCAGCTGGGCGCCGAAGATCGCGATCTTCAGGATCGCGAGACCGTAGTCGGCGCCGTACTCACCGAGCGCCTGAACAGAGAAGCCCACCATGCCGTTACCCCAGACCTTTGATCACGTGCGGAACGAAGAAGCTCAGATTGTTGGTGATGGGGCCGTTGCTTTCCCGGAAGCACAGCCCCGCCGCCTCATTGTCGATCATCCAGACCCCGGTCAGCGCATGGTACGGGCCGCCCACGCCCTCGAAGACCGGCAGCTCGGCGAACTCCTGAAGGACGTAGCCCTCGGCGCCGTACGCACCGCCGTTGGACGCGACCACCTCGCCGTTGCGGATCACCGTGATGTTGCCGCCCTCCCGGCCGAACAGCGGCTTGCGTACGCAGTTGTCGGCGAACCCGGCCGGCGCCTCGCCCTCGAAGTACGCCGGCAGCAGGTAGCGGCTGCGTACCGGGTCGTCGCCGAACAGCCGCCACAGCACCGGAAGGATGCCCTTGTTGCTCCACAGCAGCCTGTACGGCGGCTCCACCCAGGTCGTACCGGTACGTTGCACGGTGTTCCACAGCGCCGTCTTGCCGAACGCCTCGTGCAGCATCCACTCCCACGGGTAGAGCTTGAACACCAGCTCGATCGGCTCGCCGTCCTCGTCGAGGAAGTGCCCCATCGGCGTCACCGTGGCGGAGTCGAGCATCGCGACCTGGCCGTCGGCGGTCTCCAGCTTGATGTTCTCGATGTACTGCATCTTGACCCGGAGGCCGGCCTGCTCGGCGGCCGCGGCGACCAGCGCGGTGTTCATCCGGTCCTCGCCGGACGCCTCCGCCGCGGTGTGTACGAAGTGGACGGTCTTCACCGGTGCGTTGCGCCGCGTCTGGTAGAGGTTGCGTTTCCACGCCTGCACCAGCGCCTCGAACGCGTTGTTCCACTGGTCGCCGCGTACCTCCGGATGGAAGATCAACCAGTTCCACTGGGCGCCGGTGGACTCCGGGAAGCAGGTCGGGGTGTCGGCGTTGTACTCCAGCAGTTTCGGGTACGCCAGCGTCGGATCCCCGGCCAGCAACGCCGGATCGTCCCCCCAGCGCAGGTCCATCCGGCCGTACACGCTGGGCCAGTAGCACGCCGGGTCGTCGTCTTCCCAGGTCTTCAGGATCGCCGGGACGGCGTACGACGGGATGCCCAGCTTCTCGAACAGCCGCTCGGCGATGATGTGGTCGCCGGCCTGGATCAGCATCGCGGTCAGCTCGTTGCAGGCCGCCGCCAACCGGTCCGTGTCCGCCTCGGTGACCTGGTAGTACGCGTCCTCCACCCAGTACGAGAAGGTGCCACCGGCGGGGCCGTCGGTGGCGGAGTAGACCACGCCGTCACGCGCGATGTCCTGCTCCCACAGCGGCCGCCGCCCACAGTGGTGGCGCTCCAGCATCAGCCGCCCCCGCCGCGGTAACTGCCACCGCCGCTGTCGTAGCCACCGCCGCCGCTGCCGAACCCGCCGCCCCGGATCGTGGTGCCGCCCACGCTGCCGGTACGCGGCAGCCCCGCCGCCGCCCGGGCATCGCCGTCGCTCGGGCTGATCCGGTTGGTGCGGTAGTCGCCGGGCACCGACGAGCCGACCGAATACCGGCTGGAGGAGACGTAGTACCAGTACGACCCGCCACTGCCGTAGTAGTCATCGTCGTCGTCGCACAGGTCGGGGTCGACCACCTCCCCGTCGTCGTCGACGCAGTGCACGTACTGCTCCGAGTCGCTGGCGCAGCCGGCAAGGCCGACCGCCATGAACGCGGTGACGGTCGCCGCGAGGAACGGCGGCGGCTGCTTGAAACGGTGACGGTCAGTCATCGACTCCCCTGATGGTCTCGATCGGCCCATAGGGCCTGTCCTGTAGATCTTCAGTCGGCTGCGACAGGCCCTGGACAGGCACCGGTAGGTTGGTCGCGATCTGGTGCCACGCCACGCCCCCGTGTCGGCGAGAGAGGAATCCAGGATCGATGAGATCCGATGCCGTACCGAAACGAGAGCATAGGTCGCGCCCGCAACCCGCCGCGACCCCGGACCAGTTCGGTACGGAGCTCGTCCTCGACCTGTACGACTGCGACCCGGACACGATCCGCTCCCGGGACCGGCTGACGGCGTACGTCCGTGAGCTGTGTGCCGTGATCGAGATGACGCCGTACGGGGAGCCGTTCGCCGAACGGTTCGGGCTGGGCGACGCGAAGACCGCCGGCTACTCGGTGGTGCAGCTGATCGAGACCAGCTGCATCAGCGGGCACTTCAGCGAGCTGTGGAACTCCGCTTACCTCAACGTGTTCTCGTGCAAGCCGTTCGACGCCGACGCCGCCACGGCGTTCAGCCAGGAGTATTTCGGCGCCGCTACGGTACGCCGGCGGGTGCTGCAGCGATGACCACCTTCTTCGAGCGCGACCTCCCGTACGGCCGGCCCGGGATTGAGATCGGGATAGAAGTCAACGCGACCCTCGCCGATGTGAAGAGCGGGTACGGGCACATCCAGGTCTTCGACACCGCGTTCTTCGGGCGGATGCTGGTGATCGACGGGATCGTGCAGGCCACGGTCTCCGACGAGTTCGTCTACCACGAGATGCTGGCGCTGACCCCGGTGGTACGCCACGGCGCGCCCGCCACCGCGCTGGTGATCGGCGGCGGCGACGGCGGTGCCCTCAAGCAGCTGCTGCGCTCCCCCACCCTGCGTACGGTGACCCAGGTCGAGATCGACCGTACGGTGATCGAGGTCAGCCGGGAGCACCTGCCGGAGCTGTCCGGCGGCGGGTACGACGACCCGCGTACCCGGCTGGTGCTCGACGACGGCGCCGCGTACCTGGCCCGCACCACCGACCGGTACGACATCGTGATCCTGGATCTGACCGATCCGCTGCCCGGCAGCCCGGCGGAGCAGCTGTTCGAGTCGGACTTCCTCACGCGGTGCCGGGACACGCTCGCGCCGGGCGGCGTGCTGGCGATGCAGTGCGGCTCGTTGACGTTCCAGCCCGACGAGGTCGCGGTCACGTACCGCCGGCTGGCGTCGGTGTTCGGGCACGTGGCGCTGCACCACGCGGTGGTGCCCTGCTACCAGCTGACCAGCTTCGGCTTCCTGATCGCGTCGGACCAGGCGCCGCCTACCGACGACCAGGTGACGGCGGCGCTGGCGTCGCTCACCGGCTCGTGCCGCTATCTGTCGCCGGAGATGTACCGGAGCTCGCAGGCGCTGCCGCCGTACCTGCGTCACCTGACTTCCCGTCCGGCGTGACCGGGCCGAACTCGGCCTCTACCGGCGGGGCGGGCAGCTCCACGTCCAGCTTCGTCGCGATCCGGAGAATCGACTCCTCGATCCACTCCTGCTCGGCGTGGGTGTACTGATCCTTGTCGCGCGCCACCCGGATGATGATGTTGACCACGATCAGCGGCGCGATCCCGAAGATCCAGAAGTGCTGGAACACCACGGCCGCCACCCGGCCGGTGCCGGTCGCCGGCGAGATGTCGCCGTACCCGATGGTCAGTGCGGTCACCACGCACCACCAGAGACTGTCGAAGTAGTCCCGGCCCTCCGCCAGCGAGAAGATGCCGGCGGCGACGAACAGGCTGCCGACGTACACGGCGGCGATCACTCTCAGATCGTTCGCCATCCAGAGGATGATGCGGTTCAGGGACGGCTTCTCGGGCGTTTTCACTCTGGGCTCCCCGTGGGCGGTTGATGGACGTCGATCGATAGTACGGAGACCCGCGCCACCCCGGCTGCCCGCCGCGGCTCCGGAGCGGCAGCCGATGGCTAGGGTCCGGGACGTGACACGGCTGCTGCGGCTCCCCGACTACCGGCGGTTCTGGGCCGCCTCGACGGTGTCGGTGTTCGGCACCCACGTCACCACGCTGGCGCTGCAGATCCTGGTGGTGGTCACGCTGCGGGCCAGCGGGCTCGAGCTGGGGCTGGTGAACGCCGCCCGCTGGCTGCCGTACCTGCTGTTCGGGCTGGTGGCGGGCGTATTGGTGGATCGGTACCGGCGGCGGCCGGTGCTGATCGGCACCGATGTGGGGCGCGCCGTGCTGCTGTGCGGGATCCCCGCGCTGTACTTCCTCGAGCTGCTTACCCTGCCGGTGCTCGCCGCGTTCGTCGCGGTGTTCGGGCTGCTGTCGTTGCTGTTCGACGCCGCGGATCAGGCGTACCTGCCGCAGCTGGTGCCGGCGGACCGGCTGACCTCGGCGTACGCCCGGCTGGAGCAGTCCGACTCCGTGGCGCAGACCGCCGGGCCGCTGCTGGCCGGCGTACTGGTGAAGGCGGTCGGGGCGCCGCTGGCGATCCTGGTCGACGCGGTGTCGTACCTGTGGTCGGCGATCCTGCTCGCCACGATCCGGCGTCCCGAACCACCCCCACCGCCCGCGGCCGAGCGACACCTCTGGCGGGAGCTCCGGGAAGGACTTTCCTGGGTGTACGGGCACCGCATGCTCGCCCCGATGGCGTTGACCACCCACGGCTGGTTCCTGTGCCACAGCCTGCTCACCGTCGCCTTCGTGGTGTACGTGACCCGCGACCTGAACCTCGGCGCGCTCGGGCTCGGCATCGCGTACGCCTGCGGCGGCGCCGGAGCGGTGCTGGGCGGCGCGCTGGCGGGCTGGGCCGGGCGCCGGTTCGACGCCGGCCGCACCAAGGTGGGCGCCGAGGCGGTGACCCCGCTGACCTGGCTGCTGGTGCCGTTCGCCGGCCCCGGCCCGTACGCCCTGGTGCTGGTCTGCGTGGCGCAGTTCCTGTTCTGGATCGCGATGGGGATCAAGGGCCCCAACGAGATGAGCTACCGCCAGTGCGTCACCCCGGACGGGCTGCGGGGCCGGATGAACGCGACGATGCGCTCCCTGAACCGGGCGGCGATCGTGGTCGGCGCCCCGCTGGGCGGGCTGCTGGCCGACACGGCGGGCGTACGTACCGCCCTGTGGGTCGGCATCGCCGGGTTCGCGGTGGTCGCGGTCGCGCTCGCCGTCTCGCCGTTCCGCCACGCCAGCTACGCCGAGGCGCTGGAGCCAGCCGAGAGGTAATCGCATGGACGGCGCCCGCCCTGATGTGATCGGGTCACGGCATGCTGCAGCTCACCGACCAGGCCCTCGCGTACCGCCGGGCGTACGACACGCAACTCCGTACCCGGCCGTACCCGGGCGCCGTACGGGTCGGTCCGGTGCTGCGCCGGGACGGCGGGCCGGGCGGCGGCTTCCTCACCTACCGGGATCTCGGCGGGCTGACGGGCGCCGAGCTGGACGGATTCATCGCCGCGCAGTGCGCGTACTTCGGTGGCCGGGGCGAGGCGTTCGAGTGGAAGTACCACGCGCACGACCTGCCCGAGGAGCTGCCGGAGCGGTTGCGCGCCGCCGGGTTCGTACCCGAGGACGAAGAGGTGGTGCTGATCGGCGAGGCGACCGACCTGGCCACGCCACCCGCGCTCCCCGAGGGGGTACGGCTGCGCGAAGTCACCGCGCGCGCCGACCTGGAGCGGATCCAGCAGCTGCAGCAGGACGTGTGGGGCGGCGACCAGAGCTGGCAGGCCGACGCGCTGGCACGCGAGATCGCCGGGCCCGGCGATCCGTGCGTGGTGATCGTGGTGGAGACCGACGCCGAGGTGCTGTGCGCCGGCCGGGTCAACTTCCACGAGGGCACCGAGTTCGCGTCGATCTGGGGCGGCTCCACCCGCCGCGAATGGCGCGGCCAGGGGCTCTACCGGGCGACGGTGGCGTACCGGGCCCAGCTCGCGATCGACCGCGGCTTCCGGTACCTGCAGGTCGACACCTCCGTGGACAGCCGGCCGATCCTGCGCCGGCTCGGCATGGTGCCGGTCGCGGTCACCGTCCCGTACCTGTGGCACCCGAGCTGATCCGATGCGCGCGGTGATCTTCGACTTCTTCGGTACGTTGACCGACCCCGCCGCCGAGGCGGTACGCGAATCCGTCTACCGCTCCACCGGGGAGGCGCTCGGCGTTGACGGCGCCGTGTTCCACGCCGCGATGGCGGACAGCTTCACCGAGCGGGCCAGCGGCGTTCACGGCGACACCCGCGCCACCCTGGACGCGATCGCGCGGCGGTGCGGCGCGCGCCCGTCCGGGTACCAGCTGGACGAGGCGGTACGCCGTCACCTGGCCGGCTCGGCGCGGCTGCGTACCCCCCGGAAAGGAACGGTGGAGACGCTGACCGCACTGCGCTCCCGCGGCCTGGCGCGGGGACTGATCAGCGACTGCAGCAGCGAGCTGTGCGAGGCCTGGGACCAGACCCCGTACGCCGGCCTGATCGACGCTCCGGTGTTCTCCTGGGCCGAGGGCTACCGCAAACCGGACCAGCGGCTGTACGCCACCGCCGCCGCCCGGCTGGCCGTCTCCCCCCGCGACTGCTGGTACGTCGGGGACGGCGCCAGCCGGGAACACTGGGGCGCCGAGCAGGCGGGGATGCGGCCGGTGCTGATCACCAACGCCGGGTACCCGGGCGCCGCCGGCCACCGCTACCAGCCCGACGAGCTGCGACCCGACGATGCGGTGGACGAGCTGGTCGACCTGCTCGCGCTGGTGGACGCCTGTTAGCCGACCTCGCGACGGCGCTCCTCGCGCACAGCCATGTGACGGGTTTCACAGACGCCGAGTTGCGTCACTGACCGGCACCCCAGCAGGCGGGATCGGCGTACCACCAGCGAGGATGGACACATGCCGCTTCGCTCTGACCTGCGCAACGTCGCGATCATCGCCCACGTCGACCACGGGAAGACCACCCTGGTCGACGCCATGCTGCGCCAGGCCGGCGCGTACCACGCCCGGGGCGAGATGGCCGACCGGGTGATGGACTCGATGGACCTGGAGCGTGAGAAGGGCATCACGATCCTGGCGAAGAACACCGCCGTCAACTACCTCTCCGCCGACGGCGAGCAGATCGTCATCAACATCATCGACACCCCCGGCCACGCCGACTTCGGCGGCGAGGTGGAGCGCGGGCTGACCATGGTGGACGGCGTACTGCTGCTGGTCGACGCGTCGGAGGGGCCGCTGCCGCAGACCCGGTTCGTGCTGCGCAAGGCGCTCACGGCGCGGCTGCCGATCGTGCTCGTGATCAACAAGGTGGACCGTTCCGACGCCCGGATCAAGGAGGTCGTGGACGAGACGTACGAGCTGTTCCTCGACCTGGACGCCGACGAGGAGCAGATCAACTTCCCGATCATCTACGCCTGCGCCCGGGACGGCATCGCCACCCTGAACCAGCCGCAGGACGGCACCGTACCGGCCGACTCGGCCAACCTGGAGCCGCTGTTCACCACCCTGTTCGACACCATCCCCGCCCCGTCGTACCACGAGGGGGCGCCGCTGCAGGCGCACGTCACCAACCTCGACGCCTCGCCGTTCCTGGGCCGGCTGGCGCTGTGCCGGGTGCACCAGGGCACCATCCGCAAGGGCCAGCAGGCGGCGTGGTGCCGCCACGACGGCACCATCGAACGGGTCAAGGTGACCGAGCTGCTGATGACCGACGGGCTGGAGCGCAAGCCCGCTGAGCAGGCCGGGCCGGGCGACATCATCGCGATCGCCGGGATCTCCGAGATCATGATCGGCGACACCCTGGCCGACCCCGAGGACCCGACCCCGCTGCCGCTGATCACCGTGGACGAGCCGGCGATCTCGATGACGATCGGGATCAACACCTCGCCGCTGTCCGGGCGTACCAAGGGCAACAAGGTGACCGCCCGGCTGGTGAAGGACCGGCTCGACAAGGAGCTGGTCGGCAACGTGTCGCTGCGGGTGCTGCCCACGGAGCGCCCCGACACCTGGGAGGTGCAGGGCCGTGGCGAGCTGGCGCTGGCGATCCTGGTGGAGACGATGCGCCGCGAGAAGTACGAGCTGACCGTCGGCAAGCCGCAGGTGGTCACCCGGGAGATCGACGGGAAGCTCTGCGAGCCCACCGAGCGGGTCACCATCGACGCCCCCGAGGAGTATCTCGGCGCCATCACCCAGCTGCTCGCCACCCGCAAGGGCCGGATGGAGCAGATGGTCAACCACGGCACCGGCTGGGTACGCATGGAGTGGCTGGTGCCGGCGCGCGGGCTGATCGGATTCCGTACCGAGTTCCTCACCGAGACCCGGGGCACCGGGATCGCGCACCACGTGTTCGAGTCGTACGAGCCGTGGTTCGGGGAGCTGCGTACGAGGGCGTCGGGCTCGCTGGTGGCCGACCGTACCGGGGTGGCGACCAGCTTCGCGATGTTCAACCTGCAGGAGCGCGGCACGCTGTTCGTGGAGCCCGGCACCGAGGTGTACGAGGGCATGATCGTCGGCGAGAACTCCCGCGCCGACGACATGGACGTCAACATCACCAAGGAGAAGAAGCTCACCAACATCCGCTCCTCGACCGCGGAGGAGCTGGAGCGGCTGATCCCGCCCCGCAAGCTCTCGCTGGAGCAGGCGCTGGAGTTCTGCCGCGAGGACGAGTGCGTGGAGATCACCCCCGAGGCGGTACGGGTACGCAAGGTGCTGCTCGACGCGCACCAACGGGGCCGGGCGACCGCCCGCCGCAAACACGGCAACCAGTGATCCCGCCCGCCGCACCCGCGGCCGGCGCCCCAACTTCGGCGCTCGTGGCGCTGGAAGACGATCTGGCGAACGCCGGGGGCACGGTGTCGGTGTGGTGCGGGCCGGTGGGCGGGCCGGCGTACTACCGGCGGTTGGCGGACGTACCGCACTACCCGGCGAGCACCATGAAGCTGGCGGTGTTGGCGGCGGCGTACCGGTTGGCCGACGCCGGCGCGCTGGACCTGGACGCTCCGGTCAAGGTGCACGACGACTTCGCCTCCGCGGCACCGGACGCGCCCCGCTTCCGGTGCGACCCGGAGTACGACTCCGACCCGTCGGTGTGGGCCGCGCTGGGGCAGACGATGCCGCTGCGCGCGCTGGCCCGGCAGATGATCGTGCTCTCCTCCAACCTCGCCACCAACCTGGTGCTGGAACACACCGGCTACGCCGCCGCGGACCAGGTCTGGCGTGCCGCCGGCGCCACCGGCAGTGTGCTCCGACGCGGCATCGAGGACTACGCCGCGCGCGACGCCGGAGTGGACAACGCCGTCACCGCCGCCGACCTCGCCGCGCTGCTGGGGGCGATCGCCGCCGACCGGATCGCCTTCCCCGCCAACTGCCAGGAGATGCGCCAGGTGCTGCTGGCACAGCAGAAGAACGACGATCTGCCGACCGGGCTGCCGGCGGGCACCCGGATCGCGCACAAGAACGGCTGGGTGGACGGCATCCGGCACGACGCCGCGATCGTCTACCCGGCCGACGCGCCGGCGTACCTGCTGGTGGTGTGCCTGACCGCGGACCGCGACGGGCGGCCGGACGACGCCGGGATGCGGGCGCTGATGGGCCGGATCGCGGCGGCCAGCTGGGCCGACCGGCACGGTCTGGGGTCCGCCCCCGGCGCCGGTTAGGGTCGCGGACATGACGATCGCGGAGGTACGTACCCACCGGCTGGTCGCGCCCCTGCACACGCCGTTCCGTACCGCGCTGCGGGTGAGCAGCAGCGTCGAGACCTTGCTGGTGGAGATCGTGCACGCCGACGGGGAGCACGGCTTCGGGGAGGCGCCGCAGGTCTGGCGGGTCACCGGGGAGTCGATGGCCGGCGCGGATGCCGTGATCGACACCATGCTGCGCCCGCTGCTGCTGGGGCGCGACCCCGACGAGCTGACCGGGCTGCTGCGCGAGGTGCGGGCCGCCGTACCGGGAAACCACAACGCCAAGGGGGCGGTCGACGTCGCGTTGCACGACCTGGCCGCGCGCCGGCTGGGGATTCCGCTGGTACGCCTGCTCGGCGGGACCTCGCTGTCCGTACCCACCGACGTGACGCTGTCCGCGGGGTCGGCCGAGAGTCTCGCGACGGCGGCGCGGCAGCGTACCGGCGAAGGATTTTCGGTGTTGAAGCTCAAGGTGGGCACCGGCGACGCCGCCGACGACGTGGCCCGGGTCCGGGCGGTACGCGACGCGGTCGGCCCGGGCGTGACGATCCGGCTCGACGCCAACCAGGGCTGGAACGCGAAGTCGGCGGTACGCGCGATCCGCACCATGGAGGACGAAGGGCTGGGCATCGAGCTGGTCGAGCAGCCGGTGCCGGCGCCGGACCTGGCGGGCCTGGCCTGGGTCACCGACCGGGTGGACACCCCGGTGCTGGCCGACGAGTCGGTGTTCGGGGTGGCGGATCTGCTCGAGGTGATCCGGCGCCGCGCCGCCGATCTGGTCAACGTGAAGCTGGCCAAGTGCGGCGGGTTGGCCCCGGCCCGGACCATGCTCGAGCTGGCCGCCGCGCACCAGGTCGGCACCCTGGTCGGGTCGATGATGGAGGGTCCGGTCGGGGTGGCGGCCGCGGCGAGTCTGGTGGCGGCGTACCGGCCGACGGCGGTCAGCGACCTGGACGCCGCGTGGTGGCTCGCCACCCCACCGGTACGCGGCAGCGTCCGCTACGCCGCCGGCACCGTGACGCTGCCCGACGCCCCCGGCCTCGGCGTGGAGCTGCCGGAGTGAGGCTCCGGCGCGCCGTTACCGGATTGCCACGCTCCGGTACGGCACCCGGCGGCGTGTCGCACCTCCAGGTTTCGTATGGTCATCGCTTCGGGGCCCGGGCGCGGCTGGCAACCGGTGTCCCTTGTGGACAGTTGTGGAGGAGAATTCGGTGACGTTGCAGCCAGGGGCGCAGGCCCGCGTGTCAGTCTCGACCGCCACCGTCTGGGACGCCGCGGACGCGGTACCCGGATCCGGCGATCCCGCCGTCCGGGTCCCGGTCGACATCCGCGCCTGGGTGGCCGAGCTGGACGAGGCGGCGCGCACCGGCGACTCGTCCCCGGTGCTCACCCAGCTGCTGCTCGGCGAACGCGTGGTGGTCGACGAGGTGGCCGGTGACTGGGCCAAGGTGGCCGCCACCGACCAGCCCAACGCCAAGGACCCGCGCGGCTACCCGGGCTGGGTGCACACCAGCCACCTGACCACCGCCACCGCCGGCGACGGCGCCCCGCTGGTGGTCGACGCCACCGCGACCGCGCTGCGCGACGCCCCGTTCGGCGACATCCTGCTGTACGGCGTCACCATCGGCACCAGGCTGGTCGGCACCGGCGTGAGCTACCGGGGCTGGAGCGAGGTGCTGGTCGCCGGCTTCGACCAGCCGTTGTGGGTACGCTCCGCCGACGCCGTACCGGCTCCGGACGCCGACGCCCGGGCGGCCGCCACCGGCGAGGACGCGCTGCAGGTCGCCGAACGCTTCCTCGACGTGCCGTACGTGTGGGGCGGCATCTCCCCGTACGGGCTGGACTGCTCCGGGCTGGTGCACCTGGCGTACCGCCGCAACGGCACCACGCTCCCCCGCGACGCCGCCGACCAGGCCGACGCCGCCAAGGAGATCTCGGTGGACGAGGCGGCGCCGGGTGACCTCTACTTCTTCGCCCACCCCGGCAAGGGGATCCACCACGTCGGCATCGTGGCGGGCGACCGTCGCATGGTGCACGCGTCGTACGCCGACGGCCGAGTGGTGCTCGAACCCCTGGAAGGCGTACGCGCCGAGACCCTGGTCGGCGCCCGCCGCGTCCTGCCCTAGCCGGACCGGCTGCCCTAGCTGGACCCGGCCGCCGCGGCTTAGCGGGTCGCCTGGCGGCCGCCGCGGCTTAGCGGGCCTTGTCGGCGGTCTCGACGGAGTTGTCCACGGCGGGCTCTTCGGGGTTCTCCACAGCAGGCTCGTCGGTGAGGCGTTCCGCCTCCTCGGCGGCTGCCGCCTTGGTGTCGCGCCGGGATCGGACCAGGCTGGCGATCGTGGTGACCACCAGCGTGGTCACGATGATCGTCAACGACAGCCAGATCGGCACCTCAGGCGCCCAGGAGACCGGCTCGCCGCCGTTGATGAACGGCACGTTGTTGCCGTGCAACGCCTCCAGCACCAGCTTCACGCCGATGAACCCGAGCACGATCGCCAGGCCGACGCTCAGGTAGATCAGCCGGTCCAGCAGCCCGCCGAGCAGGAAGTAGAGCTGCCGGAGCCCCATCAGGGCGAACACGTTCGCGGTGAAGATCAGGTACGGCTCCACGGTGAGCCCGAAGATCGCGGGGATCGAGTCCAGCGCGAAGATCAGATCCGTGGTGCCGATCGCGATCATCACGATCAGCATCGGGGTGAACAGCCGCCTGCCGTTGATCCGGGTGGTGACCGCCGAGCCGTGGTACTCCTTCGACACCGGCAGCACCCGGCGGCTCCACCGGATCAGTACGTTCTCCTTGAAGTCTTCCTCTTCGTCCTCGCCGTGCATCGCCAGCTTCACCGCTGTGTAGAGCAGGAACGCCCCGAACAGGTAGAACACCCAGACGAACTGGTGGATGATCGCGACGCCGGCGGCGATGAACACGCCGCGCAGGATCAGCGCCAGCACGATGCCGATCAGCAACACCCGCTGCTGATGGATCCGCGGCACCGCGAACCGGGCCATGATGATCACGAACACGAACAGGTTGTCCACGGACAGGCTGTACTCGGTGAGCCAGCCGGCGTAGAACTCGCCCGCATACCGGGGGCCGGACGCGATCAGCACCCCGATCCCGAAGACCAGGGCGAGGCCGATGTACAGGCTGACCCAGAACAGTGACTCGCGGGTGGACGGTTCGTGCGGCCGCCGGCCGATGATCAACAGATCGGCGAGCAGTACGGCGGTCATGGTGACCAAGGTGATGGTCCACACCCACACAGGGACGTTCACGATAATGCCTCCGGTAGACACGCTCGGCGAAGGCACCGACCCCGTTCATAGCTCACAGAATCGACACCTTCGGTGACACCGGAGGTCTCTCCCGCCACCGTACGGTGACCGACGACGCCGGGTGCGCACTGCGCGACCGTGTTGACGACATCGCCGCCAGGAGTCCACATCGTGGCTCCAAGGGAATACTCCCCTCCTGCACGCCAGATTCTTCCCTATCGCGCCAAGCCCGCACAGGCCGGGTGGCGAGAACCACCATCGAGCCCCTCGACCGCTCCGTGATCACAGAGTGTGCCAGCCTCTCCGGCATGGTGCTGGAAGTTGCCCTGATCGACCTCACGCCTGGTCACAGGAGCAGTTCGCCGCCGCGTACCGGAAGGCCCGCCACCTGGTCGCCGAGACGCCCGGATGCCGGTCGGTACTGGGGCCGGCGCTGCCCCCGCTCACGCCGCGCACTACCGTACGCCCGCGGTGTCCATCAGCCGCAGCTCCTTCTTCAGCTCCTTGATCTCGTCCCGGATCCGGGCCGCCAGCTCGAACTGCAGATCCCGGGCGGCGCCCAGCATCTGGTCGTTGAGCTGCGAGATCAGGTCCGCCAGGTCGGCGCGGGCCATGCCCTCGCGCGCCGGCACCACCGGACCCTGCCGCGCCTTGGAGCGCGCCTCGGGCACCGGTGCCTTGCCCCGGCTCCGCTGCCGGCCACCGCCACCGACCAGTGCCTCGGCGTCGTCGGCCTCCCGGTAGATGTCGTCCAGGATGTCGCCGATCCGCTTCCGCAGCGGCTGCGGGTCGATGCCGCGCGCCTCGTTGTACGCCACCTGCTTGGCCCGGCGCCGGTTGGTCTCGTCGATCGCCCGCTCCATCGACGGCGTGACCTGGTCGGCATACATGATCACCTGGCCGGAGACGTTACGGGCGGCGCGACCGATGGTCTGGATCAGGCTGGTCCCGGAGCGCAGGAAGCCCTCCTTGTCCGCGTCCAGGATCGCCACCAGGGAGACCTCGGGCAGGTCCAGCCCCTCCCGCAGCAGGTTGATGCCGACCAGGACGTCGTACTCACCACTGCGTAGCTCGCGCAGCAGCTCAACCCGGCGCAGGGTGTCCACCTCGCTGTGCAGATACCGCACCCGTACGTCGTGCTCGAGCAGGTAGTCGGTGAGGTCCTCGGCCATCTTCTTGGTCAGCGTGGTGACCAGCACCCGCTCGTCGGCCTCGGTGCGCACCCGGATCTCGTGGATCAGGTCGTCGATCTGGCCCTTGGTGGCTCTGACCAGCACCTCCGGGTCGATCAGCCCGGTCGGGCGGATCACCTGCTCCACGAACTCGCCCTGGGTCTGCTCCAGCTCCCACGGGCCGGGGGTCGCCGACAGGTAGACGGTCTGGCCCACTCGCTCCTCGAACTCGTCGAACCGCAGCGGCCGGTTGTCACGCGCGCTGGGCAGCCGGAACCCGTGGTCGACCAGGTTGCGCTTGCGGGAGGCGTCGCCTTCGTACATCCCGCCGATCTGGGGGATCGTCACGTGCGACTCGTCGATCACGGTCAGGAAGTCGTCGGGGAAGTAGTCGAGCAGGCAGTGCGGCGGGCTGCCGGGACCGCGTCCGTCGATGTGCATCGAGTAGTTCTCGATGCCGGAGCAGAACCCGACCTGGCGCATCATCTCGATGTCGTACGTGGTGCGCATCCGCAACCGCTGCGCCTCCAGCAGCTTGCCCTGCCGCTCGAACTCCTCCAGCCGGATCTCCAGCTCGCTCTCGATGCCCCGGATCGCCCGCTCCATCCGCTCGGCGCCCGCCACGTAATGGCTCGCCGGCAGGATCAGCAGCTCGTCGGCCTCCTTCAGCGTCTCGCCGGTCAACGGGTGCAGGTAGTAGAGCCGCTCCACCTCGTCGCCGAACAGCTCGATCCGGACCGCCAGCTCCTCGTACGCCGGGATGATCTCGATGGTGTCGCCGCGCACCCGGAACGTGCCGCGCGCGAACGCCATGTCGTTGCGGGTGTACTGGATGTCGACCAGCCGGCGCAGCAGCTTGTCGCGGTCGATCTCCGCGCCGACCGAGATCTTCACCGAACGGTCCAGATACTCCTGGGGCGTGCCGAGGCCGTAGATCGCCGACACGGTGGCGACCACCACCACGTCGCGCCGGGTGAGCAGGCTCATCGTCGCAGAGTGCCGCAGCCGCTCCACCTCCTCGTTGACCGAGGAGTCCTTCTCGATGTACGTGTCCGTCTGCGCGATATACGCCTCGGGCTGGTAGTAGTCGTAGTAGCTGACGAAATACTCCACCGCGTTGTGGGGCAGCAATTCGCGGAACTCCTTCGCCAGCTGGGCGCAGAGTGTCTTGTTCGGCGCGATCACCAGCGCCGGCCGCTGCAGCCGCTCGATCAACCACGCGGTCGTGGCGCTCTTACCGGTGCCGGTGGCACCGAGCAGTACGGTGTGCCGGTTACCGGCCCGCACCGACCGCTCCAGGGCGTCGATCGCGGTCGGCTGGTCACCGGACGGCTGGAAGTCACTGACGACCTCGAACCGGCCGTCGACCCGTGGGATGTCGAGCGTCATGCATCCACCGTACGTGGCGGGTCCGACAGTCTGGTGGTACGCGTAACCATCCCCGGCAGGACACCCTACGGTTCGCCAAACCGGTTGTGACGGGTATCGGCTCGCGCTACCGTCGATGACGAAACGCAGGTGCATCGCAGCAGTGGCCGAGAGGACGGCGCCAGCTACGGCAGCCGGGATCTCGAAGCGCGAGCTGCAGCCTCGACCGCAAGGTCGGTGTGCGCACCGCGCGATCGGCCTAGCCGACCACGCGCGACCACCTGCGTAGGGAGGCCCCTCCGGCAGTTTGCCGGAGGGGCCTCATCGCTCCCGTGAAGCCACCGCGTCTCATGGCGGCGGGGGCTACGGCTGCCAGCCGGTACGCTCCGCCCACTCCTCGGCGCGCGGCACCGCGGCGTCGAACCACGGCTCCTTCGCCTCGCCGTACCGGGTGACGGTCCGCTCGGTCTCGGCGATCCGCTTCTTCTCGGCGGCGTACTCGGCCACCGCCTCCGGGTCGGCGCGCAGCCAGTCGCGTACCAGCAGCAGCACCCGCCATCCGGCGGCACCGTCGGCCAGCAGATGGACGTGTACCGGACGCGCCGGATCGGCGTACCCGTGGAATCGCTTTTCCCAGTCCCGGGGGTCCGGGGCGTACGGGCGCGGTACGTCACCCCGGTTGTCGGGAGCGCACGGGAAGCCGGCCGCCTCCAGACCGTCCCGCGCCGCGTCGGCGTCGGCGAGCTCGGCCACGGTGACCAGCACGTCGATGACATCCTTCGCCAGCAGGCCGGGGACCGAGGTCGACCCGACATGGTCCACCCGCCGGGCCCGCTCCCCCATCGCCAGCCGGATCCGATCCACGATCCGCCGGCCCTGCACCGGCCACGTCGGGTCGTACGGGGACAGGGTCAGCCGCTCGTCCCGCCGCAGCCGGCGCCGCAGCCGTACGTTCTCCTCGTACGGGCGCAGCCGGGTGTCCCACAGCTGGTCGACCTGGGCGTGCAGGTCGACCGGGTTTCCTGAGTTGTCCAGGATCACGTCGGCGGCGGCGCGCCGCTGCTCGGGAGATGCCTGGGCGGCGATCCGCTCCGCGGCCTGCTCCACCGTCATGCCGCGGTCGGCGACCAGCCGCTGGATCCGTACCTGCTGCGGGGCTTCGACCACCATCACCAGGTGGTACGAGGGCGCCAGCCCCGCCTCCACCAGCAGCGGTACGTCGTGCACCACGATCGCGTCCTCGGGCGCGTCGGCGAGCAGCTCCCCGGTACGCGCACCCACCCGCGGATGGATGATCGCCTCGAGCCGGCCACGGGCGTCGGTGTCGCCGAACACCACCGCGGCCAGCGCCGGGCGGTCCAGCCGTCCGTCCACGCCCACCACGTCGGAGCCGAACTCGGCCACCACCTCACCGAACCCGTCCGTGCCGGGCTCCACCACCTCGCGCGCCAGCCGGTCGGCGTCGATCACCACCGCGCCACGCTCCGCCAGTCGCCGCGCCACCGCGCTCTTACCGGCGCCGATACCACCGGTCAACCCGATCCTCAGCACGCCCCACCGTACCGATCGTGATTTTGATCGCGACGCGCGGCGCGTCCTCCCGCATTCAAGGTCATCTCATGCGTATCGTGCCGGCACGCACCAATCCAGGGGAGGCATCGCTGATGGCACGCCACACGCCGGGCAGACACCGTTTCGGCACGCCCGGCCTGCGGCACTGTCGCGAATTCCCCGCCGTACGGGAGCGCCTGGAGGAGTCGCGACCCAGCCGCGGCATCGCCCGCTCCTCGATCACGCCGGGCACGACCGCTGTGGTGCTGGCGCTGGGCGCCGCCGCGCTCGTGGTGGCGGGCTGGCTGGCCGGCAACGCGCCCGCGATCGCGGACATCATCCGCTGATCCGCCCCACCGCCGCTGTGGCGCCGAGTCGACCCGACCCACAGCGACCTGACCACGGCCCCAGCGAAAGGCCCCGACCGGATCACCGGTCGGGGCCCTCACGCAAGGGTCAGCTGCCGCCGGCGAGCTTCTCGCGGAGTGCCGCGAGCGCCTCGTCGGTGGCGAGCGTGCCGCTCGGCTCGGCCGGAGCCGACGGCGTACTGCTGCTGCTGGTGCTGCTGCTCGACGAGGAGCTCTGCGCCGGCGCGGCCGGGGCGTCGCCCTCCGCTTCGGCGGCTTCCCGCGCCTCGCGGACCTGCGTCATGTGGGTTTCCCAGCGGGTACGGGCCTCGGCGTACTGCCCCTCCCACTCCTCACGCTGCTTGTCGTACCCGTCGAGCCACTCGCCGGTCTCGGCGTCGAAGCCCTCCGGGTAGATGTAGTTGCCCTGGTCGTCGTACGTGGCGGCCATGCCGTACAGGGTGGGGTCGAAGTGCTCCTCGCCCTCCTGTACGCCTTCGTTGGCCTGCTTGAGCGACAGCGAGATCCGGCGCCGCTCCAGGTCGATGTCGATCACCTTGACCATCACGTCCGCGCCGACACCCACGACCTGCTCTGGCACCTCGACGTGGCGCTCGGCCAGTTCGGAGATGTGCACCAGGCCCTCGATGCCGTCGTCGACCCGTACGAACGCACCGAACGGCACCAGCTTGGTGACCTTGCCCGGCACGATCTGGCCGATCTGGTGGGTCCGGGCGAACTGCCGCCACGGGTCCTCCTGAGTGGCCTTCAGCGACAGCGACACGCGCTCCCGCTCCAGGTCCACGTCGAGCACCTCGACCTCGACCTCCTGGCCCACCTCGACCACCTCGGACGGGTGGTCGATGTGCTTCCAGGACAGCTCGGAGACGTGCACCAGACCATCGACACCGCCCAGGTCGACGAACGCGCCGAAGTTGACGATCGACGAGACGACACCCTTGCGGACCTGACCCCGGGCGAGCTTGTTGAGGAACTCGGTACGCACCTCGGACTGGGTCTGCTCGAGCCAGGCACGGCGGGACAGCACCACGTTGTTGCGGTTCTTGTCCAGCTCGATGATCTTGGCTTCCAGCTCCCGACCCACGTACGGCTGCAGATCGCGCACCCGACGCATCTCGACCAGGGATGCCGGCAGGAAGCCGCGCAGCCCGATGTCGAGGATCAGACCACCCTTGACCACCTCGATGACACTGCCGCGTACGACGCCGTCGTCTTCCTTGATCTTCTCGATGGTGCCCCAGGCGCGCTCGTACTGAGCCCGCTTCTTGGAGAGGATCAGGCGACCTTCCTTGTCCTCCTTCTGGAGAACCAGGGCCTCGATGTGGTCGCCGACGGTGACGACCTCAGCCGGGTCGACGTCGTGCTTGATGGACAGCTCCCGACTCGGGATCACGCCCTCGGTCTTGTAACCGATGTCGAGCAGGACCTCGTCCCGGTCGACCTTGACGACGGTGCCTTCGACAATGTCGCCGTCATTGAAGTACTTGATGGTCTCGTCGATCGCGGCGAGG
>JBOGDF010000006.1:0-36833 GCA_050701635.1 Micromonosporaceae bacterium | reverse complement strand
TAGCCGGCCGGCGCCGGGCCGCTACCGCAGCAGTCGGGCTTTCAGGGCGTCACGCCGCTCGGTGAACCGGCGTGCCTGCTGGTCCAGATTGTCCAGGAAGCCGCCCAGCTCCTCCCGAGCCTGCTCGCCCTCCGGGCCCAGCCCGCTGACGTCCCACACCTTCCAGTGCCGCAGCACCGGGAGTAGTACGTCGTCGCGGTGCTGCCGAGCGTCGTAGATCCCGGCGACGGCGATCTGTGCCGCCTTGCGCTGGAAGCCGGGCAGATCGTGGCCCGGCATCTGGAAGGAGGTCACCACGTCGGTGATGGCGCGCATGGTCTGGTCGGGCGCGAGCTCCAGCGCGGCCGCGAGCAGGTTGCGGTAGAAGACCATGTGCAGGTTCTCGTCCTGCGCGATCCGGGCGAGCAGCCGGTCGGCGTCGGGGTCGTTGGTCGCCTTGCCGGTGTTGCGGTGCGAGATCCGGGTGGCCAGCTCCTGGAAGGAGACGTACGCGAGGCTGTGCAGCACCCCGTCGTACGCCGACTCGTAGCCGGTCGACATATGCTCCATCCGCGCCCGCTCCAGCGCCACCGGGTCCACCGCGCGGGTCACCATCAGGTAGTCGCGGATCGCGATGCCGTGCCGGCCCTCTTCCGCGGTCCAGCGGTGCACCCAGGTTCCCCAGGCGCCGTCCCGCCCGAACAGGGTGGCGATCTCGTGGTGGTAGCTGGGCAGGTTGTCCTCGGTGAGCAGGTTGACGATCAACGCCGTACGCGCCACGTCCGACAGCGGCGAGTCCTCCGGAGACCAGGCCTCGCCGTTCAGCACGCCGTCGTACGTACGGCCGTCGCTCCACGGCACGTACTCGTGCGGGAACCACTCCTTGGCGGCGGACAGGTGCCGGTTGAGGTTGGTCTCGACCACCTGCTCTAGCTCGAGGAGCAGCTCGGTCTGGGTCAGTTGACGCTCGGCTGTGGTCACGGGGCTCCCTCCGGCGCCAAGGTTACGTACCCGTAGGTTACGCAACCGTAGGGACCTACCGTGCAGTACGTGTCAGGTGTCACTGGCCCGGCGCCCGCCGGGCGGGGGCTGGAGCGTCAGGCGGCAGAGGCCGCGGGGCTCAGTACGCGCCGCTGCTGCGTAGCACCGCGCTGACGGTGCGCCAGAGGATCACCAGGTCGAACGCGAGCGACCAGTTGTCCACGTAGTAGAGGTCCAGCCGTACCGCGTCGTCCCACGACAGGTCGGAGCGGCCGGAGACCTGCCAGAGGCCGGTGATGCCGGGGCGTACCAGCAGGCGGCGGCGTACGTCGCCCAGGAAGTCGCCGTCCTCGGCGGGCAGCGGACGCGGCCCCACCAGCGACATCTCGCCCTTCAGTACGTTGATCAGCTGCGGCAGCTCGTCCACCGAGGTACGCCGCAACCACCGCCCCAGCGGCGTGATCCGCGGGTCGTTCTTGATCTTGAACAGCAGACCGTCGGTCTCGTTCTGGTCGACCAGCTGCGCCAGGCGTTCCTCGGCGTCGGTGTACATGGTGCGGAACTTCCACACGTAGAACTTCTTGCCCTCGCGCCCCACCCGCGCCTGCCGGAAGAACACCGGGCCCGGGCTGGTCACCTTGATCAGGATCGCGGTGGTCACCAGCAGCGGCGAGAGCAGCAGCAGCCCGATCGCGGCGGCCGACCGGTCCATCAGGTACTTCGCGAGCCAGCCCACGCCGGACAGCGTCGGCTCCTCCACGTGCAGCAGCGGCAACCCCTCCACCGGGCGTACGTGCACCCGCGGGCCGGCGATGTCGGTGAGCTGCGGCGCCACCACCAGGTCGATCCCGGTGCCCTCCAGTTGCCAGGCGAGCCGGCGCAGGTCGGTGGAGTTGGAGCCGGCGGAGCCGCACACCGCGATGGTGTCGGCGCCGAGGTCGCGTACCAGCTCCACGGGGTTGCGGTCGCGGCCGGTGTAGAGCGGCAGCGGAGTCTGGGCGCCGCGGGCGGCGGCGCGGCCCTGGGTCAGGTAGATGCCGACCGGGGTCAGCCCGGCGAACGGGTTGCGGGCCACCACGGCGTTGACCTCGAGGGCGTCCTGCAGCGAGCCGACCAGCAGCATCCGGTGGATGCCGATGCCACGGCGCCGGAACACGTGCAGCACCCGGCGGGCGACGTACCGCGTGAACAGCAGGAACAGCAGGGTGGCCAGCAGCGAGGTGGCGACCGCTAGCCGGGAGGCGTTGAACTTCGTGGTCATGACCAGGAACGACACGATCGCGACCACGGTCAGTGAGGCCCGGACCACCCGCTTGAACTCGTCGGTGCCGAGCCCGAGATAGCGCCGGTCGTACGCGCCGTGGCCCCACAGCACGACCACCCAGCCGAGCGGCAGCAACCCGAGCCCGATGTTGTACATCTGCTCGACACTCTGGAAACCGGCCACCGCCTGGGGCAGGTACGCGATCGCCACCAGGCTCGCCGCCACGGCGCACCCGAAGTCGGTGACCAGCAGGATCCCGGCGTACGGCCAGTGCCACCGGTTGATCCGCTGGTTACGGAACCAAGCGGTACGGGTGACTCCGTTGGGCGCCGGCACCGTGCGGGTGTCGACGCCGGCGGTACGTGCGCGACCGCGGCCTGAGGTGGGTGGAGTGGGTCCGGGCGTCGTAGTAGGCGGGCGTTGCAAACTGGCTGTCACAGCAGTACGTCCTCCACCACTTTGACGTGCCGGTACCCGCACCGTCCGCCCGACCGGCGCGTCGTCCCGCTCGCCCTGCTGTTGCTGATCGTCCATGTCTCGGGACCGCCACCAGGGGCCTGAGGTCGCGCGTGCTCCCTCGCGTGCTTCAGAACATCGCTCACAGCCACATCAGTGTGCCATGTCAACCTCGATACCCATTGGCGACCGGCCGACACTAGTCGTTGCTGGTCGCCCGTGTCGAGTCCGCTCCTCTCAGCCGGGTCCCCGCGGGTCACCGTACGAGTCGGGACAGCCGCCGGTCGGCCAGCGTACGGCCGCCTGTCTGGCAGGTCGGGCAGTACTGCAGGCTGGAGCCGCTGAACGACACCTCGCGTACGGTGTCGCCGCACACCGGGCACGGCAGGCCGGTACGGGCGTGCACCTTCAGCCCGGAGCGCTTCTCCGACTTGAGCTTCGCCGATCCCTGGCCGACCGAGCGCTGCACCGCGTCGGTGAGCACCTCCCGGGTGGCCCGCAGCAGCAGCGCCACCGCCTCGTCGCTCAGCCGGTCGGTGCGCGCGAACGGGGAGAGCTTCGCGGCGTGCAGGATCTCGTCGCTGTACGCGTTGCCGATCCCGGCCAGCACCTTCTGATCGGTCAGTACGCCCTTCAACTGCCCCCGGTGCGACCGGATCGCGGCTCCGAACGCCGCCTCGTCGAGCGTCAGCGGGTCGGGGCCGAGCCGGGCGATCCCTGGCACCTGCTGCGGGTCGCGGACCACGTACACAGCGAGGCTCTTCTTGGTTCCGGCCTCGGTGAGCTCGAAGCCGGAGCCGTCGTCGAGCCGTACCCGCAGCGCCAGCGGGCTCCTGCCGGGGCGCGCCGGCCGCGGGTTCAACTCCTCGCGATACTGCAGCCACCCGGCGCGCGCCAGATGCGTGATCAGGTGCAGCTCACCGCCGTCGGGCGCGCCGAGCAGCACGTCGAGGAACTTGCCGTGCCGGCCGGCGCCGGTCACGGTGGCCCCGGCCAGCGCGGTCGGGGGCGGGTCGTACGTCTTCAGCACGCTGATCGCCGCGACCTCGACGCCGCGTACGGCGTGCCCCACCGCCCGGTCGCGCAGATGCGCGGCCAGCGCCTCCACCTCTGGTAGCTCCGGCATTCCGCCAGGCTACGCGGGCTCGGGCTCTACCGGCATCTGCTCCAACGACGGCTCCGCGGACTCCTGGCGGGCCTTGACGTACATCCAGACCTCGCCGGCGAGGACCAGCATCCAGAGCGGCGTGGTGCCGACCAGCTCGTCCTCGGAGATCATGCTCGCCAGGCCGGCGAAGGTGACCATCGGGATCCAGATCGGAGAGCCCCGCCGGGTCGCCCGCCACACCACCAGCACGAGGCCGGCGAGCACCGCCATCACCCCGGCGATCCCGCCCCGTCGCAGTGCGCCCACCAGCACGTTGTCCGCGCTGAGCTCAGCCTGCTTCTCGTACCCGGGATGGTTCGGGTCCTGGTATCGCAGGATCTCGCCCCGGGGATGGTCGGCGTTGCCGAACAGCTTCTCCACCACGGTGTCGGACTTGAAGTCCCGGAAGATCATCCCCCAGATCTCGGTACGTCCGGACAGCGCCAGGCTGACGTTGCGGCCGGCCTCCTGCTTCTCGGCTTCCGCCTCCGGTTTGGCGTACCGCTGCTTGAACAGCATGTCGGTGCCGCCGGCGGCCACGAACACGATCATGGTCACCGCCAGCGGGATCAGCGCCTGCGCCAGCAGCCGGCGCGCGTCCGCGGTGGCGAACCAGGCCCAGAACCGGAATCGCGGCAGCCCGTTGCGCCACAGGTGGAGCAGCCCGTACGTGACCGAGGCGACGCCCGCCATCAACAGGGACGTACGGGAATCGGCGATGTAGAGCAGCAGCGCGCCGTTGCCCACCGCGACCCACCGCTGCCACGGCGCGAACCGGCTGTCGGCGCCGACCCGGATCGCGACCAGCAGGCCGGTCATCGCGATGAAGTTGGGGTGGTAGACCAGCAGCGGGCCGCCCCAGAACCGGCTCGACTGCGCGTACCCCCAGGCGCTTTCGGAGGTGACGTGGTATTCGTTGGTCTCGAACACGTACTGGGAGCCGAAGGCCAGCAGCGCGGCGTGGCAGATCATCAGGCCGGCGGCGATCCCGATCGAGATGTCGCGGTCGCGGCACCGGATCACCTGGAAGATCAGGATCGCGACGACGACCGCGAACCCGCCGTACGCCACCCGCCGGGCCAGCACCGACGCGTCGCCGAGCAGCAGTGCGCCCACGCAGCCCACGGCCCACAGTGAGACCGCGAGCCAGAAGCCGCCCAGCTTCAGCAGCTCCCGCCACTTGTACCACCACGGGTAGCACCACGCGCCGGCGATCACGGCGACCACGCCGGTGACCGCCCAGACGTACACCGGTTGGTCGAGTCGGGTCCACGCCATCATCGCGGCGAACGGCACCCCGATGCCGAGCAGCAGCCCTTGGCGGGTCGCGCCGGGAAGGGACAGCGCGGTATACAGCACGCCGGCGGCGATCAGGACCGCCGCAGCGGCGCTGACACCGTCGACGATCCCGCTCCGACTGCCCCACCAGACGCCTACCGAGAGCGCCGCCACCGCGACGAGCCCGAGGCCGCCGTACAGCAACGGACGGGGGAGGTTGTTGGGACTTACCCGAGCCGTGTCGGTTCGGTCCTTCACAAGCACGATCTCCTGTTTGTTGCTGGTATCTGTCCATTCGGCCGGGTTGTGGTCGGCTCCGGCCGGACGTTACACCCCGAGATGTTCACCGGGCGTTCCCGGATAGATGAGAGCCAGTTCGTGCCTCGGCATTGTCGCACGCGCCCGACTTGTCTGATCGGGGGTGGGCCGGGCGCCAGTCAGGCGGTGGCTGGGCGCCAGCGGGTCGCGAGGTACCGTGTGGTGCCCTGACGATGGCCCGCGTCGGATCGAAGGTAGCGCCACATCATGAAGGTCGTCATCGCCCACAACCGGTATGTCTCCGCACAGCCGTCGGGCGAGAACACCGTGGTCGACAACGAGACCGCGCTGCTCACCGAGGCCGGCGTCGAGGTGGTGCCGTTCCTGCGTACCTCCGACGAGATCGCCGAGCTTCCGCTAGCGCAGAAGGCGCTGCTGCCGATCTCGCCGCTGTACGCGCCCCGCGCTCAGCGGGAGCTCCGTGAGCTGCTCGCGGCCGAGCGGCCGGACGTGCTGCACCTGCACAATCCGTACCCGCTGCTGTCGCCGTGGGTGATCCGTACCGCGCATGCGGCGGGCGTACCGGTGGTGCACACGGTGCACAACTTCCGCCAGGTGTGCGTCGCCGGCACGTACTTCCGGGACGGCCACCCGTGCTACGACTGCCGCGGCCGCAGTTTTGGCCTGCCGGGGATCGTGCACAGCTGCTACCGCGGCTCCCGGGCGCAGAGCGTGATCATGGCGTCGACGCTGGCCGCACACCGGGGCACCTGGCGCTCGGTGGACCGGTTCATCGCGCTCACCACGGCGATGGCGGCGCACCTGCGCTCGTTTGGTGCGGCGGAGTCGCAGATCGCGGTGAAGCCGAACTCCGTACCGGACCCGGGGCGGCACGACGTGGCCGGCTCCGGCTTCCTCTACGTCGGGCGGCTCACCGAGGAGAAGGGCCTCGGCCTGCTGCTGTCCTCGTGGTCGCGGCATCCCGTGGGGGCCCTGGGCGGGCTGACCATCGTCGGCGACGGTCCGATGCGGTCCGCGGTGGAGACCGCCGCGGCGGACCGCCCGGACATCACGTTCCTCGGCCCTCAAAATCCTGCGGGGGTACGCGACGCGATGCGCGCCGCCGCCGTGCTCGTCGTACCGTCCACGTGGGACGAAGTGTGTCCGATGGTGGTGGTCGAAGCGCTGGCGAACGCGCGTCCGGCGCTGGTCACCGCGAAGGGCGGGCTGCCGTACCTGGTGGGTGCCGACACCGACCGCCCCGCCGGCTGGGTGAGTGAGCCGTCAACCGACGCCCTGGCCACCACGCTGGCGACCGCGTCCCGCGAGGCCGCCGCGCTGTCGGCGACCGCCCGCGCCCGCTACGACTCCACCTTCACCCCGCACATCGTCACCGCCCAGCTGATCAAGATCTACGAGTCGCTGGGGGCTTTCCGCTAGCTCGCGCTCGGCCGCAGGGCCTGCAGGGCGCGGCGGTAGAGGAGGCACGCGGCCGCGCCGCCGGCCACCGCACCGGCGACCATGCCGTACGCGGCTCCTTCGACGCCGGCGTACCAGGCGCCGAACAGGGACGCCGGCAGGATGACGGCGGCGAACACGGCGTACTGGGTGAAGGCGTACCGGGCCTGCTGCAGACCGCGCAGGGCCGCGTTCAACGGGGACTGCACCAGGTAGAGCCCGGCCTGCAGCGCGATCGGCAACACCAGTACGCCGAACGCCCCGTACGCCGGCAACAGCAGTGACAGCAACCACGAGCCGACCGGCGACAGCGCCACCAACACCACCCCGACCAGCGCAAACGCTCCGATCAACCCCCTGGTACGCCGCCGGATCCGCGGTACGTCACCCGCCTCCGCAAGATGCGAATAGCCGGGGACGAGCATGCCGCCGAGCGCCCAGATGAAGTTCTGCACCGGCATCAGCACCAGCATCTGCAGCATCCGCAGGCCGCCCAGCTCGGCGTGGCCGAGGAAGCCGCCGACGAAGTAGAGCACGATCCAGTTCTGCAGCTGCGCCAGGATCGCGCTGCCGGTGAACCACGCCGACAGGTGCCGGGTCCCGGCGAGCCAGCGCCGGGGGCTGCCGCGCAGCGGGTTGACGTACGCCAGGAAAAGCGCGACCACGGCGCCGACCGCGGTGCCGGCGCCCCAGGCGGCCAGCAGCGACGCCGCGCTCACCGCGTCGCCGAGCACCAGCCCGACCACGATGCCGAGCTGGGTCAGCAGGGCGATCCCGGTGATCACCAGGGAGCGCTGCGGACGGCGTTGCGAGAGGAAGGCGTACCGGCCGGCGTCGGCGAGCAGGGCGACCGGCAGGAACGGCACCAGCCACACCAGGTCCCGCAGCAGGTCGAAGCCGAGCGCCCAGATGCCCACCGCCACGACCGCCGCCGCCAACCCCACCATGAGCGCGGTGGCGGACGCGTCGCGTACCTGGCCGCGCAGCTCGTCGCCCTGCGCACGGGCGCTGTGTGTCAGCAGCACCTCGCCGATGAACGCCCGCGCCACCGCGACGGCGATGAACGCGACGCCGATCGAGGCGACGTACCGCCCGTACAGCGCCGGCCCCAGCAGTACGCCCGCCACCAGCCCGTTGACCGCGTTGGCGCCGGCGGTGAACGCCTGATCGGCCAGCCCCGCCACGGCCCGGCGCCGCCGCCCCAGCACCCGTCCGCCAGCGCCGGCAGTTTCGACAGCCTCGGTCATCGGAGCCGGCTCAGGCGCCGCGCAGTGCGTTGCGCGCGGAGTGGGCGATGCTGGCGAGCAGGAACAGCCCGTTGACCAGCGACACCGCCACCATCAGCCAGTACGTCAGCTGCGGCGCGAACATCAGCACCAGCCCGCAGCCGAGCACCACGGCGCCGTAGTCGCGGATCAGCTTGATCAGGCGTACCGGGAGCGTGCTGCGGGTGATCATGCTGGACGCGTGGTCGCCGGTCTGCATCACCGAGGTGACCAGGTTGACCATCCAGGTGCTGGCGAAGATCGTCACCAGCCACGCCGGGGTCTCCGGCCGGTACGCCACCCCGACCGCCGCCAACGCCGTCACCAGCGCGATCTGGACCGCGATGTCGACCAGGATGTCCACCCGCGCGCCGGCCGCGCTGGTCTGCCCGGTGACCCGGGCCAGCTGCCCGTCGGCGCAGTCCACGGCGTACGCCACCTGCCAGGCGATCAGGGCACCCAGCCCGAGCGCCCACATCGGCAGCTCGCCGGCCGCCGCGCTCGGCGCCAGGATCACGACCGTCGCCGACGCGGCGACCCCGGTCACGAGGTTGAGCAGCGTCAACGCGGTGGGCCGGATCCGGAACCGGTGGGCGGCCACCGAGATCACGGCGCCGATCCGCTGCGAGACGGCCTCGCTGTAGAGCCCGCCGCCGCGGTTCGCCTTGTAGTACTCCGCGTACGCCGGCTCGGGCTGCACCGGCGCCTCAGCTGACGGCATCGACGTACTCCTTGATCCGGTCCCGCGCCTGGTCGGCGGTGAGTGCGAGGTGCTCGATGATGGTGTAGCGGTCGGGGCGGGTGCCGGGTGCCTCCATCACGGCGGCCACCAGCTGCTCCTCGGTGATCCCCAGTTCAGCGGGGGTACGCGGCAGCCCGTGCCGCCCCAGGCACGCCGACATCTGGGCGAAGCGTGCGGTGTCGCCGCGCAGGTACGTACACAGCAGAGCCCCGGCACCGACCTGCTCACCGTGAGTGGCGAGATCCGGGGCGAGCTGGTCGAGCGCGTGCGAGATCTCGTGGCAGCCGCCGCTGCAGGGCCGGCTGGAGCCGCAGACCGCCATCGCGATGCCGCCCAGGATCAGCGCCTCCGCGAGGGTGGTGAGGAAGCCGTCGTCGGCGATCGTGCCGGGGTGGTTGAGCAGCGCCTCGGCGCCGCTGCGGGCCAGCGCGACCGCGAGCCCGTCGACCGGCTCGTCGCGTACGTCGTGCGCCAGCTCCCAGTCAGCGACGGCGTTGAGGTTGCTGATCGCATCCCCGATCCCGGAGCGGAGTTGCCGGGGCGGGCTGTCCGCGACGAACTGCAGGTCCACCACCACCGCCAGCGGCATGTGCACGCCGTACGAGTGCCGCCTCCCGTCGTGGTCGAGGGTGGCGACCGGCGAGGCGATCCCGTCGTGCGCGAGGCTGGTCGGGACGCTGACCAGCGGCAACGCGTACCGGGAGGCGGCGTACTTGGCGGTGTCGAGGGTCTTGCCGCCACCGATGCCGACCACCGCGTCGTACTGCTGCGCCGACAGCTCACCGCCGAGCGCGAGCGCCGCGTCGAGGGTGCCGCCGGTGACCTTGAAGACCCCGGCGTTACCCATGCTCGGCTTGACCAGCTCGGCGATCAGCTCCCCCTGGCCGGGCCCGACCACCACGGCGACGTCGCCGCCGGCGGAGATCCGCAGGTCGGCGAGGATGCCGCCCAGGTCGGCGATCGCGCCGCGGCGTACCTCGATGGCGAGCGGCGTACTGACCATCCTGGCTAGTAGCGGCACGCGATCTCCCGGGCTTTCCGCAGGTCGGCGTGGTTGTCGACCTCCACCCAGTCCACGGCGCCGATCGGGGCGGTACGGAGCTCGCCGCCGCGGTCCGCGTACACCTGGTAGCCGTCTTCGTAGTAGAGGTTCGGGTCGTTCTTCCAGGTGGCTTCCAGCGCCTCGGCGAGAGGCTGTGCCGCCTGCGGCTCGATCAGCGTGGCGCCGATGTACTCGCCGTACGCCGCCGCCGGGTCCATCAGCTTGGTGATCTTCTCGAGCTGGCCGTCGTCGCGGAGCGTCACCTTCATCTCCTCGTCGGCGAGCCGTTTCACGTTGTCGACGGCGAGCAGGACGCCCGGCCCGCGGCTGGCCAGCAGCGTCTTCTCCACGCTGACGGGGTGCACGGTGTCCCCGTTGACGAGCAAAGCCCCCCGCTTGAGATGCTCCCGGGCGAGCCAGAGGGAGTAGGCGTTGTTCCACTCCTCGGCCTTGTCGTTGGGTACGAGCGTCAGGCTGACACCGTGGGCGTCCTCCAGCGCGGCCTTGCGGTCTTCGACCGCCTGGGCGGCGTACCCGACGACGATCACCACATCGGTGAGCCCGACGGCGGCGAGGTTGCGCAGCGCGATGTCCAGGATCGTGGTCTCGCCGTCCACCGGCACCAGCGCCTTGGGCAGCGCGTCGGTGTAGGGCCGCAGCCGCCGCCCGGCTCCCGCCGCGAGCACCAAACCGATCATCTGCTGGTACGTCCTTTCCGCCGCCGCGTACGTCTTCCGGCGCATTATCTTCTGGTCGCCTACCGGCACCCATGACGTCACGCAATGTCTACGTGCACGGTATCGGGTACGCGTACGCCCCCGCGTCGCGGCTCGGGCGGGTCCCCTCGGCAGTTGATCAGCGTCGCTACCCTGCCCGCATGTCGCTGCTGAGCCGGATCGCCGCCGGATTCTTGTTCTTGTGGGCACTGGTCCTGTTCTTCAGCGGCCCTGAGCTGTCCCTGCAGGTGCACGGCACCGGCGAGGACGACCGGACGCTGGTGGTGCGGTGTGACTCGCTGTCGGACGTCCCGCAGAGTGTGCACATCGAGGGCGTACCCAGCAGGTACGAGGTCATCAAGGGTTCGGTGCCGGAGCCGGAGGCGCCCGGCGAGGACCCGACTTCCGGCGCGTACGCCCCCTCCGATCCGTACGTGGTGCCGACACAGCTGGACAGCCACTGCGACCACGCCCGTACCAGCCGCGCCGCCGGCATCGGGCTGCTCGCCGTACCGATCGCCCTGCTCGCCTTGATCCGCTTCCCGTCGAGCGCTGCCAGCTTTCCCGCACCAAGTCGTTAGGGTCAACGCCGTGAACGGCTTCCTGCACAAGGACTGGGTACGCGTACCGATCACGCCTGGCCGGATCGAAGGCTGGGTGATCATCGGCGTCGTACTTGCCGGTCTCGTCTGGTCCGGCGTCGGCCCGGTAGACCGCGGTACGTGGTTCATGGAGATCATCTGGATCCTTGTTGGGCTCCCCCTGGTGCTGCTGCTGTGGCGCCGGTTTCCGTTCACGCGTCTGCTGTGCTGGCTGCTCGCGATCCACGCACTGGTCCTCGCGTACGGCGGTCACTACACGTACGCCGAAACCCCGCTCGGCGACTGGGTACGCGACTGGCTCGATCTGGAGCGCAACAACTACGACCGGCCCGGCCATTTCGTACAGGGCTTCGTGCCTGCGATTCTCGCTCGGGAGATCCTGATCCGCCGGGGAGTGCTCAAGCCGGGCGGCTGGCTGTTCGCGCTGGTCACCAGCGTCTGTCTCGCCTTCAGCGCATTCTTCGAAATGATCGAATGGTGGACCGCCCTCATCATGGGCGGCGCCGCCGACGCGTTCCTCGCCACCCAGGGCGACGTCTGGGACACCCAGTGGGACATGTTCTGCGCCCTGCTCGGCGCCGTACTGGCGCAGCTCCTGCTGTCCCGCTGGCACGACCGCCAACTCTCCGCCGTCGACCGCCCCGTCACCCGCCCGGAAGGCGTGCAGGCCTGACAGATGAGCCGCCGCTGCCGGCGGCGGTCTCAGCCATCCCTTGGCCCTCAGTCCGTGGCGCGGCCGATGCCGTCCGCCGCGGTCGCATCAGCGGACGTGTGCGCGGCCACCACATGACGACCGCTGTTGCGCAGACGGATCACCAGGCGGGCGATCTCCGCACTCACCTCGGATGCCTTGGCCAGCGCGGCGTCGTTACGCAGGCCAAGCACGCGACCGCCGCGCAGCCGGGCGTCTTTGCCGACCACGGTCGACGCGCCTTCTGGCTGCTTGTGCATTGTCTTGGCCAACCCGGCTCCGACGCGACCCACCCGCGTCAGCCAGGTATCCAGGCCTTCCGAATTGACCCGAGTTACCTTGCCTTCGCTGTCAGCGACATCAACCATGATCCCCGCTCCCCAGTGACGGACTCCCCTTACGGCACAAAACCGTACCGGAGGGGCGTCACCCACCGCGACCCACGATTTGCAGGCTGTGGATAACTCGGTGGGGCAATCTGCGCCAGTCACGACAAGAGTCGCAACAGGCCCGCGCCCGTCAGACCGTCGCGGCGTACGGTGAAGTAGCTAACTTCTTACTTCCGGGTAAGGTAACCGGCGAGTAAGTATAGGACTCACCGTTCAATAGCCGACCCGTTCAGTAGCCGACCGAGCGAGTGATGCGTATGTCAAGCAGCCGGGGCCCCGCCGCGGGCCGTGCACGTGACGCGATGGGCTTCGGCCTGGCGATCCTCAACCGGCTTGCCCGGTTCAAGGGGCTCGACCACTTCGGGCTCCGCAAGCCCACCGAGCGGGTGGTCTTCGAGGCCACCAAGACCGGGTTCAAGACGCTCGGCGCCGCCACCCGTACGTTCAAGGAAGTGCAGCAGCTGGCACAGCCGGCGCGGCTGCCCGCCAGCAAGTCGAGCGGGCTGTTCGACCTGACCCCCACCGAGGACCAGAAAATGGTCATCGAGGTGGTCAAAGAGTTCGCCGACGAGCAGCTGCGGCCGGCGGCGTACGACGCCAACGAGTCTGCCAAGGCGCCGATCGAGCTGCTGACCCAGAGCAACGAGTTGGGGCTCACCCTGATCGGCGTACCGGAGGCGCTGGGCGGCGCCGGGGACGAGCGGTCGGCGATGACGAACGTGCTGGTCGCCGAGGCGATGGCGAAGGGCGACATGGGACTCGCCGTCGCCTGCCTGGCGCCCACCGCTGTCAGCGCCGCGATCGCCTACTGGGGCGACGAGCACCAGCAGGCCACCTATCTACCTGCCTTCGTCGGGGACGAGGTGCCGGGCGCCGCGCTGGCGATCCTGGAGCCGCAGCCGCTGTTCGACCCGTTCCACCTCAAGACCACCGCCAAGAAGACCAGCGGCGGCTACACGCTCAACGGCGTCAAGTCGCTGGTGCCGCGGGCCGCCGAGGCCGAGCTGTTCGTGATCGCGGCCGACCTGGAAGACCATGGATCGGCGCTGTTCGTCGTCGAGTCGTCCACCGAGGGGCTGGTCGTGGAAGCGGAGCCCGCGATGGGGCTGCGGGCGGCGAGCATGGGGCGGGTCGTGCTCGAGGACGTGAAATTGCCCGCGACGGCGCTGCTCGGTACGGGTTCGGCCAGCACCGCCTCGCCGAAGGCGTACGCGGAGTGCATCGACCTGTCGCGGCTGGCGTGGTGCGCGCTGGCCGTCGGCACCGGGCAGGCCGTGCTCGACTACGTGGTCCCGTACGTCAACGAGCGGAAGGCGTTCGGTGAGCCGATCAGCCACCGGCAGTCGGTGGCGTTCATGGTCGCCAACATCGGCATCGAACTCGACGGGATGCGGCTGGTCACCTACCGGGCCGCGAGCCGGGCCGCGCAGGGCAAGGACTTCGCCCGCGAGACCGCGCTCGCCCGCCGGCTGTGCACCGAGCGGGGTATGCAGATCGGCAACGACGGCGTACAGCTGCTCGGCGGGCACGGGTTCGTAAAAGAGCATCCGGTGGAACGGTGGTACCGCGACCTGCGGGCGATCGGCGTGATGGAAGGCGGGTTGCTGGTCTGATGATCAACCTCGAGGTGCCGAAGAAGTTCAAGGCGTTCATCAACACCGCCCACCAGGCGGCCGCGCAGTACGTCAGACCGATCTCCCGCAAGTACGACCTGGCCGAGCACACCTACCCCAAAGAGCTGGACATGTTCGCCGCGATGGTCGACGGCATGGACGCCTCGGGTGAGGGATCGGGCGCGGGCGCGGCCGGGGTGCGCCGCACCGAGACCACAGACGGCGTCAAGAACGGCAGCAACATGTCCAGCGTGCTGTCGGTGATGGAGATGTGCTGGGGCGACGTCGGCCTGATGCTCTCGATGCCGCGGCAGGGGCTCGGCAACTCGGCGATCGCCTCGGTCGCCGACGACGAGCAGCTGGAGCGGTTCAAGGGCGTCTGGGCGTCGATGGCGATCACCGAGCCGGAGTGCGGCTCCGACTCGGCCAACATCCAGACCACCGCCAGGAAGGACGGCGACCACTACGTACTCAATGGGGAAAAGATCTTCGTGACCTCCGGCGAGCGATCCGATGCCGTGGTGGTGTGGGCGACCCTGGACAAGTCGAAGGGCCGCGCCGCGATCAAGTCGTTCGTGGTCGAGAAGGGCACCCCGGGCATGGAGGTCGTACGGTGCGAGCACAAGCTCGGCATCCGCGCCTCCGACACCGCGACGATCCGGTTCGAGGACTGCCGGGTGCCGGCCGGCAACCTGCTGGGCACTCCGGAGATCGACGCCGACAAGGGCTTCGCCGGGGTGATGCAGACCTTCGACAACACCCGGCCGCTGGTCGCCGCTATGGCGGTCGGCCTGGCTCGGGCGGCGCTCGAGGAGACGCACCGGATCCTCACCGAGGCCGGCGTCGACATCAACTACGACAAGCCGATCCACCTGCTGCAGGCCGCGGCGGCGACGTACATCGCGCTGGAGTCGGACTGGGAGGCGTCGTACCTGCTGACCCTGCAGGCGGCGTGGATGGCCGACAACAACCAGCCCAACTCGCTGCAGGCCTCGATGGCGAAGGCGAAGGCCGGCCGGGTCTGCACCGAGATCACGCTGCGCTGCGTCGAGCTCGCCGGCAGCCTCGGCTATTCGGAGCGCACCCTGCTCGAAAAGTGGGCGCGAGATGCCAAGATTTTGGACATTTTCGAGGGTACGCAGCAGATCCAGCAGTTGATCGTGGCGCGGCGCCTGCTCGGCAAGTCGAGCGCGGAGCTGAAGTAGGGAGCTGGCCGGGGCCAGTCACGGTGTTGCATTCCGGACTGGCGCTCGGTCAACTAATAGCGCCCCACCCGACCCCCACCGGTTCGGAGGCCCCGTGACGTACCCGCCCGCGAAGTTGTTGGACCTGCGCGCCTACCTCAGGCCACGGACCGGGCTCAGCGACAACGCGCTGGGGATCGTCGCCGACGGGTGGGGCCACGGCTACCACCGCGGCAAGGACTCGATCGACGAGTCCGACGACCACTCGGTGACCGAGTCGTCACGGGACCGCGCCGGGCTGACCAACGCCGCCAGCGCGATCGACATCGGCCTGTTCGACCGTACGACGTACGGGCGCCGCCGTACGCTGCGCGGCCTGTCGCTGTGGCTGGTCGAGCAGTGCAAGCGGGGCACCCGGGACACCCGCGACATCCGGTCGATCATCTACACCCCTGACGGCCGGGTGGTACGCCGCTGGGACCGGCTCGGGATCCGGTCCTCCGGGGACGACTCGCACCTCACCCACACCCACATCAGCTATTTCCGGGATTCCCAGTACCGCGACAAGATCGCGGTGTTCCGGCGCTACTTCGATCCTCGGCCCACGTACCGGCGACCGTTGGCGGCGTACGCCGCCGCGTACTCCCAGGAGGTAAACACCGTGCCCAGGATATTGATCAAGCACGCCAACCACCACGAGATCTTCGCGATCTGGGAGTCCGGTCTGGCCCGGCACATCGGCACCGCAGAGTACGGCGTCTACAAGGCCGCCGGCGTGCAGCTCACCATCACCAACGACAAGGCCGAGTACGACCGGCTCATCATGTACACCCGCGCCCTGCAGCGCTAGCCCGGAGCCGCGGCCCCCAGAAGGGGAGAGGCGATGTCAGATCCTGGTGCCATGATCGGGGCGTGACCCGGTGGATCTGCCCGCGGTGTGACCGGGAGTTCGGTCGCGCCAACCAGTCGCACGTGTGCGTCCCGGGGTGCACTGTGGACGACTGCTTCGCGGGGCGGCCGGCGTACCAGCGGGAGATCTACGACAGGCTGGTGGCGTACGTGGCGACGCTCGGGCCGTACCACGCCGATGTGGTGTCGATCGGTGTGTTCCTCAAGCACCAACGGACCTTCGTGGAGGTACGCCCCAAGGCCCGCGCGCTGTCGCTGGAGCTGGTGCTGCCGGACCGGCGCGACGATCCCCGATTCGCCCGCGTCCTCCCGGTCTCCGCCGGGCGGCTGGTCCACACCGTCAAGCTCACCAGCCTCGACGAGTACGACGACCAGCTCCGCGAGTGGCTCACTGAGGCGTACGACGCCGCCGGCTTCTAGGGCGCCGCGCGGCGCTCGGCTTTGATCACCGCCATCACGGCGTTGATCAACGCGAGGTGGGTGAACGCCTGCGGGAAGTTGCCCAGGTGGCGGCCGGTACGCGGGTCGATCTCCTCGGCGTACAGCTGGATCGGGCTGGCGCACGAGAGGAGCTTCTCGCACAGTGATCGGGCCCGTCTCAGCTCGCCGATCAGCACCAGCGCCGACACCAGCCAGAACGAGCAGATGGTGAACGTACCCTCCTCGCCGGACAGGCCGTCCTCGGTCTCGTCGACCCGGTAACGCAGCACCAGGCCGTCCTCGGTCAGCTCGTCGGCGATCGCCAGCACGGTGGCGCGGATCCGCTCATCGTCGGCGGGCAGGAAGCCGAGCAACGGCAGCAGCAGCACCGACGCGTCCAGCGCCTTGGTGCCGTAGTGCTGGGTGAACACGCCGCGCTCGTCCACCGCGTTGGCCAGCACGTCCTCCTTGATTTCTGAAGCGGCGGCGCGCCACTCCGCCGCCAGCTTCTCCTCGCCTCGCCCCTCCGCGAGCCGGGCGCCGGCGTCGGCCGCCATCCAGCACGCGGCCTTCGAGGAGGTGAAGTGCTGCGGGCCGGAGCGCACCTCCCAGATCCCCTGGTCCGGCTCGCGCCAGCGCTCCAGCGCGCGCTTCACCTGCACCTGCACGATCTCCCACAGCCGGTCGTCGATGCGGTGCCGGTCACGGCTGTAGAGCGCGATCGCGGCCACCACGGCGCCCCATACGTCGTGCTGTCGCTGCTCGTACGCCGCGTTGCCGACGCGTACCGGGCGGGCGTCGTCGTACCCGGAGAGATGGTCCAGTGTGGACTCGGTGAGGGTACGTTCGCCGTCCACGCCGTACATGATCTGCAGGTCGCCGCCCTCTGCGTCGGCGACGTCGGCGACGAAGTTGAAGAAGTCGTTGGCTTCCCAGTCGAAGCCGAGCGCGTACAACGCCCAGAGGGTGAACGTGGTGTCCCGGATCCAGGTGTAGCGGTAGTCCCAGTTGCGTTCCCCGCCCGGGGTTTCCGGCAGCGAGGTAGTGGCGGCCGCGACCATCGCGCCGGTCGGGGCGAAGATCAACCCCTTCAGGGTGAGCGCGGAGCGCTGCAGGAAGCTGCGCCAGGGATGGTCCGGGAACCGGCCGCGGTCCAGCCAGTGCTGCCAGTGGTGTGAGGTCCAGTCCATCCGGGCGTCGGCTTCTTCAAACGTCCTCGGCGGCGCGTGCTCGCTCCAGGACAGCGCCACGAACCGGGTCTCGCCCTCCTTCAGGAGGGTACGGGCGGTGGCCAGGTTGCCCTCGAACCCGATGTTGAGGTCGGTGGTCATGCGGAGTGGCCGGGGCGCGCCCTCGGCACTGGCCACGGCCTCGTGGTAGCCGCCGTTCGCGTACTCCCAGAGCGCGGGTTGATTGCCGTAGTTGAAAGACGGGGTACAGTCCATGCGTACCTGCACCTGGCCGTTGACACATTTGATCCGGCGCAGCAGTACGTGGTCCGCGTCGTAGTCGGTGGGCGCCCGGCGGTGGGTCTGGGAGCGTTCGTTCTCGTGGTGCCAGGGCCCCATCAGCAGCGCGTCGGTGACCACCAGCCAGCCGCCCGGGGTCCACCAGCTGGTCTCCAGCACCAGCGTGCCGGGGATGTAGCGGCGCGCCGCCGGCACGTCGACTCCGGTCGGGTGGATCCGGAACGAGCCCGCGTCGCGGTCCAGGAGCGCGCCGAACACGCTCGGGGAGTCCATCCGGGGCAGGCACAGCCACTCGATCCCGCCGTTCGGCGCGACCAGCGCGGTGGTCTCGCCGTCGGAGAGGAACCCGTAGTCGCCGATCGCGGGAAACTCGCCACTCCCGATCGGCCCCTCCTCGAGAGACTGCCCTGGCATCGCGTCACCTCCTGTGCTGCCGATTCTGCGCGCCGTACCGGCCGCGTACCACCCGTACAGTGGGAAGACGCTCGATCCGTCACCGAAGGAGTCCCGGTGGACCGTCCCGGCAAGGTCACCGCCGCCAGCGTCATCCTGTTCGTCCTGGCTCCGATCAGCCTGGCGTTCGCGATGTTCGGGGTCGTTCTGATGCAGTCCAGCGAGGGGTCGAGTTATCTCCTGCTGGTGGGCCTTCCCCTGCTGCTTTCGATCGGATATGTGGTGCTGGGCGCGGCCCTGATGCAGGAACGGCCGTGGGCGCGCGCTGCCACGATCGGGTTGATGGCGATCGGCGTCGTCGCCGAGCTCGCCATCTGGCTGCTCACCATGGGAGAACGCGGCACGCTGAACATCGCCGGACTCGTGCTGCCCCTGATCGTGATCGCGCTGGTCACCTCCGCGGACGCCAGGCAATTCTTCGCGCTGCGTACCCCCGCTGCTTGATCTTGGGGTTTTGGTTGTTCTCGGGGCTCTGGGGACAGCCAAAACCCGAAGATCATTCGGGGGGTACGGGTTTCCGGCAGCGCATTCGGCGCAGGTCGTGACATAACGGCTCGGGCACCGGTGAAGGTGGTCCCAAACCACGGACAAAGCCTGGCAGTCCGTGGCCGTCACTTCTACGGTTGGTATTCGGGTTCTTTCATCCGAGGTCGCTCGGTGCTGAGCGGTCCCAGATGGACGGACGCTGGCTCAACGACCCGGGGAGGGGCCGATGGGCGAAGAAGTCCGGCGGACAACGTATTCACGGGAGGACCGGCAGCGATACCGCCAGAAGGTACGCCGATGCCTCGACGTGTTCGCGTTGATGCTGAATGACTTCCGGTTCGACACCGACAAAGCACTGACCGGGCTCGAGATCGAGCTGAACCTGATCGACCGCGACGCCGAGCCGGCCATGAAAAACGCCGAGGTGCTCGAACACATCGCCAACCCCGCGTTCCAGACCGAGCTGGGACTGTTCAACCTCGAGGTCAACATGCGGCCGCGGCTGATCGCGGACGACGGCTTCACCGACTACCAGGACGACGTACGGGCCAGCCTCAACGACGCCGACGACCGGGCCGCGAAATCCGACGCCAGCATCGTGCTGATCGGGATCCTGCCCACCCTGATGGAGCACCATTCGGTGCTGGAGAACCTCTCCAAGAGCACCCGCTACCGGGTCCTCAACGAGCAGATCATCGCCGCCCGCGGTGAGGACATCTACATCGACATCCGGGGCGGGCCGGAGCGGCTGCGTACGTACGCCGAATCGATCGCGCCCGAGGCCGCCTGCACCAGCATCCAGTACCACCTGCAGGTGGCGCCGGAGACGTTCGCCAACTACTGGAACGCCTCGCAGGCGATCGCCGGGATCCAGGTCGCGCTCGGCGCCAACTCCCCCTTCCTGTACGGCAAGCGGCTGTGGGCCGAGACCCGGATCGCGCTGTTCGAACAGGCCACCGACACCCGGCCGGAAGAGCTGAAAGCTCAGGGGGTACGCCCGCGAGTGTGGTTCGGCGAACGCTGGATCACCTCGATCTTCGACCTGTTCGAGGAGAACGTACGATACTTCCCGCCGCTGCTGCCGATGTTCTCCGACGAGGACCCGGTCGCGGTGCTGGAGTCCGGCGGCGTACCGCGGCTGGCGGAGCTGCGGCTGCACAACGGCACCGTCTACCGCTGGAACCGCCCGGTGTACGACATCATGAACGAGCGCCCACACCTGCGGGTGGAGAACCGGGTGCTACCGGCCGGCCCGACCGTCACCGACATGCTCGCCAACGGCGCGTTCTACTTTGGACTGGTACGCGCACTCGCCGAAGCCGACCGTCCGATCTGGACCCAGATGACGTTCGGCGCGGCGGAGGAGAACTTCCACTCCGCGGCCCGCGACGGCATCGAGGCGACGGCGTACTGGCCCCGGCTCGGGGAGCGCGCGGTGACCGACCTGGTGCTCGAACACCTGCTGCCGACGGCGTACGAGGGGTTGGACCGGTGGGGCGTCGCGCCCGAGGTGCGGGACCGGCTGCTGGGGATCATCGAGGGCCGCTGCAAGACCGGCCGCAACGGCGCGACCTGGCAGACCGCGATGACGCACAAGCTCGCGGCACAACGCAAGAAAGGCCGCGTCGACGCGCTGCACGGGATGCTCAAGCGGTACGTCGAGCTGATGCACAGCAACGAACCCGTACACACCTGGCCGTTGCACTGAGCCTGCTGTTGCTGTGCCGGGCCTGTTGCTGTGCCGGGCCGGTTGCCGGGCCCAGGCCGGTGCCGGGCCTCTTGCCGGGCCCGGCCCGGTGCCGGGTCCGGCCCGGTGCCGGGTCCGGCACGGTCAGAACAAGGGGCCGGTGATGGTGAGGCCCAGGTCGTCACCGTGCTTGCTGTAGAGCACGAAGACCAGCAGGGCGCCACCCGCGAGGCTGAGGTCCTTCATGAACTGGACCATCTCCACCTGCCTGGTCTGCGGATCGGTTTCCGTCCAGAAGTTGTGCATCACCACCGCTGTCGGCACCAGGAACGCCACCAGCAGCAGCGCCCCCAGATCGCCCCACACGCCGAACAGGATCATCAGTGCGCCCAGCACGATCATCGTGCCGCTGGCCAGCACCACGATCTGCGCGTACGGCACTTTCTTGGACTTGGCGTACCCGGTCATCGCAGCGGTCTGTGTCAGGTGAGCGGCGCCGGAACCGAGAAACACCAGCGCGAACAGAATGCGGCCGATCAGGGCGACGATCTCCACAGCGACCTCCGGTAATGAGGCGTACGCGGGGCTCCCGCCGCACCTACCCGTCGGCGCCCCCGAAACGTCGGCACCCGCTATTGATTGAGAATTACACTACGCCCATTCGCGGTATTTGCGCATCGGCGCGCGGTTCAGTTCGGCGTATCGCTTTCGCCGGGACGCGCGGGCGGGAAGTCCGGATCGTCGTCGTCGCCGAACAGCGACCACTTGCGCCGCGCCGGCCGCTCCGGGGGCAGCTGCGCCGGCCGCAGGCCGGAGCGGGAGCCGCGTACGGCGTCGTCGTCTCCCTTGATCTGCTCCAGCCAGCGTTCTTCTTCGGCCCACTCCGCAGAGTCCGCGACCGGCTCGGCTGGCGGCGCACCGGCTGGCGCTGCGGTAGGCGCTGCGGTTGGGGCTGCGGCGCCGTTGCTGACCGGCTGGGGACGCGGTTGGGGCTGGGGACGCGGCTGGGGCTGGGGACGCGGCTGCGGCTGGGGACGCTCCGGCGGCGCGTCTGTGTGGGTCGGCTCCGCCGGCGGCTCGAGGGTCGGCAGCGGCTGCGTCTGCGTCGACTCCGCCTGCGTCGCGCTGTGCCGGCCGAACCGGAATCTCCGCTTCTTGGTTTCGGCCGGTGCGGCCGGCGCGGTGGCTTCGGCGGGCGCCTGCGGCGGGGTGACCTGGCTCGGTGCGGCAGTTTCGGTGGGCGCGGCCGGGGCGGTAGGCGCGGGCGACTCGGGCTCGTACGACGGTGGCGGCTCGTACGGGGCGGGTTCGTAGTTCGGTGGCGGCTCGTACGGGGCCGCAGGTGCGTACGGCGCCTCGGGCTCGTACCGCTCAGACTCGTACGGGGCTGCAGGGTCGAACCGGGATTCGTAGGGGTCGGCGGGCTCGAAGGTGCTGGTCGAGTCGGTGGGCGCCGGGTGGTCCGTGGCGAGGGAATCGTCGGCCGGCGGCGCGGCGATCTCAGGCCGGTCCAGCTCGCGGGGCGGGAGCCGCCAGTCGGGCGTACGCAGCTGCGGAGCGTCCACATCGGACCAGCTCGGAACGGCATGCGCCGGCTCCGACCCGCCCGCCCGGACGCCCGGCTCCGGCGCCTCGTGGTCCACGGTGTCGAAGGTGACCGTCTGGTCGTACCCGGCGGACTCGGAATCGGCGATCGCAAGCGGTGCCGTATGCCGCGCCGTGACGTCACCGCCCGGCGACGCCTCGAGCGCTCCCGCCGTCACACCGGAGCCGGCCACCGCGGCGCCGGCCGCACCGTCCTCCGGCTCCGGGCGCTCGATCGCGGCCACCAGCAGGGAGCCCAGCAGCCCGGTGAGTACGGCGTACGGCGCGGCCAGGTAAGGCAGGAACTGCTCGCCGGCTTCGGGCCGGCTGCCGGGGCCCGCCACCAGATAGGCGACCGCCACCAGCAGCGGGCCGGGGGCACCGCACACCGCCACCGCGACCCGGTTGAGCCCCTGCTGCTTGGCCAGCCAGGCGATGCCGGCGCCCAGCCCGAGTGCGCCCAGCAGCATCGGCACCATCACCGCGAACCACCCGGGCGAATCGCTGCCGATGTGCCAGATCGCGAGCCGGGTGGCGTCCGGCTCCGTACCGCCGACCAGCGCGATCATCACCGAGATCAGCGCCACCAGCCACAACCACCCGGTGGTGGCGATCGCGTTCCAGGCCAGCGGCTTTCCCAGCAGTACGCCGACCGCGACCACCGCGCCCAGCGCCACACCGATCGCGGCGAGCCGGGCGGCGGTCCAGGCGGGGTTCGGGTCAGCGGCGAGCTCGGCGTACCGGGCGGGGATCGCCGCCAGCGGCACGGTGATCAGGGTGCCGACCGCGGCGACGGCGGCCACCGCCACCTGCAGCCACGGCGAGTCGGGCAGACCGGCGGCGCGGGTGACCCGGCCACCGGCGATCGCGCCGATCACCACGGACGTGGCGGCCAGCCAGCACACCCAGGTCAGATTCGCGGCCCACGCGGCGTCGTTGGGGGCGCTGAGCTCCCGGGTCCACAGCAGAATCGCCAGGCCGTACGCGATGCCCAACTGCCCCGCTCCGGCAGCCGCCGCCACCCCGAGTGTGGTCGCCAGCGGCTTCACCCACACAGGTATCCGCATGGTGCCGGAGAGTACGCGCACCCGCGAAGACCGGGCTACCCGCGTACCCCCGAGGGCTCACGCCTCGACCGGCAGCCGATACGGCGGGTGATCTCTCTGGCGAATAACCGCAGCTCACGCCACACTTATGGGTATACACGCGGGGCGAAATCTCCCCTCCGCGAACCGATTTAGGCCATGATGGCGCGCGTTGCGGTTTTTCCTGGTAGGGCTGGTCTGGGTGCTTTGTCTAAAGCATCATGAAATCAGTCCGACGGTTAGGAGGCGTCATGCTCTGGACAATCATCGGTGCGCTCATCCTCGGTACGATCCTCGGCATCATCGGCCGGATGATCGTTCCTGGTGAGCAGAACATCCCGTGGTGGCTCACCATTGGGGTCGGCATTCTGGCCGCCTTCGTCGGCGGTTGGATTTACCAGCAGTTCGGTGGCGGCGAGACCAGCGGCATCGACTGGATCAAACTGCTGATCCAGATTGTGGTGGCCGCAATCTTCGTCTTCCTCGCGGCCGGCCTGTGGGCTCGCAGGGGCAGAGTTTCCTAAGCCGCGGCGCAATCCCTGGGTCACGGCGTACGCGGTGTCCACAAGGGAGCCAGCGGTAACGCATTACATGCACTGACGAACGCACCACGCCAACGTACCGCCCAGTCCGCCGGCGCGATCCGGTCGGGCTGGGCGGTTCGCCGTGCCCGCATCGCGCCCGCGAGCCGGCGTCAGAGGCGGCGGCGTACCCAGCCGACCAGCAGCATCCCGATCGCCGAGGTGGTGAAGCCGACCAGGCCGCCGACGATCAGCCCCTGCGCCACGGCCGGCTCCCGGAACGCCGCGGTACGCGCCGCGTCCGTACTGCCCTGGCCAGGTCCGTCGGCGCTGGGTGCTGCGGTGGGAGCGTGGCCGCCGGTCGTCTGGTCCGCGGCGCCGGCCGGTAGGTCCGCCGGAGCTGAGCTCCCGGCTGGCGACCGGCTCATCGGCGGCGACACTGCCGTAGCCGACGGCAGTCCGGACGGCGACGGCGACCCCGAAGGAGACAGCGACCCGGACGGCGCGGACGGAGACAGCGACCCCGATGGAGGCGGTGGTTCGGACGGAGACGCACCCGACCCGGTCGGCGACGGCGATGTCGACGGCTTAACCGGCCGCGCTTCAGCCGCCGGCGCCGCAGCCGCAGCCGCAGCCGCAGCCGCAGCCGCAGCCGCGTCGATCGTCCAGCAAGATCGCGGTTTCGGGATCAGATTGGCGACGAAATCGCTGCTTCGTTCCCCGGACAGCGATCTTGGAGTGTGAGACTGGGCCGACGCGACGAGCTGGGGTAGCGACCAGGCCAGGAGGAGCAGCGGGGCGATCAGTACGGCCGAGAGCAGCGGCAGCCGCGCCGCCGCGTCCCTGCACCGTCGCCTCCGTGCGAGCATGCCCGCCCCTCGGTCGTCCTCGCGCGGCCGCGCCGCACGCCGTTGGGGGGCTGGTGCACCTTCCGTCTTACCGTACTATCCGGACAATTGCCCCCGGTTTGCCCGGACCCACCCGTACTCGGTACGGCTCACCGCAGCGGCCGCAGTCGGCGAGCCGCCCGGATCGCCACCACCCATGGCTCCTCGGACAGTTCGCCGACGCGTTCGGCCGACACCGTCAGCGACAGCACACTGCCGGGTGCCACCGACTGTTCCAGCCCGAGCCGGCGCGCCAGCAGCACGCCGGAACCCGGGTCCAGATCGGTGGCGATGTGGATGAACACCGTTAGCTGGCGACCAGGATCGCCGCCGGTGACCTCGGCCGCGATCATCGGGTCCAGCTTCCGGTAGTCCACGTCGCCTCCGTACTCAGAGTTGGTCGACTGCGAGGAGTCCGTACCCCCAACTGGGGTGGAATTGTCCGGGTTGACCGCCCGGTACGGCACTCGCGCCGATCAACCGCTCCCGCAGCTTCTCCGGCTCCAGGGCCGGCTCCTGCTGCAGCAGCAGCGCCACCACACCGGCCACGAACGGCGACGCCATGCTGGTGCCGGCCAGCATCACGTGCGTGGTGTCGAGCACCAGCCGCCGGTGGAAGTCGGCGTCCCGGGACAGCGACGCGGCGATCATCGCGCCGGGCGCGGCCACGTCCGGCTTGGGGTGCTCGTCGCGGCGCGGGCCTTCGGAGGAGAAGTCCGCGATGTCGTCGAGCTCCAGACCGAGCTGCCGCGCGACGCCGTCGATGTCGGTCCAGGAATTCTTCGTGGTGTACGCCGCCACCGTCACCGAATCCGTCGAACAGCCGGGCGAGCCGACCTTGACCGCGTCGTCGACGTACCGGCCGGTGAACTGGGCGGGCTGGTCCTGACTCGACAAGATCCAGGCGTCGACCCGGCCGTCGTTGACGTTGACCGCGCGGAACCTGATCCGCCAGGCCCGCGACGGCGCGCTGGCCGCGGTGGCCTGCGGGTCGCCGATCACGACCACCTGGTGGTCGCCGTTGACCGGGTCGGCGCCCGGGGTCGCGATCTGCACCTGGCCGTCGATCAGCTGGTACTGCCGTACCGGGGAGCCGTTGGTGATGATCGGCTGGTACGGCGTCGCGTCACCGGAAGGCCCCACCACCTGTACGGCCATCTCGTCGGCGCCGGAGTACCAGGCGTTGACCTCGTACGGGCCGGTGGCGAGACAGGCAACCGAGCGGGTGCCGCCCTTGCGAACCTTGGCGCGGGCATGGATCGCGTCGTTGCCCTCGTTGCCGGCGGCGCAGATCACGATCCGGCCGGGGCCGGACTCGGCGTCCAGGATCGCCGACAGCGGGTCGCTGCCGTCGTGCGCGTCGGCGTGCCCGCCGAGGCTGAGGTTGACCACGCAGGGCAGCCCGAGGTCGGCGGCGACCCGGAAGCAGTAGCGCACGCCGTCGGCGATGTGCGCGTCCATCAGCGTGGTCTTGACGATCACCAGGGTCGCCCTGGGAGCGATCCCGGGGAACGCGGGGTCGGCGCCGGAGGCGATGCCGGCGACATGCGTACCGTGGCCGTGGTTGTCGCGGGATTCGACCAGCCGGCCGCCGGCCAGCTCGACGCCGTACCCGCCTTCCGGTACGCCGTTGCCCGGCACGGTCTGGTCCCAGATCCGGTGGATCCGGCCCTGGAACGCGGGGTGCTTCGGGTCGATGCCGGTGTCGACGACGCCGATCACGACGTTCTCGCCGGTGAGCTGGTGCTGGTTGACGTACGCCGGCACCCCGACCTTGCCGGGGGCCACGTCCATCAGGGTGCGCAGCCGGTGCGAGACGACCAGCTGCTGCAGCGCCGGGTTGTCGGTGACCGCGTCGAGCGCGGCGAAGTCCACGATCCCGGTACGCGTCGCGCCCGCGCCCGCGTTGATCTCGATGCCGTCCTGCTGCAACGCGTCGAGCGCGGCGGCGTCGGACCCCCGTACGAACACCACGGCCCGGGCGGGTCGTGCCGGCTCGGTGAGTGTCACCAGCCCCATCAGCCGGGCCGGCGTACCGAGCGCCTCGCGTCCTTGCGCCTGGAAGCGGTCAGCGGCGGTGGCGAGGGCGCCGGAGAGTTTGCCGTAGTCCATGTGGAACCTCCTAGGGACGACTCATCGTCCCGCGTAGATGCCACATTGCGTATCGGCTAGGCGACTCTCTGAAGTCGCCAAAGGTCCCGAGTCACCCGGGCCTACCGTCCGGTGATCTCCTGGATCAGGCCGTACTCGACTGCTTCGGCCGCCGACATCAGCCGGCCGTCGGACAGGTCGGTCTCCACCCGCGAGCGCGGCGTACCGGTGACCTCGGCGAGCCGGATGATCAGCTCCTCCAGCAGCTGCAGGTGCCGGCTGGCCTGCCCCACGATCTGGTCGGCGGTGCCGGTCACCTCCGCCACCCGCGGCTCCGCCAACCGAAACCTGGCATGGGGGTACGCCGTCCGCCGCGTCACCGCCGTCAGCACCCCGAGCGCGGCGCCGCCAAGCTCCCCGGTGACCACTGCGTGCACCGGCGTACGCATCAACTCCACCCCGTCGACCAGCGCGAACACCGCGTCCAGCTCGCCGTCCGGGGCCGACAGGTGCAGCCGTACCGGCTCGGCACCGCCGTCCAGGGCGAGTAGCTGGGCCACGGTGCGGGAGGCGACCTCGGAGGTCACCGGGCCGTGCACCATCACCAGCCGCTGCGCGAACAGCCGCTCGGCCAGCCAGGGGTCCACCGCGCCGGACTCCGGTTGCGGTGGGCCGGGCCGCCCGCGCCGCGGGTCCGGTCCCGGAATCTCCGGCGGTACGCCGGGCAGCCGCGCCTGGCCTCGCATCGCGCCACCTCCGTGGTCTGGCCTCACGACCTACAGTGGCACGCTGCCGGCCTGCCCGGGCGCCACCGGGTTACGCCGCGCGCGAACTCACGTCTGCTCTTCGGCAACCTGCTTGAGCCCCTCCAGGATCGGGCGCCAGCCCTTGTCGACCACGTTGTCGGCGGCCTCCTGCGACGGGTTGTTGCTCTGGGTCAGCGTCACCGTGGTCTGCCCGTCCCGCTCGTCCAGCTGGTACGTCACCACGTGGTAGTTCTCCGGCTCGTCCAGCATCCCGGACATCGGGCTCCAGTGGGTGGTACGCAGCAGCCGCCGCGGCTCGTACGCCAGGATCTCGCCCTTGTCCTGGTACGGCTTGCCGTCCCACACACCGCTCCAGGTGATCGGGCTGCCGACCTTCCAGTCGGTGTCGACCTGGGTGTCGTGCAGGTACCGCGAGATCAGCTCCGGCGTGGTGAGCGCCTTCCAGACGGCGCCGGGCGGGGCGTCGACGGTGACCGTCGCGACGGCGTCAAACGACTCGTTCATCGGCCTACTCCTCTCCGCTGAGTGCGTACCCCGACCCTAGGCACGCCGAACACCCACACGCTTGAACAAACCCGCCAAGCCGCGCCGGCCGGGGCGGGGCGAGCGGCTAGCGCTGGGCGGCGCGCCAGGCGTCGTACCGGGGGGTGCCTTTCACCGGGAGGGCACGGCCGAGCGGCTCCAGCGGGTGGTCGACGCCGTACCGCCGGCGGTACGCGATCACGGCGCGGGCGCGGCGCAGCCAGGCGGCGTACTCCTCGGGTTTCGGCGGGTAGCCCAGCCCGGGGCCGAACCACGGCGGCGGCACCGGCTGGCTGGCGTACCCGTGGAGCAGCTCGTCGATCCGCCGGTCCAGCTCGGCCTGGGCGCGCTGCGCCACTTCGAGCACCCTGCGGTAGCGGGTCAGGTACGCCTGCCGTCGCTCGCGTTGCCGTTCCAGGTCGCGTACCCGCTGTTCGGCGGCGGCGACCTGCGCCTGTACGGGCGCCACCGCGTTGCGGTCCTCGGAGAGCTGGCCGGCGACCGCCATCCGCTGCCCGAACCGCAGCCAGGCCCGGGGATCGGCGAGCTCCGTTTCGGCCGCGCCGATCTGTTCGTCCAGCGCCTGGGCGGCGCGCCGGGTCTGGGCGAGCGCCTTCCGGGCCGCCTCCAGCTTCTCGGCGGGGGGCTCGGGCGGGGCGCTGTCGCGTACCTTCGCGCCCTCCTCGACCTGCCGCCACAGCCGGCGTTCGGCGTCGTCCACGTGGTCCAGCTCCGACCGGCGGTCGGACGCCGCGAACGGCGGCTGCCCGCAGTGCGGACACACCGTGGCGGCGAGAAGTTGGGCGATCTGGTCCAGTACGACCGGCGCATCAGGCACGAGCGTGAATCTTCGCAGAGAGGCCGTCCCGGCCTCAAACCGCCTCCCCCACTCGGAGGCTCTACTCCGGATGGTTTCCGGTCTCCCGGCCGACCTGGTACGGCGAGCTGACCCCCTCGTACGCCAGGTGCAGCATCAGCCCGGCGCGGGCGTGGTGCAGGTTGTGGCAGTGGTCCATCCACATCCCGGGGTTGTCCGCCTTGAACCCGACCACCCACACCTCACCAGGCTGTACGTCGAACGTGTCCATCCACAGTGGACTCCCGGTGACCGGCCTGCCGTTGACCGAGAGCACCAGTACGTGGTGCCCGTGCGGGTGCATCGGGTGCGTCTCGAACCCGCGGTTGACCACGGTCACCTTGATCAGCTCGCCGTACTTCACGCCCATCGTCGGGATGTCGGGGTAGCTGGCGCCGTTCACCCGGTACGTCTCGGCGAACTCGCCGTCGAAGAAGCCCATGCCCTCGTCCAGCACCTGGGTGAACTCCCGGTCGTAGTCGCTGCCCGGGCCGAACGGCGTACGGGTCGGCTCGCCGTACGACGTCAGGTCCAGTACGCCGTCCGGGCCGCCCTGCGCGGGCCGCCGGGTGCCACCGTCTGGGCTGAGCAGCAGCCCCGGGCCGGTTTCGTCCATCGTGGACAGTGCGACCGGCGCGTCCGGCATGGTGAAGGCGACGTCGTAGCGGCCGCCGGCCGCCAGCCGCAGCCGCTTGCCGGTCAGCTCGCCGGGCCGGTGCAGGTCGGTGCCGTCCACTGCGACCACCCGGTAGGGCGTACCGCGTAGCGAGAACTGCTCCGGGGAGCTGTCGGTGTTGATCAGCCGGAGCCGCACCGGGGTGCCGGGCGTGACCCGCTTGCGCTGCGGCTGGTCCGAGCCGCCGATCACCCGGGCCCCGTCGAAGAACCGGTGGTACGCCGCCGTCAGGTCGACGGTCCCCTCGGGCAGCCCGGCGGCGGGCTCCACGACGAGAGTGCCGTACAGGCCGCGGGCCACGGACTCGCTGGACAGCTCGTGCGAGTGATACCAGTAGCTGCCCGGGTCGGTCGCCGCGAACCGGTACGTGAACCGCCCGCCCAGGCGTACGGCGTCCTGGGTCACGCCGGCCACGCCGTCCTCGCCGTTCGGCACGTCGTACCCGTGCCAGTGCAGCGTCACGCCGGTGTCCGGGAGCTGGTTGACCAGCGTCACCTCGACCACGTCGCCCTGGCGTACCCGCAGCTCAGGGCCGGGCACCTGGCCGTTGTACGTCCACGCGTCGACCTGGCGCCCGGAGGGCAGGCGTACCACCTTCTGCTGCGCGGTCAGCGTGAACCTGCGTACCGGGCCGGTCGCCTTGTCGCCGCGCAGGTCCGCCACGCTGGTGGCGCGGTGTCCACTGTGGTGGCCGCCCGACTCCGACCCGCCGCCCGACTCCGGCCCGCCGCCGAACTCCGTACCGCCGCCGAAGTCCATCGCGTGGTGGTCCATGCCCATCCGGTCCGGCAGCCGGGACGCGGTCGCCGCCGGCACCGACAGCCCTGCCGCTACCACGCCAACCCCCACGACGACTCCCGCGGCGCGCAGCGCGCGGAAACGCAGCGGCATGCGTACCGGCGGAGAAGGGTCTTCCAACCGGCGGTAGCGGGCCGCCTGCCGCCACCACGCCAGCCCGGTCGCCGCCGCCGTCAACGCCGTGAACAGCGCGATCTTCGCCGGGGTCGCCGGGTACGTCAGCCAGAAGCCGAACAGCGCACCGAAGGTCGCCGCGCGTACCGGGACTCCGACCACCGGGTGCGCGGCGTCGCGCCGTAGCCGCGCCGGCGGTACGGCACGCGCCTGGCCGCGCAGCCGCCAGATCACCGGCACGCTGAAGGCCAGTACGGCCGCCGCCGGCACCGCCACCAGCGGGAGCCCCAGCACCACCCGCTCCTGGACGAACCACCAGCCCAGCGGTGCCAGCCAGGCCACCACCGCGATCCTGGCCCCGACCAGCGACAACGCCAGCCCGACCAGCGCGAACGCGACCCAGGTACGGCGTCGCAGGGTGCCGCGGTCGGCCGCCACCGGCAACCCGACCACCGCCCAGCCGGCGGCCAGCCACGCGAAGATCAACAGAAGTTGGAGGGATCCGTCGAGGACCAGGAGCAGCTCAGGCATGCCCATGACCCTGCTCGCGGAAAGCCGCCGGCACATCGGGGCGGCAACCCGGAGCAAACCCGGAAAGCCACTCCTTAGGGGGACGCCGGGAAACCCCTTGTTACGTGCTCACCGATCGTGTGCCGACCCCTGTGACACATCCACCGGACCTTCCCCAAAACGCCGCCTAAACGACGCAACTGGACACTACTAAGGAGTCCTTAAGGGAAGTGGGGATGAACGCTCATCGTATGCATTTTGATCTTGAAATTTCTAGGCCTGTCTTCGTGACATCCCGATAACTAATCTGCATCGGACGCCCGCGTACGTGGGTGTAAGTCCGGCCGGAGCAGCTCCGGTCGGCGGGGACCTGGGGAGGACCCACATGATCAGATTCGGCATGCCCAGACGCCGGTGGTACGGCGTCCTCGGGCTGACCTCGGTAGCGGCGGTCGCCGCCGCGGCCGCGATGACGTCCCCGGCACAGGCCGCCGAGGGCGACATCCGGGGCTACGGCGCCGCCGGCACCATCAAGGACAGCTACATCGTGGTGCTCAACGACGGCGTCAGTGCGCAGTCGGGTGCCACCGTCGCCAAGCGCCACAACGCGAAGGTCAAACACACCTACAAAACCGCGCTCAACGGGTACGCCGCGACGATGAGCGAGGCGGACGCCCGGCGTACCGCCGCCGACCCGGCGGTGGCGTACGTGGAGCAGGACGGCATCGCGACGATCCAGGACACCCAGCCGAACCCACCGTCGTGGGGGCTGGACCGGATCGACCAGCGCGACCTGCCGCTGAACCAGAGCTACACGTACCCGAACACGGCGTCGAACGTGACCTCGTACGTGCTCGACACCGGCATCCGCACCAGCCACCAGGACTTCGGCGGCCGCGCCACCTGGGGCACCAACACCACCGGCGACGGCAACAACACCGACTGCCAGGGTCACGGCACGCACGTCGCCGGCACCGTCGGTGGTACCGCGTACGGCGTCGCCAAGGCCACCAAGCTGATCGCGGTGAAGGTGCTCAACTGCCAGGGCTCCGGCTCCTGGTCCGGCATCATCTCCGGGATCGACTGGGTGACCCAGCACCACACCTCGGGCCCCGCTGTGGCGAACATGAGTCTCGGCGGCTCCGGCTCCAACAGCAGCCTGGAGAACGCCGTACGCAACTCGATCAACGACGGCATCACGTACGTCCTGGCCGCGGGCAACTCGAACTCCGACGCCTGCAACTTCACCCCGGCGCGTACCCCCGAGGCGATCACGGTGGGCGCCACCAAGAGCACCGACGAGCGGCCCACCGACTGGCCGAACGGACAGGGCAGCAACTACGGCACCTGCCTGGACATCTTCGCGCCCGGTGACGGCATCAACTCCCTGTCGCACTCCAGCGACACCGGCACCAAGCTCAACAGCGGTACGTCGATGGCGTCCCCGCACGTGGCCGGCGCGGCGGCGCTGCACCTGTCCGCCAACCCGTCCGCCACTAACCAGCAGGTACGCGACGCCCTGGTCACCAACGCCACCTCCGGCAAGGTGACCAACCCGGGCACCGGCTCGCCGAACAAGCTGCTGTTCGTCGGAAGCGGCTCCACCCCGCCGCCTCCGCCGCCGCCCACCGGCTGCTCGGCCACCAACGGCACCGACGTGGCGATCCCGGACAACACCACGGTCGAGTCCTCGATCGCGATCGCCGAGTGCTCAGGCAGTGCGTCGTCGACCGCCACGGTGGAGGTGCACATCCGGCACACGTACATCGGGGACCTGGTGGTCTCCCTGGTCGCTCCGGACGGCACGGCGTACGTGCTGCACAACCGGACCGGCAGCGGCACCGACAACATCGACAAGACCTACACCGTCAACCTTTCGAGTGAAACCGCCAACGGCACCTGGAAGCTGAAGGTGCAGGACGCCGCGAGCCAGGACGTCGGCACCCTCGACACCTGGACGCTGAACCTGGGCGGCGGCACCACACCGCCTCCGCCGTCCTGTGGCGGCACCAACGGCAACGACGTCGCCATCGGTGACCTGTCCACTGTGGAGTCCTCGATCGCGGTGTCCGGTTGCACCGGCAACGCGTCGGCGACCTCCACCGTCGAGGTGCACATCCGGCACACCTACATCGGGGACCTGGTGGTCTCGCTGGTAGCCCCGGACGGCACGGTCTACACGCTGCACAACCGGACCGGCTCCGGTACCGACAACATCGACAAGACGTACACCGTCGATGTGTCCAGCGAGGTGCGCAACGGCACCTGGAAGCTGCGGGTGCAGGACGCCGCGGCCCAGGACGTCGGCACCATCGACACCTGGACGCTCGCCCTCTGACCCCGCTCCCGCCCTGAAACTGGTACGTCCCCGGCGCGACGCGGCGCCGGGGACGTATCAATGTCTGGGCTGTTCACCACGCATTTAAGGGTGCCTTAACCTGCGTTAGGTGGAATTTCCTTTCTAACACTGTTGATCTTGAGAATTCAATACCTACCCACGGGTTGAAAAGCCGAATACAGTGCATTCACGCTCAACCGAGCGAAGGCTGTCCCCCGCGTGCCAGGCCACCCCCGGTCGCACCACCTGTGCCGCAGCGGCTCCCGTGACGCCACACCAGCGCCATGGGGGCGGCGGCGACACGTACCTCTTTTGCCGGTCGGTGTCCCGACACCGGACGGCCTGTAAAGGCCCGCGTGCCACATCCCACGCGAGCCCTTACCAGGGGAGGTACACCCGGATGAGTCACACCAGCACCCTGCGACGCCGGTTATTCGGCGTTCTCGGGGTCACCTCGGCGGCGTTCCTGGCCGCGGCCGCACTGGCATCACCCGCCCAAGCCTCCGGAGACATCCGCGGCGCCGGCGCGGAGGGTGCCATCGAAGGTAGCTACATCGTCGTCCTCAAGGACAGCGCCAACACCGCCGCGGTAGCCAAGCGCTATCGCGGCACGGTCACGCACACCTACAAGGCCGCCCTCAAGGGGTACGCCGCGAAGATGAGCGAGGCCGAGGCCCGGCGCGCCGCCGGCGATTCCTCGGTGGCGTACGTCGAGCAGAACCGGATCGTGAAGGCGTTCGGCACCCAGAGCCCGACCCCGTCGTGGGGCCTGGACCGGATCGACCAGCGCGACCTGCCGCTGGACAACAGCTACACGTACCCGAATACGGCGTCGAACGTGACGGCGTACATCATCGACACCGGGATCCGCACCAGCCACAGTGACTTCGGTGGCCGGGCGGTCTGGGGCACCAACACCACCGGAGACGGCAACAACACTGACTGCAACGGCCACGGCACCCACGTGGCGGGCACGGTCGGCGGTACGTCGTACGGCGTCGCCAAGGGCGTCCGGCTGGTGGCGGTCAAGGTGCTCAACTGCCAGGGCTCCGGCACCCTCGCGGGTGTCGCCTCCGGTATCGACTGGGTCACCTCGAACCACACCACCGGGCTCGCCGTGGCGAACATGAGCCTCGGCGCTTCCGGTAGCAACGCCACGATGGAGAACGCGGTACGCAACTCCATCGCGGACGGTGTCACGTACGCGATCGCTTCCGGCAACTCCAACTCGGACGCCTGCAACTTCACGCCGGCGCGGACTCCCGAGGCGATCACGGTGAACTCGACCGACCGTACCGACGCCCGGTCGTCGTTCTCCAACTACGGCACCTGCACCGACATCTTCGCGCCGGGTCGCGACATCACCTCGGCGTGGAACACCGGCGACTCCGCGACCAACACCATCAGCGGTACGTCGATGGCCACCCCGCACGTGGCTGGTGCGGCGGCGCTCTACGTGTCCGCCAACACCAGCGCGACGCCGGCTCAGGTGCAGCAGGCACTGAAGGACAACGCCACCAAGGGCAAGGTGACCAACCCTGGCACTGGTTCACCGAACAACCTGCTCTTCGTCGGCACCGGTGGCACCCCGCCACCGCCTCCGCCGCCGACCGGTTGCTCCGCCACCAACGGCACCAACGTCAACATCCCCGACGCGGGCGCCGCGGTGTACAGCAACATCGGGATCGGCAGCTGCAACCGGAGCGCCTCCTCGACCTCCAAGGTCGCGGTGGACATCAAGCACACCTGGCGCGGTGACCTGGTCATCGACCTGGTGGCGCCGGACGGCTCCACGTACCGCCTGAAGAACAGCAGCTACTGGGACTCGGCCGACAACGTCATCACCACGTACACGGTGAACCTGTCGGCTGAGGCCGCGAACGGCACCTGGCGGCTGAAGGTGCAGGACGTGTTCTCGTACGACACCGGTTACATCGACACCTGGACGCTCACCGTCTGATCCCTGACTGACCTGGGGAGCGACCGCGGCCCCGGCACCCTCGTGGTGTCGGGGCCGCACTCTGTGCGCCGACGATTCCCTGCGATGATCGCCGGGTGACCGCCACCCCGAAGATCGAGCTGCACGTACACCTGGAAGGGGCGATCCGGCCCGCGGCGCTGCTGCGGATCGCCCAGCGCAACGACCTGCCGCTCCCGGTGCAGACCGTCGAAGAGCTGGCCGCGCTGTACGAGTTCCGCGACTTCCGGCATTTCCTCGAGGTCTGGGTGATGACCACCAACTGCCTGCGCACCGGGGAGGACTTCCGGCAGGTGGTGGTCGACTACGCGGCCGAAGCGGCGGCGTACGGGGCGGTCTACCTGGAGGCGATCTTCTCCCCCGCCGAGCGGATGGCGCGCGGGATCAGTGGCGAAGAGCTTTTCAGTGGGTACGCCGACGGCGCCGCCGAGGCGTACGAGCGGCACGACGTGACCGTACGGTTCACCCCCGATCTCTACCGGACGATGCCCGACCTGGAGATCGCCGAGCAGGTGGCCCGGCTGTCCGTGGCGTACGCCGACCGCGGCGTGGTCGGGCTCGGCGTCGGCGGATTGGAAGCCGCCAGCTCGCTGGACCGGTTCACGCGGTGCTTCCAGATCGTGCGCGACGCCGGGCTGGCGCTGGTGCCGCACGCCGGCGAGTCCGCGGGGCCGGAGTCGATCCGGGAGGCGCTCGCCTTCGGGGCGGACCGGCTGCGGCACGGGATTGCGGCAGCGCGGGACCCGGAGCTGATGGCGGAGCTGGCCCAACGCGGGATCGTGCTCGATGTGTGCCCGACCTCGAATCTGCGTACCCGGGTGGTGTCCTCGCTCGACGAGCATCCGCTGCCGGCGCTGCGGGCGGCCGGGGTGCTGTGCTCGATCTCCACCGACGATCCGGCGATGTTCAACACCGACCTGGGTACCGAGTACGACATCGCCGCCCGGCTCGGGGTCAGCGCCGCCGACGCGTACGCCGCCGGGCTCGCCGGTGCCCGGTGCGACCAGGGGACCCGCGACCGACTTGCGAAGATCGCGGTGGACGCGGGCTGGCGTACCTGACGGTCACATCTCAATCTGCTCACGAACTCGCGAGTGGGACAGCATGCGGCCCCTAGTTAGGGCCACAGTGTCCGCCCTGGGGACAGGGAGTCCAAGGTACGGCGTCCGATGCCGGCCACCGAGTCCCTACAGGAGGCAACAGTGGAAAACGGTGGAGGTCAGGGCGGCGGCGTCGGCGTCGTTGGCATGATCATCTACATCGCGATCATCGTCCTGACGATCGCGGGGCTCTGGCGGACCTTCTCGAAGGCCGGCCAGCCGGGGTGGGCAGCGATCATCCCGATCTACAACCTGTACGTCCTGCTCAAGGTGATCGGTCGGCCGGTCTGGTGGATCGTGCTGTTCCTGATCCCGTTCGTCAACTTCATCATGTGGATCATCGCGGCGATCGACCTCGCCAAGTCGTTCGCCAAGGGCGCCGGCTTCGGCATCCTGATCGCGCTGCTGCCCTTCATCGGGCTCCCGATGCTCGGCTTCGGCAGCGCCCAGTACGCCGGCCCGTCGGCCGCCACCGTACCGGCGACCGCCTGACCGTACGTAGTGAGAGCCCCGGAGC
>JBOGDF010000005.1:0-38327 GCA_050701635.1 Micromonosporaceae bacterium | reverse complement strand
TTCCTGGCCGCCGCCCTCACCGCGGGAGGCGCGGACGACCCCCACGCCCGCGCCCAGGTCGTGATCCCCGCCGCCACCCTCGCCACCCTGCTCGGCGCCGACGCCGTGACCCTCCCCGACACCCCACGCCTGACCGTCGCACCGGGGCTGCCGGAAGCCCTCGACACCCTCGACCACGCCACACTGCACCGCACCCGCCTCGCCTACGAACACGAAGCCACCACCGTCGCCGAGATCCGCCACGACGACCCCACCGAAGAGCCCCTCCCACCCCTCCTGCTCATCGCCGACGCCGACGCCGCCCACGAACGCGCCCGCATCGCCGCCCTACTCACCCAAGGCCGGCGCCTCGACGTCCACGCCGTCCTCCTCGGCGACTGGCCCACCGGCCACACCCTCCATGTCAACACCGAAGGCACCACCAACCCCACCCGCCCCGCGCCCCACGCCGACCAGCAGCCAGCCGTCAACGGCTGCCTCGCCGTTCTCACACCCGCCGAAACCGCAGACCTGCTCACCGTGCTCGCCGAGTCCCACACCGGACACCCGCCCACCCCGCCCCCGGCCGAGCACGCCCCATCCAGACCAGCCCACCCCGAAGAAGACGCAACCCCCGACGAGCCGCGACCCGTCGAAGGCGCCCCAGATCCCGTCGCGGCTATCGAAGGGGACGACGGGGAGAACCTCACCGGCGATCAGCAGGCACCCGTCCAACCGTCCCCGACAGCCACTCAGACGACCGAGACCCAGCTCGACGCAGGGCCAGCGCTGGTGTCTGTGTTGGGCGCGCCCCGCATCCACTACAACCGGCCACCACCCAAGGAACCGTTCCGCGGCAAAGCCCGCGAGCTGCTCGTCTACCTCGCCGTCAACGACGGCGGCGCCACCAGCAACGCCATCCTCGAAGACGTCTACGGCGACGTACCCCACAGTCGAGCGGCCCACCGCCTCCACGTCTGCGTGTCCAACCTCCGCGTCCACCTCACCCACGCCGGCGGCGACAGCGGGCACGTCCAACACCCCCGCCACCGCTACCTGCTCAACCCCGACGAGGTCGACACCGACCTGCGCCGGATGCAACGCGCCCTCGCCGACTACGAACGCGGCGCCGACGACCCCACCCGCATCGACGGGCTGCGCCGCGCCGTCGACGCCTACACCGGCCCCCTCGCCGACGGCTACGAATACGACTGGATCGAACCAGCCCGCGAAGCCGTACGCCGCCAAGCCCTCGACGCACACCTCGCCCTCGCCGACCTCCTCGCACCCACCGACCCCGACCAGGCCCTCCACGTCCTGCACACCGCGATCGAACACGGGCCCCACGACGAGGCGATCTACCGGCAAGCCATGCGCCTGTACGCGGCCAAGGGCGACACACCAGGCCTCCGATCGCTGCTGCGCTCCCTCACCGAACGCCTAGCGGACATCGACATGGAGCCCGACGAGACCACCACCGACCTCGCCAACCAACTCATGGCACAACTGCGGCAAGGCAAGCGCGGTTGAGTCCCTACTTGCCGCGGCCCGACGTGTCCATGAAGGTTCTTAGGGCACCTCGTATTGGTGCCTCTTGCTCCACGGCGTGGCCTCGTCGCAGGCATTCGGTTGCCAGCTTGCCGGCAGGGTCGTCGCGGGCGGCGAGGTGCTGCAGCGCCTGAGTGGCGGCGCCGCTGAATGCCTTGCCGACAGGGTGGTCTCCGGCTCCGACGTCGATGACCCGAACGGCTTCGCGGTTGGCTAGGTGGTCGAGGATGCGCGCAGCGATGTGGACACCGCCCAGGTCGGCGTCTGGGCAGATGACGACCTGAGACAGCCCTTGTGCGGCTTGGGCGATGAGGTGCACGGCAAGGTCAGCGACTTGGCCCTGGCACCAGATGATCGCTTCGTCTGGCCACGTGTCGCAGGCAGCTTCGGCGGCCTGCCTGTTCTCGATCACGATCAGGCGCCGTACAGCGGGTCTGGGTAGTAGGTGGAGGTTCATGCGGTGGCTGAGCCGGAACGAATGAGGGCCAGGCAACGGGCCTGTGCTGATCGGGTGGTCGTTGACAGTGAGGCTTAGCGGTCCGCCGATGCCGATGTATGGCGCTCGGGTGATGCCCAGCGCTGTGATGGCGTCGGGCTCGCAGCCGAGGCTGCGAAGTAGGGCTTGGATGTCTTCGCGGGCTTTGGTGCCCCGGGTGGGCTCGTGGGCTTGCACGAACGCTCGAGGTCCATCGTGGGTGCGCCCAACGGCGAGATCCCTAGCGGCGGCGACGACCCAGGTGAGTCGCTGGTCGTGGCTGGGCAGGTCTCGCAGTGCCGTTGCGACACCTGGCCAGCTCGCTTCGAGGTGCTCGGCGAGTTCTGCCGCGCGGGTGGCGAGTTCTTGCCGTCTGTTCCGTTCTTGGGTGGTCTGCGTGCGGTGCTCGGCGCATAGAGCCTCGTTCGGGATGGTCTGGCGGGGTGGTGTCTGGATCCGGCCCGCCGTGAAGTCGCATTCGATGCGCAGGCAGTTGCTTCTGGCCAGCTCGGTGATGAGCTGCTGGGCTTCGAGGCCGAGTCTCTTGGTGATGCTGTCCCAGCGACGTGGGGCTGAGGTGAGCCAGGACCATTGGGTGTTGGTGAGGCCAGCCGGTCGGTGTGGCGTGGTGTCCTCTTCGGGTTCGAGAGTTACGCGAGTGACGATGTCGATGCCGCGCCGGCCCTTGCGGTAGTTGCCGTCGCGGTCTGGCACGGCGAAGGCAGCCAGTCCGGCAAAGCCGTCGACGGCGCCGGGGAAGCGAAAACCCCGTGGCGGTGTGCGTGGGGCCGTGTTCATGCGGCCTCATCGGTGTCTGGCTCCTCGGCGTCTTGATGGCTGCCGGTCAGCCATTCCCCTAGCAGTAGGACTCTCGCTTCGTTGTCGTCGTAGCCGGTGATTGCCGGTGGCTGGTTGTAGGGCATTGCGTCAGAGGAGCGGCGGAGCTTGATGTACTGGCCGCAGGCGTCGATGGCATAGCGTTCCATGTCGTCTTGCAACGCGCCTACCACGGTGATGCCGTTGTCTCTGCCGATTCTTTCGAAGAGGGCAACCGCCTCACGGCGGTGCTGTTTACCGAGGTTGCGTCCGAGTTCGTCGAGGACCAGCAGCAGCGGATGTCCGGTACCGCTGGCCAAGGCGGCGGCGCAGACGAGTTTGACCGCCTTCTCGTCCATCTGTGCGGTGTTGCCTCGCCGGTCGTAAGGCGACAGCGCCTTGCCTTCGGCGCGTCGCCAGACGGGTGTGATCTCCCAGTTCCACTTCTTGGTGGGATCGGTGGGAGGTTCCGGCTCGGCGTATCGCAGTCCGGCGCCGTACCCGCCGTAGCTTTGGTCGAGTTCGTCGAACGCCTGCGATACCGCGTCTAGACGCGCCTTGACGGCTTTGGCCAGGGAAGCCCGCACTGCGGCGGCGGCTTTCGCCGCTTCGGCGTGGCCTATCTGAGCTGCTTCCAGGGCACCGCGGCGGCTTGTGCGTTGGGTGGCAAGCTGCGCTCGCTTGTGGGTGTCGTAGTCGGCCTGCAGTCTCAGGTAGTTCTCCACGGCTTGTAGCAGTCGCGGCAGCGTGTCCTTCTGCCGTTCTGCCTGCCCCCGCCCGGGCACCGCGCGTTCGGTCAACAGCTCACGGACCTCGGCAGGCATGGCGTCGTCGCGGATGTGTTCTGGGAAGCAGAGGTTGAGGATGCGTGCGAGGTGTTCTTCGGCGGTGCGCCACCAGTCGTCTTCGGTGTAGAGCTGCTCGTCGTCTGACAGGTCGGAGATGCGGTCCTCGGCGCTTCGCACGGTGCCGCCCCACGCCTCCAGGAGCTGGTCAAGGTTGATGCCTGCCTTGCGGGCAAGCAGCTTGCGTCCTTGCTCGAGAAGCTCCTGGCGGGTTCGCTCTATGTTGTTTCGCGAGGCTTGAACGGTCTTGAGCTTTTCCTGGCGGAGCTCCCTGTCAGTGCGGGCCTTGTCGTACTCGGCGCGGGCTGCGCTTAGCCGCGGCCCGAGCCTTCCTCGGGCTTCATCGGTGTTCCGCAGCTCTCGCCGCTTCTGTTCTCTGGTCGTACGCTTTTCGGCCGCCGCCCCGGCCGCTTGAGCTCCGGTCAGACGTCGGTTCGCCAGCCCGACTGCTCGCTCGGCCTTGCCGAGGCCCTGCTCGGCATCTGCCAGTTGCTTGCCTGCCTCTGCAAGCGTGGCGCGGGCACGAAAGATCCGGGCGGCGCGTCCGCTCACCGGGTGATCGAACCCTCCGATCGTGACCACACCGGTGTCGTGGTGTGCCGCACGCGCGGGATCATCGCGGTGAACGCTGTGGGACCTCAGCGCGGCGAGGAACCGAGAGATGTCAAGGTCTGGCTCGGCCGACCGTGGCACACCCGCCAGGGCAGGTTCGCTGCCGTCTTCCGCGGGGACGAGCATGGAGCCTGCCTTGCCGGCGAGCGCCGTGATCGCTTTCGGCATGTCTGTGCGGTGAACCACGACAGCTTCTCGATATGGCCAGAGCAGCGGCTCCCAGACGGGGCGGTCTGCTTCGGTGAGTGACACCGCGTCGAGGAGAGCGACGGCCCGCACTGTATTACCGAGCGCCCGCAGCTGCTCATCCGCTACGCCCGTGCCAGACTCGGCGGCCGCCAGCGCATCAGCCGCGTCGTTGTGGACCTTGTCGGCGATCGCATGGGTTCGGATGGCGCGCAGCTTGGCGGCTTCGGCTTTGGCGAGTTCATCTCTTGCGCTTGGTTCGTCACGACCATCGGCCTCGCGCGCGCAGTTCTCATGCTCGGCGATCTCGCGGCCGAGCCGCTCTACCTCCGTCTCGAGGATCGCTCTGCGGCTTCGGAGCTGCTCGTCCTGCTTTTGCAGCTCGTCGTAAACCTGAGACGCCTGCTGGTAGTGGGTCTGTAGCTTCGCCCCGTCGCCCAACAGGCCGACCTGCCGATTGCACTCCTCAAGCGCAGTAGCGTTCTCGGCCTGACGTGCCCTCAGTTCTTCAAGATCGGCGTTGACGTCCTGCAGGTCTTGCTGAGCTTGCGCTACCAGGCACGCGGCCCTGTTGCGCCACAAGTCGCGGACGTCGGTCGTCAACGCGCGCGCCTCGTCACGTCGGTCGATGGCTTGCTCAAGGACGTACGCCTCTTCTTCCCATTTGCAAAGGTTGATCTCGGCGCGATCTGCCTCCTCTTTCTCTGCGTGTTCGGCGCTACGGGCTTGCTGCTCTTGCTGCAGCTCGTGGTCGAGGCCGGTGAGCGCCGCGACCGCGGAGAAGATCCTGTCGGGCTTGAGCTCGTTCAGCGGTTGGGCGAGCAGGTTCGCGGTGTTCGTGGGCCTCACCGACGTGGAGAGGAACGACACGCACCGGATGTGCTCACCGAACAGGACCCGCGACAGATCGCGCCCGATGAAGTCCTTGCGGCCCGCCCTAGGTGGGAGGCCTTGCCACATCTGGTCGGCCTGTATTTCTCGGTCGGCTTCTGTGGACGCGGTGGGCAGGTGCAGACCGTCCGCCCAGCGGACCAGGACGTGTGGCCGTTCCCGGTTGATCCTCAGCCACACCGTGACCGCCGTGGCAGCCAACTCGTCGATGCCGGTGATCGAGGGGTAGCCGAACACGCCGATCAAGTAGCCGTGCTCGGCGCTGGCGTAGTCGCGCTCCTGCCCGGCGGCTTCGGCGGAGAACAGCAGGTCGGCCGATTCACGTGCCCCCGACGCAAGCCGCCACTGCTCGTCGCCGTGCAACAACGTCAGTCCGGCGATGAAGGAAGACTTTCCTGCGCCGTTGGAGTCGGTGGGGCCTTGACCGGCCACGGTGATCAAACAGCCAGGAACGAGCGGGACGGGGTGCGTCGACAGCCGGGAGATTCCGATCATTTGGATGCCGAGGATGACCCGCTCACCGACAACATCCTGGTACTGCTCCTCCGGCGTTGTCATCGCACTCCTTCCTGCCTGGGCCGGTCCTGCTGACGGGCGGCCTTGATCGCGGATGCCAATGGTGTCCCCGGGCCGGCGGCAAGGATCAACTCCTCCTGTAGAACCCGGCGGGCGTCGGCAGTGAGCCGGTGGAACTGTGGGCCTGGGGCGTACGCGGCTCCGGTCGAGCCCTTGGGGCCCTTAACCTGCCGTATCAAGTCCGCAGCGCGCAGCCGCTGCAGCGCGTCGGACAGACGCCCGCGAGCCAACTGAGTGTGTTCCTTTAGCTCTGCGACGCTCGTCGGCCGCGCAGACACCCAGCTGTCCTCGACGAGTTGACCTTCCGCGCGGGGTATCGCCACCGAATGCACGAGAATGACGGTCAGTACGGCACGTTCGTATGTCGATAGAACACCCCAGCTACGCAGCACCAGCGCCGCCCGCGTATCGTCGCGGAATCCGCTCGTCCAGTGGCGACCATCGACCCGCACCAGGGTGCGACCGGTCCGACGTAACACGTTGTCAAGGACCTGTCTTGCCGCGGGATCCCGCAGCGCGGCGAAGCCTGCCTCGTCGACCGGGACGCGCGCGTACTCCACAGCCGCCCACGCAGCGATCAACTCGTCGCGATTCCGCTCGGACAGCGCCGACAGCAGATCCTCCGCAGGATGAGTCATGAGGCGGCCCCCGACGGCGGTTCGGGCATGTTCCGGCACAGCTCACGCAACGTGTCCAGCTCTCCTACCGACCAGGTGGCAACCCTTGGCCCGAGCCGAACCCGCCCGCTAGAGGGGTCCCATAACACCCAACCGGAATCGTGCAACTGCCGCAGCGCCTCGACGGCGAACCGGTTGTGCACCTCGACGCCCCGGGTAGGCAGTAATGCCTGCAGCACCGCCAACAGCTCGCTCACATCTGCCGAACGACCAGGCCACGGATCCTGAGACAGGTCTCGCCAGCAACAGCGCAGACACACCGCGAGCACCCTGCTCGCCTCGTTCGGTCGGTCCGCGCTAGGCGCCGACAGCCGAAGATCATCCAACGCCCCTGGGGACACCCCATCGGGTCCAACAGGCACCAGCCAGGCCCCTGACTCGTCCGGCTCCACCAACCGGGTCATGCCAACTGGCGGCGGCATGCCGGGGCTAACCATCTGTGGTCCTTCCGCGCGACACCGGGCCGACCACAACATCTCGTCATTCACCAGCATCTGCCCCCGACGGAACGGCCGAAGCCCGGACGAACCGCCCCTTCGGTAGCCACGACACCGGCCCGACAGCCTGCACTGACAACCCGTCCGCCCACATCAGCTCGTACGGAAGATCCGGATGATTGGCCGCCGCAGTCAGATCTGACAACAAGCGCCGTGCTGTCGGCCAGTCGCCACAGCCGCCTAGTAGCTGCCCCAAGTCGACCGAATCACTGCCCTCCAGTACGGTCTCCGCCCGCTCCCGCAACACCGACGAGTCGCCGTCGACCAGGTCGGCGTCGTCAGTCACTGCGTCCAGCGTCGACGCGCGGGGCGGTCTCGGTCTCTGCACGTTCGGCCGCTCGGTCTGCGCGATCGCCTCAGCAATCTCACCAGCGCCCTGCCAAATTCGGGGTGCGTCGAAAACCAGCCGCGCTAACGGAGCCGCCAGCCGTTCCACGGCGGCGGTACGGGCAAACGTTCGCCAGGTCTCGGCGGGCAACAGATCCAATGCCCTCGTGGTTCCCGCCGACTGGGTGAGGCGCGCCGCGGCAGCGTTGGACACGTCCCGATACGACGCCACAGCTGCCCGAAGCTCGCCGCATGGCCGCGTCAACGCAGGCCACCTGTCCACGATCATGTCGTGCAGCGCTGCCGCCTCGCTGATCAACGACTCGGCGTTCCACAGCAGGGGGGCCTTCTCCCGCAAGGCGTCGATCGTGCCGCCAGACATCAGCATGAACAGTTCCGTGACGATCAGCCGGAACGCGTTCGTCACCCGCTCCGCGCTGCCACGGGCCTCCTGCTCCGTCGCGACCTCGTCGAGGTTCAGACGCTCCAACGCCAGCATGCGGTGCAGCTCTACCTGGCCACCGCGCGTCAGCATGCGACGGATGAACAGCAGCGACACGTAGCTGGCGAATGACGCCCGGTACACCTGCTGATTCGGGCGGTCAAACGCGCGCTCGATTGCACCCAGCTGCCGCAGTACCCGGACGCGGCTGTCGAACACCGCATCTGGATACCCCCGGCACGTTCGACGCATCTGCTCCATCGTCAGGCCATCACTGCCCGCGTCGGAGAACGCCGCGAACAAGGTTTCAGCCAAGTCCACCATCATCTGGTCGGAGATCACCGACTCGGCTGTACGGCCCAGCACCGCGAAGATCTGTCGATACAGCGCAGCCACGGCCTGCTCCTCGACCGCGTCGTCTAGCGTCAGCTCCATTGGTTCCACGGCCGAGCAACCTAGCGCAACCGTGTGACAACATTCGGCACGCGCCCAGTCACGAGGTGCCCCGAAAGTCGACCTGCCCGGCCGCTCCGAACTCCGCATCCCTAGCTCCGACCCCGCGCCCGTCCTGATACCTGTTGGCCGCGTGCGGACGGATCCGTTGGTAGCCGCCGTTCGCCCTATCGGTCAGGGCGTTGTGAACCGCGTATGCCACTTCCTTGGTGCCTTTCACGGAGAACACCCCGGTGGAGGTGACGTTGCCCGCGATGCCGATCCAGTGCTCGCCCTTACGCCAGTCCACCTCTGCCAACGTCCGGATAAGCTGTTCGCTGAGGTGCGCACGCTCCTCGCTGGGGGTGGCGAGGAGTCGATGGCCCATCGCGCCCACGGCGGCGAGGACCGGGCCAGCGCTGGCCAAGTAGGTCTCCCGGTCGGTGATTTCCTTTTCGAAGGTGTTGAAGTAGGCACCGACCCAGGATGCGGCCACCGATTCGAGATCGGCGAGGTCCACGTCCTCGACCGGTGCTGGTCGCGCCCCGTACTGGATCCCGCTGATGCCTTTGGCGATGTTGACGACCATCTGGCGTAGGTTCTGCAGGGTCACGACCTTGTCGCTGCTCTTGGTGAGTTGGCGCTTCTGCTTGTCGACGCGCCGGTGAAGGAAGTCGACCCGGGCCTCTACCTCGCTGACCACCTTCATGATCGGATCGGTGGTATCCATGGCGAGCCCGAGGCTGGTGTTGGGGCGCACGGCCAAGACATTCAGATCGTGGAAGTACTGGCGCGCGGCGATCACCGAGATGTCGTGGTGAATGATCGCGGCTAGCGAGAAGCTCCTATGCGCCTGTTTCGTCTCCGGATCTACCGCGCCGCTGGATGCGAGTTGCCAGTGAGCAGCGAGCTGGGTCTCACCATCGATGGCCAACAGATACGCACCGTTCGGCACGAGCACGTAGCTCTGATTGGGTTGCCTGACAACCTGGAGCTGCTCTTGCGACCAAAGGTGGATCGGCGGCAATACACCGGTTCTTGCCTTGCGGATGACGTCGCAGATGTAGTCGCGGTATTTGGGAACGTTGCTCTTCTTGCTACCGGACAGTGCCCGCTGGATCAGGTCGTGAATCTCGGCTTCGTCTTGGATCTCGTCGTCGACCATCGCCCGCCGAGCGCCCTGCTGGAGCAGAACCGGATTGCGAGTGATGGTTCTGATCTGGTTGAAGTTGGTGCCGGCCAGGAACATCGTCTGCGTCAAGGGGATGCCTTTGACGTAGTGGCCCGCAGAAAGGTCGAGGTCCTCGAGGTTGCTCGGTGTTGTCACGTCAGGTCCCTTCATGTTCGGGTCGAATGTGGCTTGGGCAATCTAGGCGGCGGCCCCTGTTGACGGGTCAGGTGAACCACATGCATTGGCCTCGAGGAGCAGGTCCGCGGCCTCGGCGAGTCTCGCGTGCAGTGTGCTTTGGAGGTCGGCGAGCCCAGTCAGCAGCTTGTCGGCTCCAGCACGCGTATTGGATGCGATCTTGTACAGGTCGCGCATCTTGTCCATGGCGTCCTGCGCTTCGGCGATCTTCTCGGCGGCATGCGCGACGTGATCACCATGGTGACGGGTTGCGATCAGGCACGCTTGCGCCCGCAGCATGAGAATCGCGGAACGCAGCAGCGCTGGGTCGTCTACGGCGGGGTCGAACGCGAGGACGATACGTTGGCTGCCGAAGAGCCGGATCGGTGCGCCGCCGGGTACTAGATCGACCCGCGGGACGATTCCCAGGGCGGCGTGAGCGTCGCGGTTGGCCTGCGCGGACTCAAGGTAGTCGTTCCAGTTGCGGCGAGAGTTGGCGGCGGTTGTCTCGATCACGACTCGAGCCGACTCGCCTGGGGCTCCCCGGACGCCAAGGATGGTGAGCACCCCGTCTCCTTTACGGGAGTTGCGCAGACGGCCAACGGTGTTGGCGGTGTTTTCGTAGTCGTCGCCCAATGTCCCCGCCAGCGCATCGACGATCTCGTGGATGGCGCCCTCGTAGGGTGCACCCTTGAGCGTCGTCGCTTCCGTCGCGCGTGCCGTTGCCTGTGCCGCCGCGGTTGCGGAGGCAACGGTGGTGTTGAGCTGGTCCAGCCGGGTCGCGAGGTCTCGCTGCCCAGACACGATCTCCCGGGTTGCTCGGTCTTGCTGTTCTGCCATCGTCGATGCGAGCCGGAAAATCGGCGAGGCCGCGTCATGGACGTCGAATTTGCGGGCAAGCGCCTCGATACCTTCCCGGATGCCCCGGTCCAATGCCGTCTGGAGTTCGACGCCAGCCTTCTCCACGGCGGCACGGGTGGCGATGGGCAGCTCGGCGTTCTCGCCGACGCACAACCTAGCCAGGTGCTGCTGCAGTTCGGTGACCGTACCGGCGAGCGCTTCTTGTACCGAAGCCCTCACCTGCCCGGCTGTCTCGCCAACGAGGTGCCGTGTCTGGTCCGCGACCGTCGCCATCGCCGTTTCGGCTCGTTTGGCAGCGAGTTCGCTCTGTCGTGTGGCCTGAGCGGTGACCCGCTCGGCCTGTTCGCCTACGTCGGCGATGACTTGACGAAGATCCGTGGCCTGAGAGGTTCCGGCGGCGATCTGGATCGCCTGTGCCCCGGTGCGGAGCGCGGTGTGGACGAAGCCCGTGAGGTCAGCCTGCGCGAGTGCCTCTTCGTCGGCTGCGGCTCCTCGGTGTCCGTCGGCCCAGTGGTGCGCCTCCGCCAGGACCTCCGGGTCGCGAACATCAAGTTCGGAGATGAGGATCCGGGGCGGCCCGGTGCGGTACTGGGCGCGAGCAGGTTTGGGGGTAGCGGGTGACATTTGTCTTGTCCCTTCCCGTGCCTGATGCACGGCGGGTCGAGCCCGTGGGACGTACAATCGACGCGCGACACGACGATCGGCACGCCCCACGGGCGGCTGGTTGTGGGCCGGACACGAGTGACAGCTCGAGTCCGGCCCTTTCGCCTTCATGGCCCGCTCAGGCTAGCAGAGTCAAGTCTTCGGGTAGGCAATTTCTACGCGTGTCGTCGTCCCGAGATGTACAGGTGGTGCCCTGAGAGCCTTCATCGCCTCTCGGGAAGCACCCAACCTACATCTTCACCTTCCCGAGATCTGCCGTCGGCGTCCTGGCCGCTCCGCGGCCTAGCGTGCTCTTGGGCACCATCAGCGACACGGGGCAACACGAGGCGCGAGACACGACTCGGCGCGGTGCGCGTTGCGGTGCAAGCCCCCGAGTCACAAGTCTCCGTACCGCGTGTCGTAGAGGTGAACCAGCCGCCGAACCATCTGGTCGTAGTGGTACACGTCCTGTGGACCGGGGGCTGGATGGTCCGTCCCCACGCGGACTGGACCGCCGTCGTTGCGCATGTTCACTACTGAGATTCCGAAGGCGTCGAACCCGTCCTCATGCTGCCTGGTCCTCCTCGGCAGCTCCTTCAGCTTCTGGATGGCCCGCTCAGCCCACAACGGCTGCTTGTGCGTGGAGACGACCGCGTTCACGGTTGCGAGCGGGTGCTTGTTCCGGTCGGGGCTGATGAACGTGTCGCTCACGTTGACCATCGTGAACCCGGCCGCGATAGCGCCAGCGGTGTTGGCGTGAACCGTGAGGTGACTTGAGTTCAGCTCATCAAACAGTCGGGGCAGTGCCTTGATATGGGCCGTCATGCACGCCTTGGCCTCAAGGGCTGCGAGCACCATCGCGGTCGAGCCCACGGCCAGCGGCGGCAAGTCGGCTAGGCGGCCCTTCTGCTCGTCCGTCAAGCGAATCCCCCATCGCAGTGCGAGGTCGCTGAGGTCAGCGGTGCGCTGATCGGGCTCTGATCCGGCCGGCGTGGCGAGTACGAGGTCGAGCCTCTTCCTCCGGTTCGTCTTGTAGTCCCTCAGGTCAAGGTTGACTCCAACAACGATCCGACCGGTCTTGGCATGTCGGCGCATAAGAGCGCTGTGCTGCATCGCGTCGAACAGCACAGACCAGCACGCGTACTTCGAGTGCTTGTCCGAGCGTGGGTGGTACTGCCACTCATTGCCGAAGTCGTCCGGCTTCCCCGGCCAGTACAGGCTCTGGGCCAGGATGTCTGGTCCGTCCAACGATGGTCCTCCAGATCGGCCAGGCTCTCGACCCGACAATCCAACTCCTACTGCACTCAACCCGGCCAGCGACGACAGTCGACACCCACCCCGGAGCTACCTGCCGTGGTCATAGCTGTGCGGCAGTCACCGCGGCGCAAATGCGATCTGCGGCCAGGTCAGGCTGCTCGTGTTCCCACACACGGACAACCCGCCAACCGGCGACGGCCAGCCTCCGGTCGGTGTCCTCGTCGCGTGCAACGTTGGCAGCGATCTTGGAAGCCCACCAACGCGCGTTGCGCTTGGGCCAACTTGCGTGTTGAGGACAACCGTGCCAGAAACACCCGTCGATGAAGACGGCGACACGCGGCCCGGCGAACAGTAGGTCTGCGCGGCGCCGCATCGCTGGGAGCGGGGCATCCACGCGATATCTCAGACCACGGGCGTGCACGAGGCGCCGAACCGCCAGCTCGGGGCGTGTGTCCCGCCGCTGTTGCCTGACCATCCGATCCCGGATCAGCTGACTCGAAGCCCGTGGACGCGTCACGAGCCCATTCTCACCCCAAACGATGTGGCGGCCAGCTCACTCGTGGGAGGCGCGTACCACTTCAAGGTGCTGCTTGACCGCCAGTTTGAAGCCTTCGTCGAAACGCAGGCCGCTGCGCTCCATCCGGCTATGGAAGCCTTCGGTGGCTCGGCGGCTCAGCGGCGTCGCTTCCTTGAGATCCACGACCTCGAGCAAGTGCTTGTATGTGCATTGCTCAGGCCACATCGACGCCGGTACCGCCCATCGGTGGCCCTTGCTTCCGTGTGCGGCCGTCGGCCAGGACCCGCCCGGGGAGAGCCTGCTCGCCTCGCCCACCACTTTGCCCGGGTTCGTGAGGCGTCGTCCGAGCCATGCCGACACCCCGACGGTCACGGCATTGCCGATCAACTTCCATCGAACGCCGACACGCTTCGCGACACTCACAGCAGGCAAGGTCCAGTCGGCCTCGAACCCTTGCAACAGCTCCGCGGCATGTATGCCTGGAGTAACGATCGCCTTGCCTGGCTCCGCGTCACGGATCCACATAGCCGGCGGTGACGCGATGCCGATCGTGGACCCTCCCTTGAGCGTGGGCACGGCATCCGCTGCCCATCCAAGACCGCGCAATCCCTCGGTCCAGTAGAAGCCGTACGCGTCGTCGCGGTACATGCTCTGATCCGGCTCGCCGATGTCCTCCCCGAATAGCACGGCGGCGGGGTCCTCTGTCTTCGAGGCGACCATGATCACCCGTTGGCGGCGCTGGGGCACACCAGCGAACCGTGAGTCCACGAGCCGGTACGCCCAGCGATACCCGAGCCGCTCCAACTCCCCGACGAGGTAGTCCATCGCGTGGCCCCGATCGAGAACGAGCATGTTGCGTACGTTTTCGATCACCACCCACCGCGGCGAAGCGGTGCCCAGTAACCGGAACAGATGCTCTACCAGGCCCGACTGATCTCCACGGATGCCAGCGGTGCGACCCGCCTGCGAGAGGTCGGTGCATGGAAAGCCGGCGGCCACAACATCGACCTCAGGCAGTACAGACAGCGTTCGAACGTCGTTCGCGAGAGGTACGCCAGGAAAGCGTTCACGCAGAACAGCCTGCGCTGGCTCCCAGGACTCGCACAGGAGTTGCGTCTTTCCGCCAGCCTGATGGAGCCCCAGCTCAAGACCGCCAATACCTGCAAAGAGACCTGCAGTGGTGAAGGACCGCGAGGCATCTGGGAGCTGATCATCTGGCTGGTCCGCCGGGCTACCTGCTGAGTCTGCGGACGATCGCGCCATTGGCCACCCCACGTGTCCAGAACAGATGTTCGACGCAGTTTACGATCACGGCGGCGCATCTCCCAGCGGGCACGCCGCTCGGAACCAACCCGTAACATCCCCACAGCACGACGGACGGGGCGCTGGCATCCCGACAGCAGATCGACCGGCTCGGTAGATGCATGCGACCGGCCTGCGGGCTGGCTGGTAGCAAGTCGGTTACGTGCCCCGAACCGGGTCTGCTGTGAGCCGATCCAGGACCTGGGTCGGCAGCGCCTGATGGTCCCACAGTGCCTTGGCGACCGTCGGCCGCGGGTCTCCGTCGGTAGTGCGGGGTACCGCCATCCGGATGTGCTTCCAGGCACTGACAGCGCCGCTCGCGATGCCAAGCACGACACTGGGGTGGACCAGGTGCAAGTGCTGAGTGGCAATTGGTACTGCATCTGGGTCGACGATGGTCCGCGGCGAAACCACGACGCTGGCGCTGCCCGCTGGCGGCTCCCCATCGAGATCCGCCCTCAGCGAGTCCAGGTGAGTATTGGCTTGTCGGACGTAATCCATGCTCAGAGTGCCTGACGTCATCTGTTCGCTCTTCGCTTCGATCGTGATCCACAGGCTTGGCCAGACCCAGACTGCGTCAGCGCGGCCTTTGCCGGAGGGCTTGCTCGACTCGGCTCCGAGCAGCTTCCCTAGAGTCACGAGCGCCTGCTCGTAGCCAGACGCATCCGGTTTGGCGAGGGCCGCAAGCATCTGCGAGGCGATCTTGTCGAACTTCGTGGCGGACTTGAGCGATCCATCTAGGGCCATCAGAACCGCCTTGACGGCGTCGTCATCGATCGGATTGCTTGCTGAGTCAGCGACGGGGAGGGGTTGCACCTCCCGGAGCCAGGGCATGCCGACTGCCGCCTGATGCGCGATGCGCAGTAACTCGGCGCTGCGTTCGGCCGCGCCAGGAACGGCTTGGTCCGCTGCCAACGCGAACCAGGCACTTCCCAGGTATGCCCACAGCGCTCGATACGGCCGCAGGTCCGAGCCTGTCAAATGTTCAAGTACGTCAGCGGCCGTCATGCCTGCGAGATCCCAGATCTGTTGCCAGGCCGCCTGCCACGCCCGAACCTCACGGGGTGCACTTTCGCCCAAATTGGCAGCGTCAACGGGCGGAGCTTTCACCGCATCTCGTCGCCGCTCGGCGATGTCTGGCTCGGCGTCCTCCTGCCACACCTCGTCTTGGTCCATGGCGCTGCCAGCGAGCAGAACAAGATCGTCAGCGGGCACTCGGCTGGTATGCAATCCGAACCCGATTTCAGCCTGGAGTTCCGCGGGCATGGCGTTCCGGACGTCTAGCCGGGACAGAAACCGCAGCAGGTCGGAGCCTTGGACGACGATGACGGCGTAGTCCTTCGGCCCGCGGGTACAGCGTCCTGCTCCCTGCATGACCCGGGTGCGGATTCGCTCCAGGATCACGTTCCCGGCGCGGAGTTTGGTGGCCAGGAAGCGATCTTGCAGATGGCTCGCACTTGGCAGCCCCGCTAGCAACATGATTCGACAGGAGTCGCCGGGTAGGTCCATGCCGTCGTAGCGGTTGGGTGCGAGGAGAGTGCCACGGGACGCGTCCAGAAAGGGCTGCAGGCCGGTGCCGGCGTCCCTTGCTGTGAACCGCTCAGCACTGGGTATTTCCAGTCCATTCGCGATCTTCTCGGCTGCTCTGTTGTCTGGGGTGAGTACTAGCCGCTTCTTGCGAAGTCCGAGCAGGGCACCGACCAATCCGCCTGGCCCGGTGATCTCTGAAGCCGGAGGCAGCGCGAGGTCCGGGAAGACAAAGAAGCGCCGGCCACTGCCGGTGCGCTCCCAGGCGGGTGGTGCCGGCACCCGGGCGATCGGCGCGCGACCGAAGGCGCGCTCCAGCTCGCCGGCCTCGCCGAGGGTTGCCGACAGGTAGACCCGCTGTATGGGGTCGGAAAAGGGGCCATGGTTGAACGTTGGAGGGATGTACGGTCGGATGTACCAACCGTCCGGAGCCAGGTAGAAAAGGCACGACCGCAGTCCCGGCCGTATCATCTGGAACCGAAACGTCTGGCTGTCACCCAACCCAGTGGATAGCGCCCGATCGATCTCCTCGACTCGGCGATTGATGACGGAGATGGGCAGCAACCACATGTCGCCACGCGGGCCGGTCTCTGCGCTCTCGTCGGTCATGCGCGCCGCCAGGTGCGGATCAAGGTCTGCCCGGACAGCGTCGAGGACACCCGCGTACGCCGCGTCCTCCCAGCCGATGCTGAGCGACCAAGCGTCTGCGACGTAGCCCTCGGCTGCGTGGGCGTCGTCAAATACGAGGGTCTGCGCGTCGGCCAGGTAGGAGTTGGTGTTGAAGATGTGGCTGTACGTGGAGACGGCGACCGCCTCGCCTCCGGTGTAGCGGCTCACGTCGCGGTCGTCCCATTGGTTGTGTGATCCGATCAGTGCGACGACTGGAATGCTCTGAGCCAGGGCGGCGCGCTGCACTTGGCGGGCAAGCTGATTGGTGGGACAGGCGTATACCACCCGCTGCGCCAAGGTCCGGCGACGCCAATCGGCGATTAACAACCCGACGAGAGTCTTTCCAGAGCCGGTCGGCAACTCCAAGGCGACATCCGCCGTCGCTCGGTGGTCCGCGTTGTAAGTGCGCAGGAGGTCCGCCTGGTGAGACCACAGCGCACCGACGCCCTCGGGCGTGCGAGGGAGTTCACCGAACAGGCGCTCTGGATCTTGCGGCGCTCCCGCCGGTTTCTCACGCGTGCGAAAGCGTGGTCGCGACTGCCCGCGGCTACTCACAGCGCGGCCTGCCGCTCCACGCGCTGCCCTAGCGGCATTGACCACGGCGCGCGGCGTTTCGCGCAGCACCGCTTACCCCAACTCATGAGGCGCCTTGGTTCTGCCGCTTGTCTTCCCGGCGCACGATCCGCGGTGCGGCGGGGGCATGCCCACACAGGTTCTTCTTGCCAGCTTCGTCGTCGAGCCACCTGATCGATGATGTCGAAACCTTGGCGGGCGCACAGTCATCTATCCGGCTAGACCCTCCCAGCCCCGTATCCACGAACCAGCACGATGAACTGCCGCGGGCGTGACGGATGCTAGGACCTTCGCAGGACATCAGGCATTGGCGCCGGGCTTGCGCTGGCCGGCGCTGGCCGGCGACGATCATGCTCGCCGGAGCCGAGGCGATGGCGGCCAACTGCTCCCAGGTGATCGCAAGTGAGGCGGCCAGTGGTGCCGGCGGAGGCCCACCGCGAACCCAGACCGGGGCGCTGGCTGCTCCGTTACTGCTCGGCTGTACAGGTCCTAGATAACACTCAGCGGGACCCGGTGGTGTGGACCGCGACTTCGGCGCCCGCCCGGCGCGCCGTGGCGCCCGATACTGCCCGGCACAAGTCGGGACCGAGCAGGAATGAGCAGGACGACGCAGGGCTGGAGGGCAAACCGCACCCCAGACAATTAAAAGTCCGCTGCTCTGCCAATTGAGCTAGCAGCCCGTACGGCGCTGACCTGCGGTTATGCCCTGTCAGACGACCTCGTAGTGGTGCAGTTGATCTCTGTGTTGCTCCGTGGTTGCTCGGACGTATCACTCCTGGCCAGGCATCAAACCTACCTGGCAACCGGTACCCCCTAGACTCGGTTACTCGCAGTAGTCGCCGACTCGGTGTCGCGGGGGTACATCCTAGCGACGCCTGGCGCCATCGACGCACGCTGGGACCCGCGGAACGGCGCATTCGCTCACGACATCAGGGTGGGTTGCGGCCGCCTCGACTCCGCGCTCGTCGGGCACCGCCCAGCACCGGCCCCAAGCCCCGGCGGCGGCTCTGCACGACACCCCGGACGACCACCGCCGGGTACTCGCCGTGCTGGCCGCGCTACGTGACACCCCCCGCTCAGGACGAGGCGAGGATCGTGCCGACGCCGGAGCCGTCCAGGATCGCGGCTCCGCCGGGTTGGCTCAGCACCAGGTGGAAGGTCTCCTGCGGCTCGGCGGTCCGGTCGGACAGCACCCGTACCCGTACGAACTTGCGGGTCTGCCCGGGTTCGAACCGCAGCTCTACGTCAAGCGCCTGGTAGTCGCTGGCGGCGAGCGCGGTGCCGTCGGCGGTGGCGGCCCGTACCAGCACCGGTGTGGCGCTGGGCCCGGAGAGGGTGACGACGAACTCGGCGTGGCTGACACCGTGTCCCTGCCGGCGTTCGCTGACCGGCGGCGCGTCGGAGACGCTGAGCATCGGTGCCACGGCGAGGCTGACGCTGACCGGCTCCGATGTGGAGCTGCCGTCGCTCGCCGCGTACGTGAAGCTGTCCACGCCCTGGAATCCCTGCTCCGGCACGTAGCGGAACGAACCGTCCGCCGCCAGTTCGACGGTGCCGTGCGACGGTGCCGTCACCAGCACCGCGGTCAGCGCGTCACCCTCCTCGTCGGTGTCGTTGCCGAGTACGCCGGGCGCCGGCACGGTCAGCGGCAGGTTCGTCGGGGCGTCGTACGCGTCGGCAGCCGCCACCGGCGCGTCGTTGACCTGGACCACGGTGATCGTCACCGTGGCGAGGTTCGAGGCGGCGTGCGCCCCGACGGTGTCCGGCCCGCCGTCGCGTGCCTGGTAGGTGAAGCTGGTGGTGCCGTGGAAGTCCGGCGCCGGGGTGAAGGTCACGCTGCCGCCGGAGACCGCGCCGAGCGTACCGGCGGAGGCGGGCGGTGCGGTGACGATGTCGTACGCCAGCGGCTCGGGCTGCGCGTCCGCGTCGCTGCCCGCCGGTGTGATCGCCACCGGCGTGTCCTCGTCCGTCGACGTGGCGATGTCGCCGGCGACCGGGATCGCGTTGACCCGCAGCTGGCCCGCCACCGTGAGCTGCCGGCGGCTGTTGTCGGCGGCGTCGAGTGCACCGTTGTCGGTCAGCCGCGCCCGTACCGGGTACAGGCCCGGGGTGGTGGTGTCGACAGCCTGGGTACGCTCCGCGGCGGTGAGCGGCACGTGGATGATGTCGCCGCCGGAGACGAACGGGGTCGTGTGCTCGAAACGCTCATAGCTGCCGTCGCCGTCCGCGTCCCACTCGATCACCTGGATCTCGCCGGGGTCGGCGTCGCCGGCGGAGGCGACCGCGCTGGTGGGCGTACCGGGGTTGACCGACGGCGGGGTGCTGGGCGCGGCGCCGGAGAACACGACCCGCTGAGCCCGGTCGACGCGTCGTTGACCTCCGCGTTGCCGAGCCGCCACCAGCCACCGGTCGGGTTGTGGGTCTGCGGGAACCCGCCGTTCTCGTTGCCGAACCGCGCCTCGACCACGTAGTAGCCCCGCGCCGGGAACGACATGCTCACGGTGTGGGCGGTGGTGTCGTCCAGGTCGGTGACCAGCTGTGGCGCGCTGGTGCCGCCGTCGCCGAGCCGCCGCCACCGTACGTTCGCCCGGTCACAGTCGTCGTCGGAACTGAAGAGATCCGGATCCACGTCGTCGCAGGTGAAGGTGTAGTGCAGCTCCTGACCTGGTACCGCCTCGGCGCCGCTCTGCGCCGCCGACGTCAGCCGCGGATAATCCTGGATGCCGGCGCAGTTGGTGTCTTCGACAAACCGCACCGTGGTGCTGAGGGACCCGCTCTGCTCGCCCGTGCTGTCCACCACGCGCATCCGGACGGGTCCGTCGACGACACGGGTCCCGCCGGCGAACGTGCAGGAGAAGCCGCTCGGCGTACCGACGTCGAAACCGACCGACACCCGCGAGGTCTCGATCCCGCCGGCCGTACCCACGTATGTCTGCGCGGCCACCGAACGCATCGCTGCGCCGCCGGTGTCGTCGGTGCCGTTGAAGTCAGCGTCGAGCTTCACCCCGAAGATCCGGCGACCCGGCGCGTGCTGCACCAGGAACGTGGCGAAGAACGTGCGCTCCTCGCCTGAGGAGGCGAGCTGCTGGGTCTCCATCCACTGCGCGTTGACGCCGTTCTGGGCACCGAAGTTCAGCACCACCGGCACCGGCGGCGCCGCCTGCGCCTCCACCCCACCCGCGACCAGCACGCCGCCGCCGAGCATCAGCGCGCCACCACCACCAGATCACGCCGCATCGCACCTGTCGGACGCATCGGCCCCACCCCTCATGGACCGCACAGAAGCCTCGCAGCGGTCTTTTCGGGCGAACCGTACCGCTGCGTCCCGGCCCCGACTGACGGGTAGCGGACAGTTCGGCGATTGCTGGCCGGGCGGCCGAGCCCACACCGTACGTAAGGTACGGCCGAGGACGGCGCACGCCGTTCCCGCGGTGCGGTCGTCGGCGCGGGCATACCGGGTTGACTTATTCGCGTTGCGTGGCAGCCTCCGAGCGCCTGAGCGTTGCTGTCCTCATGGGTAGGGAGGACGTGCCCCGTCCGCGGCGGTGAGTGAGCAGATCGCAGATGCGGAGCGGATGACCTCTCACCTCTATGAGTTGGTCGACGACCCCCACGACGGCATCGCGCTCCTGCCGAGCGATGACACCGGGTTCCGGATCCGACTCCTTCCGACCCAGGCGCAGAAGACCGGCCAGAACCAGATGCACTTCGACCTGACGAGTACGTCCCTGGAGGACCAGCAGCGCACCGTGGCGAGAGCGCTCGGGCTCGGCGCCCAGCACATCGACGTCGGCCAACGCCCGGAAGCGGGTCACGTGGTGCTCACCGACCCCGAAGGCAACGAGTCCTGTGGGGGCGGTCCGCCAGTAGCGCCGAAACCACGCCAGCCGCTCGTTGTCCTCCGCGACCAGGACTCCACAATCGAGCCTCTTTCACGCCCAGGTGGCAGCGTGGCGGAAAGGGTCGACCCCTGGGTTCGCTCACGCGGACCGGCTGGACAAGGGCCGGCATCCCCAGGGGTCGGGCAACTGTCTGGTTTGTCGCCGCACCGCTGCTACACGGTCTCGACGATCGTCATTGCGAGAACAGCGGCTAGCGGACAGCCACCTCACGAGTCCTATAGCTATCCAACTTTGGACCACCTCCTTTCCCGTGTCCGGCCAAGCTATCCAGCCGGCCACCGCAACCGCAACGGAATTCGGCCGGCGTTGGACAGAGGGCTGCTGGCGGGCACGGTGATGAGCCCGGCTGGCTTCAGGCCCCGTGACCACTTCCGGTTCGACCCGCCGTGACAGGTCCACAGGATCAGCGCGGTTCCGTTGGCCGTACCCCCGTTGAAAGTGTCAAGGGACAGCCCGGACTGGACTCCGGTGTCGGCAACACGGGGCCTCTCAGCTCCGCCTACCAGCTAAATCAACTTTTTCCTGCAGTAACGCACAAAGGTGCGACGCCATCGCGGGAGCTTGTCACCCTTGTCGGCCCGGCAATCCCGGGAGAAATCGCGGATGGCCAGCGACCGATGCAGGATAATGTTGAATCTGACATCGCAGGTGGGGAGCTCGGCTCATCGAGCTCGATCGAAGGAGAGCGGATGCTCGCGCACCAGCGCCAGGCGACGATCCTCGAGATGGTCAAGCGCGACGGCGGCGTACGCGTCAGCAACCTGGTCCAGGAGTTCGGCGTCTCCGACATGACGATCCGCCGCGACCTGGAGACGCTCGAAGAACGCGGCCTGGTGGCCAAGGTCCACGGTGGCGCCACCCCCATCGAGTCACACGCCACCGACGAACCCGGCTACGCCGCGAAATCCACCCGGCAACAGGCCGAGAAGGAAGCCATCGCCCGCCGCGCCGCCGACCTGGTCCACCCCGGCGCCACCGTCGCCCTCTCCGCCGGCACCACCACCGCCACCCTCGCCCGATACCTGACCCAGATCCCCGCGCTGACCGTCGTCACCAACTCGATCCCGGCCGCCGACGCACTGCACCGCTCGGACCGCACCGACCAGACGGTGGTCCTCACCGGCGGCCAGCGCACCCCCTCCGACGCGCTCGTCGGGCCGGTCGCCACCACCGCGATCAGCTCACTGCACACCGACCTGGTCTTCCTCGGCGTACACGGCATCGACGAACGCGCCGGACTCACCACACCGAACCTGATGGAAGCGGAGATCAACCGGGCCCTGATCAACGCCAGCCGCCGCCTGATCGTCCTCGCCGACCACACCAAATGGCAGACCGTCGGCATCTCCACCATCGCCCCGCTCGACCGAGCCGACATCGTGATCAGCGACGACGGCCTTCCCGCCGACGCCCGCGAGGTGCTCACCGCACACGTCGGCGAGCTCTACCTCGCGGGAGCTTCCACCTGATCCCCGCCAGCTCACAGCGCTAGGGCAGGGCGTTGAGGTACGGCTCGTGGCTGTTCTGGAACTCCCAGGCGTAGTAGCGGTCCCAGTTGATCGACCAGGTCATCAGGCCGCGGAAGGCCGGCGACGCGCCGCCCCGCAGCGTGTAGCCACCACAGTTGGCGCCCTTGGCCAGGCAGTCCACCGCCTGGTGTACGGCCGCCGGCGCGGTGTATCCGTTGCCGGCGCTGACCGCCGCCGGCAGCCCGAAGGCGATCTGGTCCTCCCGCAGTCCGGGGAAGGTGTGGCCGGTGTTCGCGACCGTGAAGCCGGCCTTGAGCATGTCGGTCATCGCGATGTGGAAATCGGCGTTGCCGATGTTGTGGTACTGGTTGTCCAGGCCCAGCACCGGCCCGGAGTTGTAGTCCTGTACGTGGAGTACGGTCAGCGCGTCCCGCATCGCGTGGATCACCGGCAGGTACGAGCCCGTACGGTTGTCGCAGCCGCCGCAGCCGCCGCCGTAGAACTGGTAGCCCACCTGCACGAAGAACGTCTCCGGCGCCATCGTCAGTACGAACCGCGAGCCGTACCGGGTCTTCAGCGTCTTCAGCGCGGAGATCAGGTTGACGATCACCGGCGTGGTCGGGTTGCGGAAGTCGGTGTCGCCGGCGTTGAAGTACAGCGAGTGCCCTTCGAAGTCGATGTCCAGGCCGTCCAGACCGTACCGGTCGATGATCGCGCTGACCGAGCTGACGAACGCGTCCCGGGCGGCGGTGGTGGTCAGCTGCACCTGACCGTTCTGGCCGCCGATCGAGATCAACACCTTCTTGCCCTTGGCCTGCTTGGCCTTGATCGCGGCGATGAAGTCCGCCTCGCTCTCCACGTTCGGGCACTCGCTGGCCGGGCACAGCCGGAACCGGATATCGCCACTCGTGACGGAGGTGGGCTCGCCGAACGCGAGGTTGACGATGTCCCAGGCGTCCGGCACGTCGGCCATCCGGAGGTAACCGGACCCGTTGGCGAAGCTGGCGTGCAGGTAGCCGATCAGCGCGTGCCTGGGCAGCCCGGTCGGCGGCGGTCCGGTCGGACTCGGGGTGGGGCTCGGCGAAGCGGTCGGGCTCGGGGAGGCGGTCGGGCTCGGGGACATGGTCGGTGACGGGCTCGGATCGCCACCAGGACCGTCCAGCGCGACGTCGTCGGCGTGGTACGTCCCCTGCGCGTACCAGCCGTGCAGGTAGAGCTCGACCGAGGTCTGGCCCGCCCCGGTGGTGAAGCTGACGCTCAGCCGGGTGTACGCCGCCGCGCTCGGCGTCCAGGTCGACGCGCCGCCGGCCACCCCGAGGTAGACGTAGTTGCCGCGTACCCAGGCCGAAAGGGTGTACGCGGTGCCGGGCTGCACCGACACGCTCTGCGCGCATCTGGCGTGGTCGCTGCCGGTGGCGGCGCCGGCGAGGGCGTACGAGCCGGAGCGCACCGGGCTGGCGACTACCGAGCCCGTTCCGCCGGAGCAGGACCAGGGTGACAGCGAGCCGGTCTCGAAGCCGGAGTTGTTCACCAGGTTGGCGGCGTGGGCCGGCATCACGCCGGCGGCGATGACCGCGGCGACGGCGACGGTGAGGGTGGCGGCGGCTGCGGCGAGTCGCTTCATGATCGGCCTCCGGTACGCGGCACGGCGGGTCCGTACAACCAGAACCAAAGTTTTTAGTAAAGAAACTTTATAGCCCACGAAACCGGCCTGGCGATAGCCCCGACTCCTTGACACGGGCACATTAGTAAATAAAGTTAACTACTTATCCCGGCTACTGCTCTCCACCCGGGCAGCGGCCTCTCAACGCCACGTCGGGAGTTCCCTTGACCAGACACCACTCACGGCGGCTGCTCGCATTGGCGACGGCTGTCCTGCTCCCCCTCACCCTCGCCGGTACGGCGAGCGCCCAGCCCCATGACTCCACGGCCAGGTACGGCAGCGACGCCGACAAGAAGCTCGTCGGCTACTTCACCCAGTGGGGCATCTACGGCCGCAACTACCTGGTGAAGAACCTCGAGACCTCAGGCCAGGCCGGCAAGCTCACCCACGTCAACTACGCGTTCGGCAACGTCTCAGCGGAAGGCAACTGCTTCGAGGCGAACATCCCCGGCCAAGGTGACGCCTGGGCGGACTACCAGACGCCGTTCAGCGCCGAACAGAGCGTCGACGGGGTCGCCGACACGGCGGACCAGCCGCTGGCGGGGAACTTCAACCAGCTGCGCGAGCTGAAGCAGAAGCACCCGAAGCTGAAGGTGCTGATCTCACTCGGCGGCTGGACCTGGTCCAGGTACTTCTCCGACGCGGCGCTCACCCCGGAGTCGCGGCAGAAGTTCGTCGCCTCCTGCGTCGACCTCTTCATCAAGGGCAACCTGCCGCTGCTCGACGGCCGGGGCGGCCCCGGCTCTGCCGCCGGCGTCTTCGACGGCATCGACCTGGATTGGGAGTGGCCGGCCTCCGAGGGTGCGCCGGGCAACGTGGTCCGCCCCGAGGACAAGCAGAACTTCACCGCGCTGGTGGCCGAGTTCCGCCGGCAGCTCGACGCGTACGGCAGGCAGCAGCGCAAGCACTACCAGCTCACCGCGTTCCTGCCGGCCGACCCGGCACAGGCGGAGCGCGGCATCGAGACCCGCAAGGTCTTCAGGAACCTCGACTTCGCCACCATCCAGGGGTACGACCTGAACGGCGCGTGGGACCCCACCACCAACCACCATAGCCAGCTCTTCTCGCCGCCGGACGACCCGAACCCGCACCGGTTCAGCGTCGACCTCGCCATCCGCCACTACCTGCAGGGCGGCGCGCCGGCTCGCAAGCTCGTGATGGGCGTGCCGTACTACGGCCGGGGCTGGACCGGCGTACCGGACCGGAACCGGGGGCTCTACCAGGGCCCGGCGACTCCCGCACCCGGCACGTACGAGCCCGGGTACGAGGACTACAAGGTGATCGCCACCAAGCCCGGGAACCGCTACTACGACCACCGCGCCGTGGCCGTGTGGTACTTCGACGGCACCACCTTCTGGACGTACGACGACCCACAGGTGATACGGGTGAAGACCCGCTACATCAAGGCCCGCGGCCTCGGCGGCGCCATGGTGTGGTCGCTCGACGGCGACGACGCCCAGGGCACGCTCACCTCAGCGCTCCACTCCGGCCTCACGTAGGTCGGCGGCACGGAGACCAGACCGGCCGCACGGAGAGACGGCCACCCAGGCGCCGGCACGGGTGGCCGTCTCAGACGGGCAGCACCATCGTCGGGGTTCCGCTGCTCAGGGCGGGGCCGGCGGGGGTGAGCGATCCGTCGCGACGGTCCACCCGGAGCGTCGCGAGCTGCCCGGACTTCTGGTTGGCGGCGTACAGGAAGTGGCCGTCCCGGCTGAACGCGATGTGGCGGGGCCAGTCGCCGCCGGACGGCACCGTTCCCCGGGCCGTCAGCCGGTCCCCGTCCACGGCGAACACCGCCACGCTGTTGTGCCCGCGGTTGGCGACGTACACGAACCGGCCGTCTGCCGAGACCAGCAACTCGGAGGGGTAGTTCCTGGTGTCGGTTCGCGGCGCGGTGGCCAGCGTCTGGACCGCGGTGAGCCGCCCCTGCTCGGGTGCATACGTGCAGGCGGTCACCGTGCTGGTGAGCTCCTCGGTGAGGTACGCCTGCCGGCCCGAGGGGTGGAAGCTCAGGTGCCGCGGACCGGACCCGGGGCGGGTACGCATCTCCCCGGCCGGCGCCAGCTTCCCGGCACGCAGCCGGTACGTGAACACGGCGTCGGCGCCGAGGTCCACCGCGTGCACGAAGCCACCCGCCGGATCGGTGACGATCTGGTGCGCGTGCGGCCCCTGCTGCCGGGCCGGATCCGGACCGGAGCCGGTGTGCCGTACCACGTCGCTCGGCTCCTCGAGGGCGCCGTCCGCGTCGACCGGATGCACCGTCACGCTGCCCGAGCCGTAGTTGGCCGACAGCACGTACCGGCCGCTCGGGTGCACGTGGACGTGGCAGGGGCTCGCGCCGTACGTCGGGCGCGACCCCAGTGGGCGGAGCACGCCGTCCGGCGCCACCGCGAAGGCGCTGACCGTGCCGGCGTCGAGCTCGTTCACGGCGTACAGGACGCGGCGGTCGTGGGAGATGGCCAGGTACGACGGATCAGGCGTGTCGGCCGCGGTACCGACGCGGGTCGCCAGGCCGGTCGCCGGATCAGCGACCGCCAGGGCGATGCCGTGGCCGTAGCTGCCGACGTACAGCCCTTGCCGATGCCCTGCGACGTGCGGCGCGGACGAGCTAGCCATTGACACAACCCAATTGGTAAGGAAACTTAACTGAACGCTGGATACCCGAGTATCCCAGGAGGATGCCATGATCATCCCCGCCACGCGGCGGCACCGGCACCAGGCGTACGCCGCCATCGCCTTTCTGTTCGCCAGCGCCGGTCTGACCTGGGCCGCGACCGCGCCGGCCAGCGCCGGAGTCGCATCGATGCAGGATGTCGTGCCGGCGCCGGTGTCGGTGCAGCCGGCATCCGGAACCACGTACACGCTGCCGGCGGACGCGACGATCTTCACCCACGCCGGCTCCGCCCCCTCCACCGACGTCGGCAACTACCTGGCCGGAATCCTGCGCCCCTCCACCGGGTACGCGCTGCCGGTCACCCCCGCCGGCACCGGCGATCCGACCAGCGGGATCTCGCTGCTGCTGTCCGGCGCCGACCCGAGTGTCGGCCAGGAGGGCTACCGGCTCGAGGTGAACGCCAGTCGGGTGGTGATCCGGGCGCAGACCGCCACCGGTCTGTTCCACGGCGTACAGACGCTCCGCCAGCTGCTGCCGGCCGAGATCGAGAGCAGCACCGTGAAGTCCGGTCCGTGGACGGCGCCCGGCGGGACGATCACCGACTACCCGCGGTTCGCGTACCGGGGAACGATGCTCGACGTGGCGCGGCACTTCCATCCGGTGGCGACGCTCAAGCGACACATCGACCGGATGGCGCTCTACAAGATCAACCGCTTCCACATCCACCTCTCCGACGACCAGGGCTGGCGCATCGTCGTCGACAAGTGGCCCCGGCTCGCCACGTACGGCGGCAGCACCCAGGTCGGCGGCGGCCCCGGCGGTTACTACACCAAGGCGCAGTACCAGGAGATCGTGGCGTACGCGGCGGCACGCCACATCACGGTGGTACCCGAGATCGACATGCCGGGTCACACCAACGCCGCGCTCGCCTCGTACGCCGAGCTCAACTGCAACGGCCAGGCGCCGCCGCTCTATACCGGCATCGACGTCGGGTTCAGCTCGCTGTGCACCACCAAGGAGGTCACGTACACCTTCGTCAAGGACGTCCTGACGGAGCTCGCGGCGCTCACCCCCGGTTCGGTGCTGCACATCGGCGGCGACGAGGCGAACGTGACGCCCCCCGACCAGTACGCCGCGTTCCTCAACCGGGTCCAGCCGATGGTGCCCGAGCTCGGTAAGACGGTGATGGGCTGGCACCAGATCGGGGCGTCGGCGGTGCAGCACTCGCCGAACCGCATCGTGCAGTACTGGGGACTCAGCAACTCCGACAACCTGGTGAGCACCGCCGTGTCCCGCGGCGCCAAGGTCGTCATGTCGCCAGCCAACCGGGCGTACCTCGACATGAAGTACAACGAGAGCACCCCGCTCGGCCTGTCGTGGGCCGGCTACATCGAGGTCCAGCGGGCGTACGACTGGAATCCGGGCACCCACCTCAGCGGGATCCCGGAGTCGGCGGTGCTCGGCGTCGAAGCACCACTGTGGACGGAGACGATCGTCACCGAGGACCACATCGAGTTCATGGCCTTCCCCCGGCTGCCCGCCATCGCCGAGCTGGGTTGGTCGCCGTGGTCCACCCACAACTGGGACGCGTTCAAGACCCGGCTCGGCGCCCAGGGACCCCGGTGGACCGTGATGGGCATCGACTTCTACCGGTCGCCGCAGGTGCCGTGGGGCACCAGCCCGACCGGATCACCGCCACCGCCGGGCAGCTGCACGGCGCCGCAGTGGCAGGCCTCGAAGGTGTACGTGGGCGGCGACGTGGTGTCGTGGCAGGGCCGCACGTACACCGCGAAGTGGTGGACCCAGGGCAACCAGCCGGACACCCACACCGGCGACGGACAGCCGTGGCGGGACGACGGCCCGTGCGCGGGCACCAGCCCACCGGCTTCCCCGACCGCATCGCCCACCGCATCGCCGACAACCTCGCCGACTCCGCCGCCGAGTCCTGGCACCTATCCGGCGTGGACGACGAACACGGCGTACCGGATCGGGGACAAGGTCTCGTACAACGGAAAGAACTACCACTGCCGTCAGGCGCACACCTCGCTGCCGGGTTGGGAACCACCCAACACCCCTGCGCTCTGGCTGGAGGTCACCTGATCATCCGCAGGGCGGGTCTTTACAGAATCCGTACAGATGGGGCCCGGCGCGGTTGACCTGCTTCGGGAAGATACGGCCATGCGGACAACCATGGTGCGGAGGCGGACCCTCAAGGCAGGCCTGGCGATTGTCGCGGCAAGCATCGCGGTCGGTACGTCGCTGTCGGCGGTGCCGGCGGCCAACGCCGCGCGGTCGGTGACGTGGCGATCGACAAGAACTTCCCGGACCCCTCGGTGATCAAGTCCGGAGACACCTACTACGCGTACGCGACGGGCGGCAACGAGGACGGTGCCTTCCCGTACGCGTCGGCCCCAACCATGGGCGGGCCGTGGAAGATACGCGGCTGGAGTATGCCGGACCAGCCGGCCTGGGTCGGGCGGAACTCCGACGGCAACTTCACGTACTGGGCGCCGTCGGTGTTCCGCAACGACCAGGGCAGGTTCGTCATGTACTTCACCGCGAACAAGAAGGGCACCAGCGACCGCTGCATCGGCGCGGCCGTGGCGGACACCGCCACGGGGCCGTTCAAGCCGCTGGAAAAGCCGATGGTGTGCCGCGCGGGCTCCGAGGTGATCGACCCCACCGGAGCCAGTGGCGGCGGTCAGCGGTACGTGCTCTACAAGGTCAACGACCACCGCGGCCACTTCCAGATCCGGATCCAGAAGGTCGGCCCGAACGGCCTGTCCGCGTACGGCGACCCGAAGGTGCTGATCGAGCGGTCCACCCAGATCGAAGCCCCGGACGTCAGACACCACGATGGCAAGGTCTACTTCTTCGTCTCCCGTCTCAGCTACACGAACTGTTCGTACAAGACAGAGGTCTACCGGGCGGACAGTCTCACCAGCGGCCACTGGACCTTCATGAAGACGCTGATGAGTACGGAGAACAGCGGCAGGTGCGGGCCCGGTGGCGCCGAGGTACGCACCATGGACGGCAAGATGTGGATGGTGTTCCACGCCTGGAAGTGCCCCCGGGATGTGCCATGCAGGCCAGGCGACCCGAAGGATGCACACCGGTACCGGGCGATGCTGACCGCGCAGCTCGGCTGGGGCGCTCGCGGGGTGCCGTACCTGCTCAACGGCGAGCCTTCGAAGACAGAGGCTTCCTCGCCGAAGCCTTCGCCTGGTGATGCCGGCTCCGGGGCCGTCACCGCCTCCGGCTCGGCACCGGCCGGCGGAGGCGGCGACGAGGACGCCGTACCTCCGGGGAAGGGGACACCGCTGCCGGTGACCGGGCTGGCGCTGGGCGGGCTGATCGCCGTGGGTGTCGCCACGGTCGTGGCGGGGCTCGCGTTGCGGGCCGCGTCGAGGCGCCGCCGTACCGACAACCTGGCGGCGACATCCGCGTGATCAACGAGGGGCATGTTGGTCAGCGGCACGGTGCAGTGGGCCGGCAGCTGTCGGGTGCCGGCCCACTGTCAGGTGGCTACAGGCCTGCCGTGCTTCCTACCGGGCTGCTCGGCTTGCCGGGGTACGAAGCCGGGTCGTACGGATCCGTCCCGTGCGCTCGCTCCTTCGCGTTGTTGTGGCCGTCGCCATCGATATCGCCGTCGCAGGCGTCACCCAGGCCGTCGCCATCGAGATCCCTCTGGTCCGAGTTGGGCTGCTTCAGGCAGTTGTCGCTGGCGTCGGTGACCCCGTCGCCGTCCCGATCGACACCGGAACCCGAGCGGACGACCGTCCGGTAGTCGGTGGCGATCACGCTCCCGTCGTCCTCCCACTCGATGCGCAGCTCATGCGTGCCGGTCGGGACGGTGACGTCCAGGGCGTACGTGTCGAGCTTGTTGCTCGTGTCGACGTCCTGGCTGGCCGCCAGCACACCGTCGACGTACACGTGGATGTGCTCGGTGGCCGGGATCGGGCAGCCGTCGGCACCGTTGCCCGGCTCGTTCGGGCACAGGTCGTAGATGTCGGGTACGCCGTCGCCGTCGGCGTCCGGGCACCCGGTGGGTGCCGGCCCGGCCTCCGAGGGGCACTTGTCGTCCCCGTCGGGGACCCCGTCGCCGTCGCTGTCGCCCGAGACCGGGACCAGCGTCGCCGTGAGGGTGTACGTCGTGCTCGGCACGCCGAGGACCAGGTACGGGTCAACCTCGATCTTCAGCTCGCCTCGTACGTTCTCGATCACCAGAGTCTCCGGCTGACCCGTGGAGGCCGCCGAGCGCGTGGCGGCGCCGGTGACGTACATGTCGAGGTCGCTGGCGTCGCCCCAGGCGAGGGTCAACTCGACATCGCTGCTCTCCGGTACGGACAGCGTGAAGTGATGCTGGGTGCCGGTCGTCACCCCGAGCGAGCTGTCCGCGACCGTGAACTGGTTGCCGCCTGGCTGTTCGAGGACGATCGGGTTCAGCAAGCTGCCGGCGGTGGAGCCACCCGCGCCACCCGAGCCCGAGGTGGTGGTCCCGGTTCCGGCGGGCGCGGCGACACCCACGGATCCGGTGTCGGGCGCCCGGTCGTCGGAGACCAGGGTGAACTTGTTGTTCGCCACGTACCCGCTGAGCGCGAAGACGTCGTACGGCGCCGTCACCTTCACCCCCGCCAGGTAGCTGCGCGGGATGCGGAACGTGACGGTGTTGGCGACCGGATCCCACTCCGACCACTCACTCGGCAGCGGCCGTTCCGACGAGTGGTCATAGGTGGTGACCTCCGACGGCATGCGTGGGTCGGGCACGAACGACTTGATCTGCCGGCCGCCGATGCTGACGCTGTATTCCGGCAGGCTGGTGACCGTGGTGGACGGCCACAACTGGGCCACCTTCAGCACGGCGGTCACCTCGAGATCGCTCACCTCGACCTCGAGCTGCTCGATGTCGGTCAGATCCGACAGCGCGTCGCCCTCGGGGTCGTCATGGGACGCCGTCGCCGACGTGGGCGGGGCGTCGATCGGCCGGCGCTCGACCGTACCGCTGATGTGGACGTGCCCGTCGGCGGTCTCGGCACCGTGCTCCGGTGTGGTCACGGTCAGCACCGGGTGGTGCGTCTCGACCGGCTCTGGTGTCCAGTCGGTCGGCGTACCGGGCAGGGTGCCGAGGTCTGGCTGCGGGCAGTCCCAGACCGAACCGGTCGAGGACGCGTACAGGTGATGGTCCGGGTGCTGCACCTGGAACGAGTTCGACCCGTCACCGGTCACGTCGTTGGGCTCGATCCGGTCCGCCTCGGTGACGGCACCGTCGCCGTTCACGTCGAGATAGCGGCTCATCCGGACCGCGAACCCCTCCACGTTGAGCGTCGAGACGCACTTGTTCTGACCGGGCGGGTCATAGCTGTACGCCATGATGTCGGTCGTCGGCACGGGGCCCCACGCCGGAGTCTCCGCGCCGTCGCCCACGTGGCCGAGGGTCAGGCAGTGGCCGGTCTCGTGCAGGACCAGGTCGAACAGCGAGAACGTGTCCGTGACTCCCGGGACCGGGTCGACGGCCCCGTTGACCGAGAAGCAGACGTTGCCGCCGGCGCCGCCACAATCCTCCACGTACGTGCCTCCGCCGGCGCCGTGGTGGCCGTCGTACCCTGGCATACCCTCCCACGCCTCCAGGGAGAACGGGTTCGGGATGTTGTGGCAGGGCACCCCGTTCTCGTCGAAGATGCCCACGGCGTCGGTGAGGTACAAGGGGTCGACGCCGATGCCGGCGCCACCGGCCGGGTTGGTCGCGATGATCACGATCTCGGGGTCGTACAGCGGGTACGTGCTGACCTCGTCGCCTTCGGTGAGACCGACGACGTCGGCCGAGATGGTGAAGTCGACGCCGTCGCGCAGCCAGTCGAGCCCCATCTCGTCGGAGAGGTAGTCGATGCCGCCCTCCCAGGCCTCGGCGGCCTGGCGCATGATCCGCAGGTCGCGCTCGGCGGTCGGCGAGGCGGGCACCAGCACGGCCACGTCGACCTTGGGAGAGTCCAGGGCGTTGAGGCCGATCTTCCCGTGGTAGCAGATGTTGTCCGGGTTGGTGGGGCTCATGTCCTGGATGCACCCAGGCGGCAGGTTGCCGTCGCCGTAGAACGGGCCGACGTAATCGTCGGCCGGACTTGCTCCGGCCGTTGTCGGGGTCAGGAGGCCTGCTGCTGCCGTGAACGCGATCATCGCGACGGCGGACGAGAACAGACGCAGAAAACGCTTGCGCACCGGGGGATCCTTTCCATGCGCCCGCTGGGAATGAGTCCCCCGATGCAGCCACGCTAAGTCGGAGTTCTGTCCTTAGGTGGCCAATGGACGCAGGTGGCCAACCTGTGGGTGACGCGGGCCGCAGACCGTTGCGCTCACAGCCAGCCCCGCTGAGCCGCCCGTACGCCGGCGAGGAACCGCGAGTCGACGCGGAGCTCGTCCATGAGGTCCTTGATCCGGCGCCGTACGGTCCGATGGCTGATGCCGAGATGGTGCGCGATGGCGGTGTCGGTCATGCCGGCGGCCAGCAGGTGCGCGATCTGCCTGAGGTCGCGTTCCGGGGTACGCATCAGCGTCAGCTCGTCATCTGCCGTCGGCTTGATCTCGACGGCGTTTTCCCACACCGACTCGAAGAGCGCCACCAGTGAGTCCAGGAGCACCGAGCGACGTACGATCACGACCGCCTCGGGTGTGGACCCGCCCGCGTTCAGGAGCGGCAGCATCGCCCACTCACGATCGATGAGTACGAGCTTGAGGGGGACCCTGGCCACCCGGGCCCGCTCGCCGGCCGCGGCGCCCCGGAGGATCCGGCGCATGTGGTCGGCGTCCTCGAGCAGCGACCGGTCGAAGACGGTACGCAGGCGCAGCCCCGAACTCATCCGCCGCGCCTGCTCGCCCATCGCCTCCTCGCCGGTCGCCTCACTGACGTCGATGGCGTACGGAGGCCGGTCGAAGACTGCGATCTCCTCCCGCGCGCTCTTGACCACCTGGAGGAACAACTGGCGGTTCGAACCCTCGCCCGCAACGATTTCGATCAGCTGGGTCGGGTCCACGTCCAGGGTGACCCTGCGGACCCGGGTGGCAAGGTCGGCCGAACTCGCCCGTACCGCCTGCAGCGCGCGCATCTGCTCGCTGATCAGCACCTCGATGGCGTACTCCGGCGGAGCGACCACGAACTCGTGCTCCGGTCCCGCCAGCCGGCGGACCAGCCCCTTGGCCACCAGCCTCTCCAGGGCTTGCCGCTGCAGCCGGGGCTTCGCGTCGCTCTCGGCGAGCACCTCGTCGAGCGACATCCGGCCACGCGTCACGAGCAGGTCGTAGACCTGCTCCTCGACCGGGCTGAACCCCAGAGCCTCGAGCACCAGCCCTCCTGGCATGGCATCGATCGATCGCGGGTGTGATCTCAGGATCCACCACGTTTCCCCGCCACGGCCAAGGTATCGCTCCCTCGAGCCGGAGAACCGAGGGACAGAAGATGGCGAGCCGGGCTAGCTGGAGGCGAGCAGGTCGGGAAGGCTCGCGACGCTGGGGAGCAGGTGGGTGTGGCGTACGGCGCCGAGTGCGGTGGCGTCCAGGCCGCCGGTGAGTACGCCGACCACGTACCCGGCACCGGCGTTGACGCCCGCCCGCAGGTCCCGGACGGTGTCGCCGGCGGTGAGGACGCGGCGGACGTCGTACACCCCGGTGGCTTCCATGGCGCGGAAGATCATGTAGGGCGCCGGCCGCCCCGCCGGTACGTCGTCCACGCAGACCACCGCGTCGACCACACCCGATTCCCAGCCGAGGGTACGCAGCAGCCCGTCGGTGATCCGCCGGTCGAAGCCGGTGGTCAGCGCGACCTTCACGCCGTCGGCCCGCAGTTTCGCCAGCGCCTCCGGTACGCCCGGCAGCGGCTCCGGCGGCGTCGCCCGGTACGCCGCCTCCAGCCGTGCGTGGAAGTCGTCGAACGCACTGTCCACAGTGGAACTGGTGGCCCCTGGAAGCATGCCGGCGATCGCTTCGCGCTTGTCGGCGCCCATCCAGCGCTGGATGTCCCCGGGGGTGGGGTCGCCGCCGGCGCCGACCACGGCGTCGGCGAGGGCGCGGTAGACCGCCTGGTGCTCCTCGACGGTGGTGCCGGCGATGTCCAGGACTGCGAGCTCGATCACGAGGCCGACCTTCCGAGGGGAGTCCAGCTGCGTACCAGGGCGGGCTGCGCCTGGTCGGAGTTTTCGATGGTGAAGCTGACCATGTCGGGGCGGTAGCGGTCGTCGGAGTACTCGATCGGCTCGCCGTCGAGGCTGCCGGCGCGGCGGCGTTCCCGCAGCAACGGCGCCCCCAGCGGTACGCCGAGCAGCGCGCTGTCGGTCTCGTCGGCGGCGACCGCGTCGATCAGGTGGTGCGCGACCGACATGTCGACGCCCCGGCCGCGCAGATACGCGTACACCGAGCCGGAGTCGCAGTCGTGGTCGAACAGCAGCCGACCCACCGGCTCGATGAATGTGGTGCGCTCCAGCATCGTCGGCTTGTCGTCGATCAGGCGCAGCCGCAGCAGCTGCACCACCGGGGTGCCCTCGTCCAGGTCGAGCGCGTCGGCGACCACCGCCGGCGCGGGGCGGCGCGCGATCTCGGTGGTGCGCTGGCCGGGGGTGCGGCCGAGGCCGCGTACCCACTGGGAGAACGAGAGGAAGGTGTCGAACGACTGGCTCAGCGACTGGCGGCGTACCACCGGGGGCTTGCCGCGGCCGCCGCCGATCAGCCCTTCGGCGCGCAGCGTGGCGAGCGCCTGGCGTACCGGTCCGCGGGAGGCGTGCCACTGCGCGCAGAGCTGCGACTCGGACGGCAGCGGCGCACCGACGGCGAGCTCGCCGGTGGCGATCTGGCGGCGTACGTGACCGGCGATCTGCTCGTGGAGCGGCTCCTGCATGAACGTTGACTATACAGGTGGTACGGCACCCGCCCACCACGCCATCGGAGAACGTTTTCGCAGGTCACAGCCGTGGTGAACGGCCAGTGAACAGCGGCTGACGGTCCAGTCCGGCCGGTTGACAGGGCTTGCCGAACACCTCGATGGTTCTTGTCATGACAAGTGTGGGAAGCCTCGGTACGGCCGACCTGGTCGTCGTCGGCGCCGGTATCGTCGGGCTCGCCCACGCGTACGAGGCGCTGGAACGAGGCTTGTCCGTCGTGGTCGTGGAGCGGGACGAGCACCCCGTCGGCGCCTCGATCCGCAACTTCGGCCACGGCTGCGTCACCGCCCAGTCCGGCCCGGCGCTGGAGTACGCGCTCGCCGCCCGTACCACCTGGCTGCGGCTGGCGAAGGAGGCTGGCTTCTGGCTCCGGGACAGCGGCACCGTGGTGGTGGCCCGCCACGCCGACGAGTACGCCGTGCTCGAAGAGTTCGCCGCGATCCGGGGCGACCAGGTGGTGCCACTGTCACCGCGCGAGGTCACCGACCGGGTGCCGCTCAGCTCCGGCGCGACCGGTGCGACCGGTGCGACCGGCGCACCCGGCGTGACCGGTGCGACCGGCGTGACCGGTGCGACCGGCGCGACCGGCGCGACCGGTGCGACCGGTGCGACCGCGGTGACCGGGGGCGCGTGGCTGCCGCTCGACATCCGGGTCGATCCGCGGGAGGCGGTGCCGGCGGTGGCGCGGTGGCTTGCCGAGCGGGGCGTCACGTTCCACTGGTCGACCGCGGCGCACACCATCGAGTCGGGCGCGGTCGGCACCAGCCGCGGCGTGCTGCGCGCCCGCCGGATCGTGGTCGCGCTGGGCCACCACGTCGACCGGCACTTCCCGCAGCTCGCCGAGCAGGCGGGCGTCACCCGGTGTGCGCTGCGGATGCTGCGGGTCGCGAACCCGTACCCCCAGGCGATCGACCCGGCGGTGCTCACCGGCTACTCGCTGCTGCGGTACGACGGCTTCGCCGGCTGCCCCAGCCTCCCGGCGGTACGTGCCCGGCTCACCGCCGAGCGCCCCGAGCTGGTCGCCATCGGGCTCAACCTGATGTTGACCCAGCTCCCCGACGGCGACCTCACCATCGGCGACACCCACGCGTACGGCCGGACGCTCGGCCCGTTCGCCGACGAGGAGCTGGACCGGCACGTACTCACCGAGACCGCGGCGCTGCTCGGCGCCGAGCGGCTCACCGTACGGGAACGCTGGCGCGGGGTGTACGCCTCCGCGCCCGCACCGTTCCTCGTCGCGACCCCCGCCGAGGGCGTACGGGTCGTCTCCGTGACCTCCGGCATCGGCATGACCACCGCGTTCGGGCTCGCCCCGCGCGTCCTCACAGACCTGCTCTGACCAGCGAAAACACTCCCGAAGACCGATACCCCGACGAAGGAGCACCACGATGTCCGCTCTCCGCAGACTGGGAACGCTCGCCACCGCGGCGGCGCTCACCATGACGCTCGCCGCGTGCGGCGGCTCCTCCGACGCCGCCGACTCGGCTACCTGCCCCGGCGGCAAGATCCGGTTCGGCGTCGAACCGTACGAGGACCCCGCGAAGCTCACCCCGGCGTACCAGGTGCTGGCGAAGGCGCTGGGCAGGAAGCTGCACTGCACCGTCGAGCTGAAGGTGGTCGACGACTACTCGGCCGAGGTGCTCGCGATGCGCAACGGGCAGCTCGAGCTGGCGCAGTTCGGCCCGCTCGGGTTCGTGTTCGCCAGCGAGAAGGCGAAGGCGGAGCCGCTGGTGTCGTTCGCCGACGCGAACGGCGCGCTGACCACGTACACCGGTGGGATCTGGGTGCCGAAGAGCTCCCCGGTGAAGGGCATCGCCGACCTGAAGGGCCGCTCGCTGGCGCTCTCCAGCCCCGGCTCGACCTCCGGTGACGCGCTGCCCCGGTACGCGCTGAAGACCGCCGGCATCGCCGAGAAGGACGTGAAGATCGACTACGCCGGCGGTCACCCCGAGGCGCTGCTCGCACTCGCCAAGGGCAAGGTTGACGCCGCGGAGATCAACAGCCAGCAGCTCGCCACCGCCGAGGCCGAGGGCAGCTTCGACGCCTCGAAGTTCCGCAAGATCTGGACGTCGGAGCCGATCCCGAACGACCCGATCACGGTCCGCGGCGACCTCGACCCGGCGTTCAAGGACGCGGTGCGCACCGCGCTCCTCGAGCTGTCCACAGAGGACGTGGCGAAGGTGGGAGCGTTCCTCGACGTGGACCCGCCGGGGCCGCTGGTGAAGGTCGAGAAGGCCACGTACCAGCCGCTGTTCGAGCTCGCCAGGGAGCTCGGCCTCACCGAAGAGGACGTGTGAGCGCCACGCCGCCGCTGCGGATCCGTGGGCTGCGCAAGTCGTTCTCCGGGCGTACGGTGCTCGCCGGGGTCGACCTGGACGTACGGGCCGGCGAGTTCGTGGCGGTGCTCGGCGCCAACGGGTCCGGGAAGTCCACGGTGCTGCGCTGCGTGGTCGGGCTGCAGACCCCGGACGCGGGCGAGATCCAGCTCGCCGGCCGGGATGTCGCCGGGCTGCGCGGCACCGAGTTCGCCCGCAGCCGCCGGCGCGCGGCGATGGTCTTCCAGAACATTCATCTGGTACGCCGCCGCAGCGCCCTGGACAACGTCTGCTCCGGCGCGCTGGGCCGGCTCTCGCTGGCGCGGTCGCTGTGGTTCGGCGCCGAGCTGCGGCGGGAGGCGATGGAGTGCCTGGACCGGGTCGGGCTCGCCGACCGGGCCGCCACCCCCGCCGGCCGGCTCTCCGGCGGCCAGCAGCAGCGGGTCG
>JBOGDF010000004.1:0-40127 GCA_050701635.1 Micromonosporaceae bacterium | reverse complement strand
GTCAGGCCGGGCGGGCGCAGCCCGCCGTCGAGCCGGGCCCCGAGCTCCGCCGCGACGTCGAGCAGCGCTTCGACGTCCGCGGCTTCGGTGCGGTAGTTCACGACGCAGGCGCGCAGCACGAACCGCCCGGCCAGCACGGCGTTGGAGCAGCTCACCCGGCCGTCCATCTGCACCTCGGTCATCAGCCGCTGGTTGAGCAGATCGAGGTAGTCGTCGACGGCCGTACCCGAGCGGCCGGCGAGATCTGGCGGGACGTACCGGAAACACGTGGTGGACAGGCTCACCGGCGCCGCCAGTTGGAACTCCGGCCGCTGTGCTGCCCGCTCGCCGAGGAAGCGGGCCAGCGCCGCGTCGTGGGAGATCCGGCGGGCGTACGCGGTCCGCCCGTGCGCCAGCAGCGACACCCACACCTTCAACGCCGCGAAGCCCCGGCTGAACTGGGGTCCCAGACTTCCGATGTCGACACCGCGACCGGAGAGCTCCTTCTCCTCGTGGATGAAGCTGGGGTGTACGTCGAACGCGTCCGCGAGGTGCCGTACGTCGCGTACCAGCAGGCAGCCGGCCGACTGTGGGATGTAGAGCCACTTGTGCGGATCGAAGGCGATCGAGCCCGCCCGTTCGATGCCGGCCAGCGCCGGCCGCAGGTCATCGGCGAGAACGGCGGCCCCGCCGTACGCGGCGTCGACGTGCAGCCAGAGACCGTGCTCGGCGCACAGGTCGGCGATCTCCGGCAGCGGGTCGATCGCTCCGGTCGCGGTGGTGCCGGCGGTGGCGACCACCACGTACGGCCGCGCGCCCACCGCCAGGTCGGTCTCGATCGCGTCGCGCAGCGCGTCCACCCGCATCCGGTGGTCCGGCCCGGTGGCGACCTTGCGCAGAGCGTGGGTGCCCAGGCCCAGCATGTCGAACGCCCGGTCGGTCACCACATGTACGTCGGCGGAGGCGTACCCCAGCAGCGGCGGCCCGGCGTCGACGCCGAGGCCGCGTACGTCCCACCCCGCCGTCTGGTCGCGGGCGGCCTTCAGCGCGGTGAAGGTGGCCATCGCGCCGCCCGAGAGCATCAGCCCGCCCGCGGTCTCGGGCAGCCCGAACTGCGCGGCGAACCAGCGCATCAGCCGCAGCTCGATCTCGGTAGCCGAGGGGGAGAGCACCCAACCACCGAGGTTCATGTTCACCCCGGACGCGAGCAGGTCGGCGACCGCGCCGGGGACGGTGCCGGAGCCCACCACGTACGCCAGGAAGCGCGGATGCCCGGTGACCGCCGGCCATTCGACGAGTACGTCGCGCAGGTGCCCGAACAGCTCGTCGTCGGGCATCGGCTCGTCGGGCACGCTGGTGGCGACCGCGCGGGCGACCGTGGCCGCGTCGGCACGAGGCGTGATCGGAAGCTCCGGGAGCCGCTTCAGGAACTCTTCCCACAGGTCGAGCGCGCGGTCGGCGAACTCCCGGGCGCGCGCGGCGTCCCAGCTCAGCGCCGGGTACGGCGGCGGCGGGTCCAGACGGCGGGGACGTGACATCGGCGTGACACCCCCTAGGGCTGTCCCAACGTGCTGACTGCCGGTACGAGATACCGCGCCACGCTGCGCAGCTTTTCGCAGGTCTCCTCGTGTTCGCGTTCCGGCGTGGAGTGTTCGACGATGCCGGCGCCGGCGCGCAGCCAGCTCCGGCCGGCGCGGCGGTAGATCGCGCGCAGCACCAGGGCGGCGTCCATCGCGCCGGTGGAGTCGACGGTGAGCACGGCGCCGCTGTAGAGGCCGCGGGGCTCGGACTCGTACCGCTGGATGGCTTCGAGGGCTTTGACCTTGGGAGAGCCGGAGCCGGTCACCGCGGGGAACAGCGCGCCCAGCGCGTCCCAGGCGTCGGCGCCGCCGGTGAGCCGACCCGAAACCCGCGAAGCCAGGTGTTGTACGGTGCCGCGTTCCCGTACCGCCATGAAGTCCTCGACACGGGCCTGCCCGCACAGGCCGGAGAGCTCGTCGTACGCCAGCTTGACGGAGATCGCGTGCTCGAAGATCTCTTTCGGGTCGCGCAGCAGCGCCAGGCGTAATCGGTGGTCCTCCTCGCGCCTGCCGGTCAACGCGCGCGTGCCGGCGAGCGGCTGCGTGCTGACCCGTCCGGAGCGGTCGACCTCGACCACGGTCTCCGGGCTGAATCCGGCCACCTCGATGTCGCCGAGACGAACCAGGAATGATCGCGCGGGCGTGTTTCCGCGACGGCCGAGCAGGTACGTGGCCGGTAGGTCGAGCTCAAAGTCAATGGGAAGGGTTCGCGAAAGGATGACCTTGTTGAGCTGCCGACCGCGCAGTTCTCCGAGGGATTTCGCTACCATCCGTAGATAGATTCTGTCGACGTCCTCTACTCCTAGTGACTTTGGCCAGTAGTCACTCTCCGTTGCGCTATCCCGTATGACGTCGGCGCATTGCGCGATTAGTTGACCGTCGGTCCCTGACAGCACGGCGCCGTCTCGACGCAGCGTGACTTCGACCGACGGCAGCGCCACGTACAGCAGCGGTTCGTCGGCGGCGGCGGCGATCAGGTCGGGCCGGTGATGCAGCAGGTACGCGAGCTCGAACGCCGCCCAGCCGTACCCCCGCCAATCCGGGTACGGGCCGCTGGCCAGCAGGCCCGCGACCTGCCGTAGTGGCTGGTCGGTGGTGGTGTACCGGTGGTGCACCCGCCCGTGCCAGCTGGCGGTGACGGTGTCCCGGCGCAGTACGACCGCGCCCTCGATGCCACCGAAGAAGCTCCACGTGCCGTCGCGCTCGTAAACGGCGTACGCGTCGACCAGCCCCGATCGGGCCAGCCGAGATGCGATCAGCAAAGGATCAAGGCGACGCGTTATCCGCGTTTTCCGCCCAGTAACCGACACCGCCATGTCGAGTCCTCCCGTGCCTCTCATGAACGGCTAGAGCCGCACTATAGTGGAAATCCCGACCCTCGTGTGTCCCGTCTTTCTGGCGAGTGAATGAATTGCGGGGACGGGGTTGAAGAATGCGTCCCGAGCGCGGCACTATGGCTCGTCGTACCCGGCCCGCCCCATTCCATGGAAAGGGCGCGCCGGCGAATAGCCCTGCCCGGCAATGCGCGAAGGAGATTCGTACGATGATGGACGGCGTGGTGCCCTGGCCCGACGACATCGCCGCCGAGTACGCCGCGGCCGGCTACTGGCGGGGACGCCCGCTCGGCGACCATCTGTGGGACTGGGCCGACCAGTACGCCGACCGCGTCGCCGTGGTCGACGGCGAGCTGCGGCTGACGTACCGGGAGCTGGCCGAGCGGGCGGATCTGCTCGCCGAGCGGTTGCTGGAGATCGGGCTCAAGCCCGGCGAGACGATCCTGACGCAGCTGCCCAACGGCTGGGAGTTCGTGGCGTACACCCTGGCGTGTTTCCGGATCGGGGTGGCGCCGGTGATGGCGCTGCTGCCGCACCGGCGGCACGAGCTGAGCCACCTGGCCCGGCACGCCGGCGCGGCGGCGATCGCGGTCCCCGGCACCTGGCGCGACTTCGACCACCTCGGGATGGCCCGGCAGGTCGCCGCCCAAGCCCCGACCGTACGCGAGCTGCTGGTCCTGGGCGGCGGCGAGGACGCCCACGACCTGCGGAAACTCCTTACGGCTGAGGCTGACCCGAGCCTGGCCGCCGACCGGCGCAAGCGGCTCGACGCGCTGGCGCCGGCGGCGTCGGACCCCGCGCTGTTCCTGCTCTCCGGCGGCACCACCGGGCTGCCGAAGCTGATCACCCGTACCCACAACGACTACGAGTACAACGCCCGGTGCAGCGGCGAGGTCTGCCAGTTCGACGCCGACACCGTCTATCTGGTGGTGCTGCCGGCGGCGCACAACTTCCCGCTGGGCTGCCCCGGGATCCTCGGTACGTTGCGCGTCGGCGGCCGGGTCGTGCTGCTGCCCTCGCCGCATCCCGAGACGGCGCTCGCCACGATCGCCGCGGCGCGGGTCACGGTCACCGCCGCGGTGCCCGCCGTCGCGCAGAAGTGGCTCGACACCGTCGCCGCCGACCCCGACCGGTACGACCTCTCCAGCCTGCGCACCCTGCAGGTCGGCGGTGCCCGGCTGGCGCCCGAGGTGGCGAAGACCGTCACGCCGTTGCTGGGTTGCCGGCTGCAGCAGGTGTTCGGGATGGCCGAGGGGCTGCTCAACTACACCCGCCACTACGACCCCGAGGACGCGGTGATCCACACCCAGGGCCGGCCGATCAGCCCCGCCGACGAGATCCGGATCGTGGACGAGGCCGGCGATCCGGTGCCGGTCGGCGAAGCCGGTGAGTTGTTGACTCGCGGCCCGTACACCCCGAGGGGCTATTTCCGGGCGCCGGAGCACAACGCGACCAGCTTCACCGAGGACGGGTGGTATCGCACCGGCGACATCGTCCGGCTCCACGCCAGCGGCAACCTGATGGTGGAGGGACGTTCCAAGGACCAGATCAACGTCGCCGGCGAGAAGATCTCGGCCGAAGAGGTGGAGAACGTGATCTACACGTTGCCGCAGGTGGCGCGCGTGGCGGCGGTGGCGATGCCGGACCGCGACGCCGGCGAGCGGGTCTGCGCCTGCGTGGTGCTGCACCCCGGCGGCTCGCTCACGCTGGACGAGATCGCCGCCGCGTTCGTCGCCGGAGAGGTGGCGAAATTCAAGATCCCGTACCGACTGGAGCTGCTCGACTCACTACCCCTCACCAACGTCGGCAAAGTCAACAAAAAGGCACTCCGGGAGTACGTCGCCAGCAAGCTCACCACGTGACCACGGCACCACCGTGGTCGGCGTCCGTGCCGCTGAGCAGGGCTTGCCCCGGTGCCGGTAACGACGCCGCTACCCGAGCTCAGCGATTCGCTTACGCAGCTTGTCGGTGTCCGGGTGGCCGATCTCGTCGAGGAGGTGCAGCGCCCGCTGCCAGGCGTCCCGGGCGGCGGCATGGTCGCCGGCGGTGTGGTAGGTATCGCCGAGGTCGATCAGCTTCACGGCTTGGTCCCGGCCGTCACCGTGCTGGTGGCACCAGTCGATCGCCTGTTGGTAGTAGTCCACCGCCTGCCGGTACCGTCCGAGCTGGCTGTGAGCCCGGCCGAGGCTTCCCAGGACGTCGGACATGCTCACCCGCTCGCCCAGATCCCGCAGTTCGGCGAGTGCCTGGTGACAGTGGACGATGGCCTCTTCGTGCTCGCCGAGCAGTGTGTGGCACCAGCCGATGGCGTTGCGGGCCAGTGCCTGCATGACCCGCCTGTCGCCCAGCCGGGCCACGTCCAGGCACTGCCGGGCGTACCGCAACCCGTCCCGGTAGCGCCCTTCGCGTTCGGGCCTGCACGATGAGCCATATGGGAACGACCGTTGGCGGATCCGGGTACGTGGTGAGTTGATCGCCGAGGCGGGCGGCATCGATCCGCGCCGGCCGGTATGGGTACGGCTCGGGCGCTCGGATTATGAGCGAGCTATCGAGGCACATCGCGAACGCCGGACCGTGCACGCCCAGGGCCGCCTGGAGCTGCGGCAACGACGTGTGGAACTAACTACACGCGCTGGTGGCTTCGAGATCCTCTCCTGACTCGTACACCTGGTCCCCGCGGAACTCTGTACGCGGTGTTGATCCCAAACCTTGACCCATGCCTGTAGTGTCTGACACTATCGACGAGTAAGGATCCGTGTCGCCCGCTCGGGTCGCAAGCACAAGATCGGGAACGCGCGAATCCTCATGGCGATGCGGAATGCGGGCGTCCCGATGGTCGTTCCCGAAACGGACCAGTTGCTGTACGTCGGCGAGGACGATCGCGGCGTCGAGCTGGAGGTGATCGCGGTGCCAGATGACCGCAATCCGGGTGGTCTGACCGTCATCCACGCCATGCCCACGTCCTTCAGAGACGACAACCGGGAGGAGGAGGCCGATGAGCGTTGATCCTGAACGGTTCGTAGTCGGACCAGACGCCACCATCGAGGACGTAGACCTCGACAAGGAGCGGGTCTATCTCCCCGACGGGAGCCGGCTCACCGAACAGCGTGCCGAGCAGTTGGCGCAGGAGACGCTGGCCGTGGTGCGGCGCCGCAACCTCGTGCCGGGTCGCAAGTCGCTGTCAGGTGGCTCGGTGCATTCTCCCCGGGTGCAGTTCCGGGTGCCTGAAGCCATTCGGGAGCGAGCCGAACGACGTGCCGCGGCCGAGGGCAAGAGCTTGTCCGCCCTGGCCCGTGAGGCTTTGGAGCGCTATCTCGAAGCAAGCTGAGCCATCCGATTTATCAGGACTTGGAGCGCTGTGCGTATCAGCCGCTCGTCACCAGGTTGGCATCCTCGCCGGTCAGGAAGTCCATCAGCTGCGCCGCGTTGCGTTGGGCGTAGTCGGAGTAGCAGTTGTTCATCAGTACGTGGGTGTGCTCGGCGTTCTCCGCCAGCTTGGCCAGCTTCGGCGCCCAGTCGGCCAGCTCCCGCTCGGAGTATTCGTAGCCGAACTTCTCGTAGATGTCCTTGCTGGTCCACTTGTCGCTGTGGCCGTGGAAGCGTACGACCGCCAGATCGCTGGTCGCCTCCAGGATCGGTGGGATGGAGGAGCGGTGGCCCTGCGGCATGTCGACGCAGACGTACGGGATGTTCTCGCGGCGGAGGAAGTCGAGCGTCTCGGCGGCGTTGTCACCGTCGAACCAGCTGGCGTGCCGGAATTCGACCACGACGCGCAGCGGCTCGCAGCGGTGGATCACCTCGCGGACGTACCGCTTGTTGTCCTTGCGGATGGTGAACCACGGCGGAAACTGGAACAGCAGCGCCCCGAGCTTGCCGGCCGTTGCCAGCGGGTCGAGCGCGGAGAGGAACCGGTCCCAGATGTCCTCCTGCACCTGCGGCTCGAGATCCTTCAGATACACGTTCGTCTTGTCGGTCTCCGGGCGCAGGTCCTTGTAGATCGAGTTCACCCGCGCCGGGTGCCCGGTGAGCAGCCCGTAGGCCTTGATGTTGAAGACAAACCTTTCGGGGGTACGCGCTGCCCACAGCTCCGCGGTGCGCTCCGCCGGCGGGGTGTAGTACGTCGCATCGACCTCGACGAGCGGAAACTGCTTCGCGTAGTACGCCAGCCGCTTCTCCGCGGTGTCCTCGGACTTCGGATACCAACCCGAGGCGAGCAGCGTCTTGTCCGTCCACGACGCCGTACCGACCAGGATGTCTCCCATCCCACCAGTCTCGCACCGGGGTATGACTCACACGCCGAGTTCGCCGGCGACCAGGGCCAGCAGGTCGGGGGAGTACGCGCGCAGCCAGCCGATCAGCCAGTCGGCACCGACGGCGGCGGCGCCGATCCGGCGTACGTCGACCAGCCGGCGCACCATCAGCAGCGGCAGCAGAGCAGCCAGCGCGTCCCGCGAGACGGCGTCGCGGCCGTAGCCGTCGAGCAGCGGGTCGGCCGCAGCGCCGTGGGGGAGGTCGACGGCGAGCGCCCAGGCCAGGTCGAGCATCGGTGGGCCGTGCTCCACGGCGCCGGAGTCGATCAGCGCGGCCAGGTCGTCACCGGCGAACAGGGTGTTGTGGCAGACCGCGGCGTCGCCGTGGATCGGGGTTACCGGCTGCCCGGCGCAGGCGGCGGCGTACCGCTCCGCCAGCTCGGGATAGCCCGCCGGCACGAACTCCCGCGGCGTACCCAACAGCACGCCGAGCCCGCCCGGGTCGTCCAGGCGCAGCCCGCCGGTCACGCCCGACTCGTGCCACGCCCGCAGCGCGGCGCCGAGCGCTCGCTGCTGGCCCGGAGTCGGTGACGCGGCGGACCCACCGGCCGCGTACGACAGGATCGCCCACCAGCCGTCCCGCCGCCCGGTCGGCACCGTGCCGTGATCAAGCAGCTGTGGTGCCGGGATCCCAGCGTGCTGCCGCAGCCACTCGAGCCGGCGTATCGTACCGATCCGCTCGTGGGTACGCCGCTGCAGCTTCGCGACCGTGACCGTGCCGAAGGCAACCGTCCCGGTGACAGTCCCGGGCGCCCCGTCGTACGCCGTGCTCGCCAGCGCGGCCCGCCGGATCACCGCCAGCTCCGCCTCCGCCAGCTCGTCAGTCGGAATCCGCCCGGCGTCCGCGACGTCCAACGGCCCGCACCGGTCGGTCGCGGTATCGGCAGCGGCAGCCAGCGGCCCCACCGGGCCGGTCACTCGGAAGCCTCCATACCTCCCATATTGCCCGGTGCCACGGCCTGGAGCCGGCGCAACGGCTCCGACCAGCGGGCTCGTGCCTGCTCCGCTGAGTCCAACCACCCGATCGTGGCGAAATCGCACAGCTCCGGCCGCTCCGTCCACAGTGCACTGACCGCCACCCAGACCGGTACGCACAGCGGCTGCCCTTCCGCCTGCGCCGCCGCCAGCCGGGACGTGATCTCGACCGCGTCGTCGTGCCGGCCCAGCGCGGTGCAATGCAACACCTCAAGAGGGTCCACGGGGAGCAGCTCCCGGGTGGCGCCGAGCTCGGTGAACCGCCGCCGCGCCGCCGCCAGCAGCTCGCCGGCCCGCTCCCACTCACCCCGGTACGCGTGCGCCGTGGCGGCGGCCAGGTCGCACTGCGCCACCCCGTTCAACTCCCCGGCGGAGTAGTTCAGCTCGCGTGCCCGGGGCACCAGCCGCAGCGTCGCTTCGGGGTCGTACCACATCGTCGCCTGCGCCAGGTGCCGCGCGCCGCGAGCGGCCCACAGCGGCGAGTTGGCCTGCTCGGCCTGCTCCAACGCCTCGGCGAACAGCGCCGCCGACTCCGCGAACCGGGCGTTGTGCAGCTCGACGTGGCCCAGCATGTCGTTGACCCGGATCCGGTCCAGCCGGCTCTGCGGCGCCCGCGTCATCAGCGCCGCCACCCGTTCGTAGTCGCTGCGCCGCATCGCGTTGCCGGCCAGCCCGAACAGCGCGCCCACCCCGAGCGGGGACCCGTCGGCGATCCCCTCGAAGTAGTCGTCCGCCGCCGCCAGCTCCCCGATGAAGTGGGCCCGGCTGCCCAGCTCGAACCGCAGATAGTCGCTGAGCCGGTCGCCCGCCGCCTTCCGCATCGCGGCGTACCCCTCCGCGGCGTTGCGCTCCGGGTACGCCGCCAGCCGCGCCACCGCGACCAGCCGCGCCAGCTCCGGATGCTCGGCGTACGCCGGCAAAGAAGTCAACACCTGCCAGTGCCCCAGCTCCCGCAGGGTGTACGCCATCACGCCCAGCCCGTCCGGCTCCAGCCCGTGCTCGGCGCTGGCGTGCAGCCCCAGCAGGAACGCCGCCACGGCGCGCAGCCCGCGTTCCCGCAGCGGCAGCGCGGAGTCGTCGTCCCACACGCTCGTCGCCACCGTGGTCAGGTGGTCGACCGCGACCAGCGCGCGGTCGCGCCGTTCGGACGCCGTCCAGCCGTCGGTGGTCAGCTCGTCGCAGTCGCGTACACCCTTGCGGAGGTTGGCGTGCAGCCGGTAGGCCGGCCACACGCTCGGGTCGTGCCGTACGAACTGCCTGGTCAGGAACGCGTCGACGGTCCGCTCCCGGGCGTACGGCAGCACCGCGCGCAGGATCGTGGCATCGAAGGCTTCCAGCAGCGCCGCGGCCCGCAGCAGGTCACGGTCGCCGGCCGACAGGTCGCGCATCGTACGCAGCACCAGCTCCGGGAACGGGTGGCCGAACTCCTCCGGCGGCGGGGTCTCGCCGCGGGCCAGGTACTGCTGGTAGAGGTTGGACGACAGCGCCAGGTAGAGCGGCGAGCCGGCGGCGCCCGCGACGATGCGTTCCCGTACCGGCGCCGGGATCGCGGGTTGGTCGTCCACCGTGAGCCGGGTGGTCAGGTAGCGGTCGGCGTCCAGCTCGTCGAAGCCGTCGAGCGGGAGCTGGTCGTCGCCGGCCAGCCCCGGCCATCGCCCCTCACCCCCGTACGTCAACCCGACGCTGCGTACGGGTTCGTGCCACTGCAGCGGGCGCCGGCTGGCGACGGCGAAGAACACGTTCGGCATCAGGTAGACCAGCCGCGACACCAGGTCCTCCAGGCCGCCCCGCTCGGCGGGAAGCCGCTGTACGTTCTCGAAGGTGTCCAGCAGGCAGATCGCGAGCGCGTCGCGCGACGTACGGCCGCTCTCCAGGTCGGCGGCGAGCAGCACCGGCAGGTAACCGAGCATCCGGTCCGGGTCCGGCTCGTCCAGGATCGGCTGCAGCGCCGGCAGCTCCTGCCGCAGCCGCTTGAGCCGGTTCGCCTTCACCGCCCGCGACCCGAGCAGCTCGATCGCCCGGTACGCCACCGACACCAGCCCGAATCCGCCGAGCAGCTCGTCCAGCGCGCCGCCCACCTGCTCGGCCATCCGCCGCGAGCCGGCCAGCGTGCTGCGGTCCAGGAACCCGGTGAGCGACTCGCCCGGGTGCTTGCGCTCCCAGTACACCGCCAGCGCCAGGTCGAACGCCGGCCAGCGCTTGCACAGCGGGGCCAGCGCGGCGCGTACCCGCAGAATGATGTTTTCGAAGCTGGACGAGGCGGAGTCGTCGAAGTCGATCACCGCGGCGGCCCGGTGCTCGGGCAGCTCTTCCCACTCGCTGCCGACGGCGAGCTTGACCGCGTGGCGTACCAACGTCGACTTTCCTATCCCACCTTCACCGGCGAAGGCCGCGACGTTCTCTGCGGGCCGGTTGAAGTCGAGCAGTTGTGGGGTGGGCCAGCGCCGGGTGGCGTGGCTGGCCAGCCGCCGCCGCAGGACGTCCAGGTGCGCCTCGCGGTTGGTGAAGACCTGGTGGGCGCGGAACGGACCATCGGGCCCGTGGGTGAAGAACTGGTCGATGTCCACCCGGTTAGGTGATCACATCGCAGCAAGGCATAAAAGGCCCGGGTCCGGTCGCGGACAGGAGGCGTCGCCGGTCCCGGCGACAGCGCCGATTAGGCTCGTGGCATGAGTACGCCGTCGCCGGTCCTGGTGGTCGATTTCGGAGCCCAGTACGCCCAACTGATCGCCCGCCGGGTACGCGAGGCGCGCGTCTACAGCGAGATCGTGCCGCACTCGATGCCGGTCGCGGAGATGCTGGCGAAGCAGCCGGCCGCGATCATCCTCTCCGGCGGCCCCGCCAGCGTGTACGCGCCCGGCGCCCCACAGGTCGACGCCGCGCTGTTCTCCGCCGGCGTACCGGTGTTCGGGATCTGCTACGGCTTCCAGGCGATGGCGCGCGCCACCGGCGGTCAGGTGGAGAAAACCGGTCTCCGGGAGTACGGCGCCACCGCCGTCTCCGTGGTGACGCCCGGCGTGCTCTTCGACGGCCTCGACACCGAGCAGTCGGTGTGGATGAGCCACGGCGACTCGGTCGCGGCGGCGGGCCCCGGTTTCGCCGTCACCGCCCGCAGCGCCGGTGCTCCCGTGGCCGGGTTCGAGGACGTCGGCCGCCGGCTGGCCGGGGTGCAGTTCCACCCCGAGGTGGTGCACACCGCGCAGGGCCAGAAGGTGCTCGAGCACTTCCTGTACGACATCGCCGGCATCGCGCCGACCTGGACCATGGGCAACATCATCGACGACCAGGTGGCGGCGATCCGGGCCACTGTGGGTTCCCGGCGCGTCTTGTGCGGCCTGTCGGGCGGGGTGGACTCGGCGGTGGCGGCGGCGTTGGTGCACCGGGCCGTCGGGGACCAGCTGACCTGCGTGTTCGTCGACCATGGCCTGCTGCGGGCGGGCGAAGCGGAGCAGGTCGAGAAGGACTACGTCGCCGCCACCGGGATCCAGCTCAAGGTGGTCGACGCCGCCGACCGGTTCCTGGGCGCGCTGGCCGGCGTCACCGACCCGGAGCAGAAGCGCAAGATCATCGGCCGCGAGTTCATCCGGGTTTTCGAGCAGGCGGCGCGCGAGGTAGAGGCCGAAGCGCACGTCGAGTTCCTGGTGCAGGGCACGCTCTACCCGGACGTGGTGGAGTCCGGCGGCGGTACGGGCACCGCCAACATCAAGTCCCACCACAACGTCGGCGGCCTGCCCTCTGATCTGGCCTTTACCTTGGTCGAGCCGCTGCGCACGCTGTTCAAGGACGAGGTACGCGCGCTCGGCCTGGAGCTCGGGCTGCCCGAGGCGATCGTCTGGCGGCACCCGTTCCCCGGTCCCGGGCTCGCGATCCGGATCATCGGCGAGGTCACCCGCGACCGGCTCGACGTGCTGCGCGCCGCCGACGCGATCGGCCGCGAGGAGTTGACCCGCGCCGGCCTGGACCGTGACGTGTGGCAGTTCCCGGTGGTGCTGCTGGCCGGCGTACGGTCCGTCGGGGTGCAGGGCGACGGCCGCACGTACGGCCACCCGATCGTGCTGCGGCCGGTCTCCAGCGAGGACGCGATGACCGCAGACTGGTCCCGCCTGCCGTACGAGGTGGTTGCCCGGATCTCCAACCGGATCACCAACGAGGTGCCCGAGGTGAACCGGGTCGTCCTCGACGTCACCAGCAAGCCTCCCGGCACCATCGAATGGGAATGACGGGTCACCCGTACGCTGGATTCCGCAATTCTGCAACTCCTCGTACTCTTGAGGCTACGCAACGTTATTTGACCGTGCCTGATCATGAATATCGGCATGACTAATAGCGGAGTGTCAAGACAGATGTACCGATAGTGGGAAGTTCCACCAGAGCGCACCCCCTTACTAGCCCCCGTCGCACTCCACAGGGAACAATCCCGGCCGTGACTGCCGAATTGGAACCGCTGCGCCGGATCGCGGCGTACGCCCTCTGCACCGACCCGGATGGTCGCGTGCTGCTGGTGCGCGGTGCCGCCCAGTCGGTCACCGCCGGCGTGTGGTCGCTGCCGGGTGGCGGCGTCGACCACGGGGAACATCCCCACGACACGGTGGTACGCGAGGTCGCCGCCGAAGCGGGTCTGGCCGTCGACGTGTCGACACTGCGGGAAGTGCGCGCCGACCTGCGGGAGCTTCCCGGGCGCGGGCTGGCGCTGCACACCGACCGGCTGATCTACGAAGCGACCGTGCTCGACCACGCCGCCGAAACCGCGCACCGCGCCGGCGACCCGGCTGCCGCCCCGTACGGCAACGGCACCGTGGACGAAGCGCGCTGGGTGGCGCCGCCGGAGGCGGCCGGGCTGCCGCTGCGGGCGTTCACCGCCGCCGTGCTCGGGCTGCCCGAGGCGGTGGGCGACCTGCGCCCCGAGGACCCGCCGGACCTGCCCTCGTTCCACGCGTTGCCGGGCCCGGACGGCCTGCCCCGGGCGCAGCGGTTCGCGGCGTACGCCGTCGCCACCGACCCGGCCGGCCGGATCCTGCTCACCCGGATCGCCGACGGCTACCCGGGCGGCGGGCGCTGGCACCTCCCCGGCGGCGGTACGGACTTCGGCGAGGCGCCCACGGTGGCACTGCTGCGCGAGGTGGTCGAGGAGACCGGCCAGCACGGCGAGATCACCGGCCTGCTCGGCGTCGCCAGCCACCGCGACCGGCACACCATGGGCCCGGAGGGCTACCCGATCGACTGGCACGGCGTACGGGCCTTCTACCGGGTCGAGGTGGCGAAGCCGGGGCCGGTGGTGGTGCACGATCACGGCGGTTCCACCGCGGAGGCGGCGTGGTTCGGGCCGGGCCAGCTGACCGGCCTGGAGCTGACAGAGATCACCACCGAGGCGTTCGGTACCGCGGGGATGTCAGTCACAGTCCGTGATTGACAAGACTCAATCGGCGTACACTTCGTAGTGAAGGTGTACCAAGAATGTGTCGGCTGTTGCGTGCTCGTTAACGCCACCCTTGGGCCGACGTAAGGAAGATCGCGACGATCGGGCATCGCCAAGGGTCGCATTCGTGTGCGATTGTGTATGCCGCAGCGCCGGAATTCATCACCAGATCGGTGATCAGCCCTCCGGCCAGGAGGAAGTGCAGTGCCCAGAAACCCGTGGCGGCGTCGCCGGTCAGCGGATCAACCACGCCCTGCCGGTCGCCGTTGGACCCGGGGTCTTCGCCGCAGTGGTTCGTTCGCGCGGCGGGTGCTGGCAGGCCGCCGGCAGGGGGACCGGCTGATGACCCTGCCCACGCCGACCGGTTCCACAGAGGGCTTCACCAGCCGGCCGACGATGGCGGTCGCTTCGGTGAGCCCCGCGATGCCGTCGATGGCCGCCACCGCTGGGCCGGCTTCCATACCGCTGCTGCCCGGCGAGCCCACGCTCTCCCGGCGTATCAAGTTCGCCCTCGTCAACGCCTGCACCATCGCCAGCATCCTGCTCGGGTTGTCCGCGGTGTTCCTCGCGGTCCAGGGCGAGCTGCGGCTCGGCGCCCTGCTGCTGCTGGGCTGCGTCGCACTCGACGGGGTCGACGGTGGGCTGGCCCGCAAGTTCGGTGTGGCGAGCCCGTTCGGCGCGCAGATGGACTCGATGGCCGACATGTGCTCGTTCGGTATCGCGACGCCGCTGGTCGCGTACTTCTGGCTGGCCGACGTGGCGCCGTTGCCGGTGCTCGCGCCGCTGTGCGTACTGGTCACGGTGTGCGCGGCGATCCGGCTGGCCCGGTTCAACGTCTCGCCGAAGGACGGCCGGTATTTCTGCGGCGTACCGACCACGATGGCCGCGGCGATCATGGCGATCACGATCCTGCTCAACCCCCGGCCGGGGCCGGTGGTGGTCGCTCTCGTCCTGGTCGGCGGCCTGGCCGTACTGATGGTCAGCAGCTTCCCGTACGCCAAGCTGGCCCGGATCGCGAAGCTGCCGCCGTGGCTGTGGGTGCTGCCCGTCGTCGCGGCGTTCGCGAACGCCTCCACGACCTTCGCGGTGCTGGTCGGGCTGTACCTGATCTCCGGCCCGCTGCTCTGGCTGCGGCACCGCAGTCCTGCCGCCTGAGGTATCGCCACGACCCGTGACTCCGGGCCGGTATCGTCGGGTTACGGCGGCCGGCGCAGGGGAGTGACGATGGACGAGCGGCGGGATTACGTCAGCTACGGCACCGCATTCGTGGCGCAGGCGGTGGTCGGCACCATCAACGTCTCGGCGATGGCGGTGCAGTTCGGCCGCGACGTCTATCAGCTGGTCAACGCGCTGGTGCGGCTCACCGCCCCGGGCGGCCCGATCGACCAGGTCGGCGGGCTGGCGCAGGACGTACGCAGCCTGGTCAACGAGCTGCGCCCGGTCGGTCGGCTGGCACGCCAGGTCGAGTCCCGGCTGGACGATGCGGAGCTGGGGGAACGTCTCGATCAGGCGCTCGCGCTGGTGCCCCGGCTGGACACGCTGGCCGACTCGGTGGCCCAGCTGACACAGCTGGCGGACTCCGTACAGCAGCTCGGCAAGCTGGGCGACTCGCTGCGGGAGCTGTCCAAGCTCAGCGAGACGCTGCCCCGGCTTGCCGACCACACCGCCGCGCTGCCCGAGATGGTGACGCTGACCCGCGACCTGGAAGCGCAGGTGACCCAGATCGCCGGCCGGATCCAGGCGGCCAGCCCCGATCTCGGCGATATCGCCGGCACGGTCGGCGAGCTGCGGGAGACGCTTCGCGCGTTGGGGGGCGCGGTCGGCCCGCTGCAGGGCACCGCCGACCGGGTCGGCCGGATCATGGAACGCCTGCCGGGCAGCGCGCTGCTCCGCGCGGCGACCGCACCGGAAACCATCACGGTACGTACCGACGTGGACTCCGTCGTGACGCCGCCCGTGGACGAAGGCACCGCCGCCCCGGAAAGCCCGACCACGCCGGGGCCGTCAGCTCCCGCCTCCGGCACCCCCGCCGGTGCTCGCGCCCGCGAGACGACCGCCGACAACGGCGCTGCCCCCAAGCCGACCGCGTCCAAGCCGACCGCGTCCAAGCCGACCGCGTCCAAGCCGACCGCGTCTAAGCCGACCGCGTCCAAGCCGACCGTGCGCAAGCCGACCGCCCGGAAGGCAACTACCGGGACCGCCAAGGCGACGCGCCGCAAGACCGCGACCGGCAAGACCGCGACCGGCAAGACCGCGACCGGCAAGACCGCGACCGGCAAGACCGCGACCGGCAAGGCTGCGGCCCGTAAGGGCGCGGCCGGGAAGGGCGCGGTCCGGAAGCCGACCAAGCGCGCGTCCGGCAACTGATCCGGAGCGGCGGGTCAGCGTACGGTCAGTGCCACCGGGCGATGACCGATTCGCCGCCCACCACGGTCTCGCCGGGGGCCACCGTCGGGGTCGCGGCGTCCACAGGCAGGTAGACGTCGGTACGCGAGCCGAAGCGGATCAGCCCGTACCGCTCTCCGCGCGCGAGCAGGGTGCCGGGACGCGCCCGGTTGACGATCCGGCGGGCCACCAGCCCGGTACGCTGCGCCACCACCGCCGGCCCGTGGCTGGTCTCCAGCACCGTGTACGCCGCGACGTTGTGTTCGGCGTCGGCGTTCATCGCGGGCGCGTACCCACCTTCTTCGCGGATGATGTCGACCACCTTGCCGGCCACCGGGGACCGGTTGATGTGAACGTCGAAGATCGACAGGAACACCGAGATCCGCAGCCACTCCTCGGTGGCGCCGAACCGGGTGTCGGTGAGCCGTTCCACGGCGAGCACCTTGCCGTCGGCGCCGGAGACGATCGAGTGCGGATCCTCCGGCGGCACCCGCTCCGGGTCGCGGAAGAAGGCGGCCACCAGCGGCGCCGCGACAGCCGGCACCAGCCAGGCCTTCGACCCCGGCCGCAGCTGCCGGGTCACCGCCGCCGCGCCCAGGCAGATCGCCGCGGCGGCCACCCCGTTCGAGTCGATCCGCCACTGCCCGGTCAGCGGTACGCTGCTCGGCCGGAACGCCGGATCCATCCGCTCTGCGGTCACCAGATCGGCGGGGGGACGGCGGAGTCGGTGCACGCGTACCGGCGGCTGGTTGAGCAGCACCAGGTCGGTCGCCACCTCGCCCGGCAGGTCCGGGGTGCCCTTGCCCGGCAACGCCACGCTGGCCAGGCACAACGCGCCGCCCGGCGCCACCGTGTCGTGCAACGCCTCGGCCAGCTGGAGCGCCTCGTCGGCGGCCACCGGCTGCGCGACCAGCACCGCGTCGGCGGGCTTGGCGTCGGCCAGTACGCCGGTCACGGTGACCCGCTGCGCCACCCAGCTGCCCCCGATCGCGACCCGCTCGGCCAGCGCCGTCTCGTCCACCGGATCGAGCCGCGGGCTGTCGGCCACCACGGTCAGCGTGTCGCCCGGCAGCAGCGCGTTGATCGCCTGGGTCAGCACCGGGGAGTCTGCGGTGACCCCGACCAGCACCGCGTGCTTCGGCCCGGCCTGCCGTGCGAACTCGTCCACCAGTACGGCGGCGGCGCGGCCGCCCAGTCGCGGCGTACCGAAGAAGCTCATCCAGCCAGCATATGCAGCGCCAGAGCTGCCGCGACCGCCGGCCTAGTCCTCGGCGGCGGGATCCCGGCGGCCGGAGCGCAGCGCCCCGAGCACTCCCAGTACGCCCACCACCACCAGCGCGCCGGCGATCATCCAGCCCAGCCCGTCGAGCCCGATCGCCAGGTCGGTGATCTGCGCCAGCAGCCACCACCCGGCGACGCCGAGGAACAGCAACCCGAAGATCAACGACCCGGTGTCGGTACGGTGCGCCCTCATCGCTGAACCTCCAGATTGCCCGCGTTGACGGTCGCCAGCAGCGTGATCGAGCCGGGACCGGCCTTGCCGTCCGCGCCCAGGTTGGTGAACTCACGGTCGATGCCGCTGCCGGCGTTGATCTCCTCGTCGAAGATCTCCGCGTTCCCGTACTTCACCGACGCGTCGCCGGTGACGTCGACGTCGGGCGGCAGCAGGATCTTCAGGTTGCCGGCGTTCACGGTGGCCCGGATCGTGACGTCCTGCCCGGTGAAGTCGACCTGCCGCAGGTCCAGCTTTCCGTCGCCCAGGTCGATCTCGTACGCGGACTGGATCTCCGCCACGCTGTGCGGCCGCCAGGTCTGGCCGCCGTCCATGGTGACGTCCACGGTGTCGATCGCCGCGCTGACCGCCAGCACCAGCGAGAGCGTCGCACCGATCCAGATCAGCCAGCGCGCCCGGCCGACCCACGTACCGACCACCAGCGCGGCGCCGATCACCGCGAGCGCAGCGGCGGCGTACGCCCCGATGCCCAGCCGGCCGCCGGACAGGTCGAGCGCCGCCACCAGCCCGAGCGCGATCAGCACCGCGAACAGCGCGACCCGGCCCAGCCGCGACGACTGCTTCGCCGGCGCCTCCGGCTTCGGAGCGGCGGGCCATTCGGCGGTGTCGGGCGCGGCGTACTGCCCGGTGCGGTAGTGCTCGGCTGCCTCCAGCAGCGAGGGCTGGTTGTGCCCTGGCCGCGCCGGCGGTTCCGCCTGCCAGTCGGTGGTGGCGGGGGGCGAGCCCTCACCGGAGTCGCCCGGCTCCTGCTCTTCCGGGGGTACGGGCACCGTCACCGTCTCCCGCCGTACCCCGACCGCGGCGACCGTACCCGGAGCCTCCGCGGCGAGCCGCGACTCCACGCCCTCGGTGCCGTCCGCCTCACCCTCCGCGGCCTGATCCGACTCGCCCCGCGGCTCCGCAGCGACATCGGGTTCCGGCTGCGGCGCGGTAGCGTCCGGCTCGCCCGGCGAGGACGGGGCGGCGTCCGGCTCGGCCTGCGGGGACGCGGTGGCGTCCGGCTCGACCTGCGGGGACGCGGTCGCGTCCGGCTCGGCCTGCGGCGGGGCGGTGGCGTCTGATTCGGTCTGCGCGGAGGTGGCCTGCTCAGGTGCGGTCTGCGCGGAGGTGGCCTGCTCGGGTGCGGCCGCCGGGTCCGGCGCAGCGGTGGCGCCGGGTGGGATCCATCGGGGTGGGTAGGGCCCGGGCCGGTCTGCAGCCGGCGGCACCGGATCGCTCGGCATGGGGCCGGGCGGCACCGGACCGGGCGGCACCGGGCCGGGCGGGCCGGCGGCCGGCGAATCCGTGGGCGGACCGCCGGGGCGGTACGGGTGCACCTGGCGGTAGAGCAGGTAGGCGATCCCGGCCAGCACCAGCAACGCGAGCGGGGTCCACTGCACGGTAAGGATCAGCAGCAGCGTGGTGGCGGCGGCGAGCAGCACCGTGACTCCGGCCGACGTGGTGGAGCGGCCCCGCCCGAACAGCGCTTCCAGCGGTGAGCCGGTGTCGCCCTCCTCCGGCATCAACAGCCACCCCAGCAGGTACGCCACCAGCCCGATCCCGCCGAACAGCACCCCGACGGCGACCAGCACCCGCCACAGCAGCGGGTCGGTCTGGGTGGCCCGGGCGATCCCGGCGCATACTCCCGCGATCTGCCGTTCGGTGCGCGGCCGGATCAGCCCGTACCGCCCGGCGAGACTTGGTCCGGGCGGTGCCGCCTCCGTGGATGTGGCGCCGTGGCCGGCGCTGGTGTCGGTCATGAGCCCATCCTGTCCCTTCATGCGACGCCCCGCTTCGGGTGGTAACCCTGAGTAGACCCTGAGTTTCCGGTACGCCGAAGCTCCGGGAAGAACCTGTGGTCGTACGCCGCGTAACCGTGTGACGATCGAATCGCTACATTCGAAGCGTCGCGAGCGCGTACCCAGCGAGGGCAGGGTCATCAGCACATCGATCGGCGTACCGCCGGCAGACCGTACGGAGCTCCCGCAGCCCCCACCGGTACGGGCCTCGGTGGGAGCCCCGTACGCCACCGCGCCCGGAAAGCCCAAGCTGTACCGGGTCACCGAGGGCCGGCTGGTGGCCGGGGTGGCGGTGGGCATCGCGCAGCACCTGCGGGTGTCGCCGACCTCGATCCGGCTGGCCTTCGTCGCGCTCGCCTGCCTGGGCGGCCTCGGTGCGGTGCTGTACGCCGCCTACTGGGCCCTGGTGCCGATCCAGGACGCCGGCCCGGATCAGCCGCGCACCCGGCGGGACGCCGCGCAGCTGGTGGCGTTCGGTGCCCTGGCGCTGGGCATCCAGCTGATCGCGCTGCTCAGCGGCGTGTCCGGGATGTGGGGGGCGTTCGGCTGGCTGGTGGCGCTGGTCGCGGTCGGCGCCGGGATCATCTGGCACCAGGCCGACCCGGAGCGGCGCCGCCAGTGGTCCAGCGCGGTGCCGGCGTTCCGCTACTTCAGCGACCACCCGCGCGCCTCCGGGATCCGGATCGGGGTGGGCGCGGGGCTGGTGCTGTTCGGCATCATCGGCATGATCGCGGTGTTCTCGCCGCTGTCCAACGCCGGCCTGACCTCGCTGCTCAACGGCGTGCTGTTCACCGTGATCGCGATCGGCGGGCTGGCGGTGGTGTTCGGGCCGCTGCTGTGGGGCAGCATCACCCAGCTGCGTACCGAACGGGAAGCCCGGATCGCGGAGCGGGAGCGCGCCGAGGTGGCGGCGCTGGTGCACGACCAGGTGCTGCACACCCTGGCGCTGATCCAGCGCAACGCCGGCGACCAGGTGGAGGTGGGGCGGCTGGCGCGCAGCCAGGAACGCAGCCTTCGTAACTGGTTGTATCGCCCGGCGGGTTCGCCGACCGAGCGGCTCGCCGCCGCGCTGGAGCAGGTCAGCGCCGAGGTGGAGAACGCGTACGCGGTCGAGGTGGACACCGTGGTGGTGGGGGACCGGCCGGTCGATCCGCACGTCGCCGCGCTGGTCGCGGCGGCCCGCGAGGCGCTGGTCAACGCCGCGCGACACTCCGGGGTGCGTACGGTGTCCCTGTACGCCGAGGTCGAGCCGGCGCTGCTGTCGGTGTTCGTACGCGACCGCGGCACCGGATTCGACCTGTCCACTGTGGACGACGATCGCCACGGCGTACGCGGTTCCATCATCGGCCGGATGCAGCGGCACGGCGGGCGCGCCGAGGTGCGTACCGCCCCGGGCGAGGGCACCGAAGTGCGGCTGATGCTGCCGGTAAAGGCTGAGGAGAACAGCGATGACTGAGTCGGCACCACTGCGGGTGTTCCTGGTCGACGACCACGCGATGTTCCGCGCCGGGGTACGCGCCGAGCTGGGCACCGCCGTGGAGCTGGTCGGCGAGGCGGGCAGCGTCGCCGAGGCGGTGACCCGGATCGCGGCCACCCAGCCGGACGTGGTGCTGCTCGACGTACACATGCCGGACGGCGGTGGGCGGGCGGTGCTGGAGCAGATCCGCGGCAGCCACCCGGACGTACGCTTCCTCGCGCTGTCGGTCTCCGACGCCGCCGAGGACGTGATCGGCCTGATCCGGGCCGGCGCCCGGGGCTACGTCACGAAGACCATTTCGGGCGAGGAGCTGGTGGCGGCGATCCGCCGGGTGGCCGATGGGGACGCGGTGTTCAGCCCGCGGCTGGCCGGGTTCGTGCTCGACGCCTTCGCCGCGAAGGGCGACGCCGCGGTCAGCGACCCTGAGCTGGACCAGCTCACCAACCGGGAGCGCGAGGTGCTGCGGCTGCTGGCCCGGGGGTACGCGTACAAGGAGATCGCCAAGGAGCTGTTCATCTCGATCAAGACCGTCGAGACCCACGTGTCGAACGTGCTCCGCAAGCTCCAGATGACCAACCGCTACGAGCTCTCCCGCTGGGCCGCCGACCGCCGCCTGGTGTGAGCCGCCTCAGCTGCCCGCTGGCGGCGTTCTCCGCGGCTTATGTGGCCTCCGGCCACACGGCGCCTTGTGCGAACACCACCAGCGAACACCTGAGACGGCTACAGGCATTTGACGATCGAGAAGGATTCGGCCAGTCGGCCGGCGGGGAGGCCGGCGGTCTGGGCGTTGATCTCCATGAACCGGCGCAGCCGCTGCTCCATGGCGTCGGGGTCGGGGAGCTGGCTGGGGTGGCTGCGCAGCGCGGCGAACTTCTGCTTGACGGTGTCGGTGACGTCCACGACGTGGTCCGGCCCGGGCCCGCCGGAGAACCACACCTCACCCACCGACCAGGGCGAGAGCTCGCTCAGCTCGGGATGGGCGTACGGGTTGCGGGCGTCGGGGTAGATCGCGGCGCAGGTGGCCTGGCCGACGGCGGTGTGGTCGGGGTGGTTCGGTCCGCCGAGGAAGTCCCACCTCGGGACCGGAGAATTGGTGAGTACGCGCTGCGGCCGGTGCCGGCGGATCGCCCGCGCGATGTCGCGCCGCAGCGGATGCGAAGGGTAGACCGCGCCATCGGCGTACCCATCGAGGAATTCCACCGTGGTGACGCCCACCGCCTCGGCGGCGGCCCGCTGCTCGGCCTCCCGGATCCGCGGAATCTCCTCCCGCGGTGTGGCGTCGAACCCGCCGGCCTCGCCCCTGGTGACCAGCAGGTATGTCACCTCGATGCCCTCGGCCACCCAGCGGGCCACACTGCCCGCCGCGCCGAAGTCGATATCGTCCGGATGCGCGAAGACCGCCAGTACGCGACGTATGTCCGGCACCGGCTCAGGTGACGGCGGAAAGCTCACCCGCGCGATGGTACGGGTGTCAGAGCGGCCCGCGTCCGGCGCGCAGGATCAGCAGCCCCAGCTGGGTGCCGTCGGACCCCAGGGCGGTACGGAAACGTTCCAGGATCTCGCGCTCCCGGGACAGTACGAGCCGGGTGCCGCCGCTCGCGATCCGGGTGCTGCCCACCTCCTGCGAGAGCGCGGCGCGCTCCTGCCACAGGGTGATCAGCTCGTCGTCGATCTGGTCGATACGTGTGCGGAGGTGGGCGATCCGCCCACCGGGATCAGAGCCGTGCGGGTCGGAGGTCTGTGAGGTGGCCGGGGCGGTCATCGGGTGCTCCTTGGGTTTGGTCTGACTGGTGCCCAGGGGGTCCGCACTCCGGAAACGCAAACGCCCCGGGTAGCGGACCCGGGGCGGCGGTTGGTCGTTGTGGCTCAGGCGCGACCGATGGCTGCCGGGATCCGGTAGCCATAAAAAAATCGCGTCGCGTATGCCACGCACCGAAGTATGCCACACCCGCGCCGGTACGCGTACCCCAAGATCAAGATCAACTGAGCGTGACCATTGGCCAAGGGGCCGTCTCGGGTGCGTCCCGGGTGGGTATCGAGTGGATAACGTCGCTTCCAGGGCACCTGGTAGAGGAGTCAGGGTGAGGCGCAGTTCACGTTAACTCCGCGAGCGCCTTGGGAGGCAGTACATGCGCGGGTTGAAAAGTATGCGTCTGATCGCGGTTGGTGCCGCGGTCGCGCTATTCGCCACCGCTTGCGGTGGCGGTGCAGGTGACGGAGACGGAAAGGCCGGCGGTGAGCTGAAGGTTCACATCGGCGAGCCCGAGCACCTGCTCCCCACCAACACCAACGAGACACAGGGCGGCACCGTCCTTCAGGTCCTCTACACGAGCCTGATCGACTACGACAAGGACGGCAAGCCCGTCAACGTGATCGCCGACTCGATCGACTCCACGGACAAGAAGCTGTGGACCATCAAGCTCAAGCAGGGCTGGAAGTTCCACAACGGTGAGGCGGTCAACGCTGACTCCTTCATCAACGCGTGGAACTACGGCGCCTACGGTCCGAACGCGCAGGGCAACAGCTACTTCTTCGACCGCATCGAGGGCTACGCCGACCTGCAGTCGGGTGAGGACCCTGACGGTGACGGCCCGAAGGAGGCGCCGGAGCCGAAGACCGACAAACTGTCCGGTCTGAAGAAGCTGGACGACTACAGCTTCACGGTGTCGCTGACCGAGCCGTTCTCCAACTTCGCCCTCGTGCTGGGCTACACCGCCTTCAACCCGATGGCGAAGGCCTGCCTGGAAGACGTCAAGTCGTGCGAGAGCTCCCCGATCGGCAACGGGCCGTTCAAGATGGTCGGCAAGTGGGAGCACAAGCGCGAGATCAAGACCGTCCGCAACGACGACTACAAGGGCAACAAGGCCAAGCTGGAGAAGCTGACCTTCAAGATCTTCAAGGACGACGCTTCGGCGTACGCGTCGCTGCAGTCCGGCGAGATCGACATGATGGGCAGCGTCCCGGTGGACAAGGTAGAAGAGGCTCGTGGCACGTTCGGCGACCGCTTCATCGAGGAGCCGACCTCGACCTTCACCTACCTCGGCCTGCCGCAGTACGTGCCGGAACTGAAGAACAAGAAGATCCGCCAGGCACTGTCGCTCGCGATCGACCGCAAGGAGATCATCAAGGAGATCTTCTCCGACCGGTTCGCGCCGGCGCACAGCGTGGTCTCCCCGATCGTTCCGGGTAGCCGCGACGACGCCTGCAAGTACTGCGACCCCGACCCCGACAAGGCCAAGGCTCTGCTGAAGGAAGCAGGCGGCTGGCCGGCGGGCAAGAAGCTCCAGCTCTGGTTCAACGCGGGCGCCAGCCACGACAAGTGGGTTCAGGCCGTCGGTAACCAGATCAAGGACGTCCTGGGCATCGAGTACGAGCTCAAGGGCGACCTGGAGTTCGCCGAGTACCTCGAGGTGGGCGACCAGAAGAAGTACACCGGCCCGTTCCGTCTCGGCTGGGTGATGGACTACCCGTCGATGGAGAACTACATCAAGCCGCTGTACGGCACGCAGGGTTCCTCCAACAGCAGCGCGTACAGCAACGCCGAGGTCGACAAGCTTGTCGCCGAGGGTGACAAGGCCGCGTCGCTGGAAGAGGGCATCGAGAAGTACCAGGCCGCCGAGGACATCATCCTCGAAGACCTGCCGGTGATCCCGCTGTGGTTCGGTCAGAGCGCGATGGCGTACAACGACAACGTGGACAACGTTGAGTACGACGTCATCGACTACAACCCCGACTACACGAAGATCACAGTTACCTGATCCAGGGGTTATAGGTCAGGTCAACACGTAACGGCACGGCGGTAGCCGGCGCAGAATTGAAGGCGTCGGCTACCGCCGTGACACATCCCTGGTAGGAGGTAGTAGAGATGGGGCGCTACGTCATCCGGCGGCTGCTCCTGTTCATCCCCACCCTGCTCGGCTCGATCGCCCTGCTGCACTACATGGTGGTGTTGGGGATTCAGCTGAACGGCAACCCCGCCAGGGCGTTCTTCGGCGACCGTACGCCGAGCCCCGAGATGCTGGCGGCGGTCAAGAAGCTGTTCAACACCGACGACCCGTGTCTGACTCGCACCGGTGACCCGTGTATCGGGCTGTTCTTCGAGCGGGTCGGCAAGCTTGCCGTCGGCGACCTCGGCACGGACTACAACGGCCGGCCGGTCACCGAGATCCTCGGAGACGCGCTGCCGGTGACGGTGCGGCTGGCGCTGATCGCGATCACCATCCAGATCGTGATCGGTCTGCTCGCCGGTGTCCTGGCGGGGCTGCGCAGCGGCAGCTTCATCGACTACGTGGTCAAGATCTCGACGGTGCTGGCGATCTCGGTGCCGGTCTTCGTCCTGGGTGGCGTGGTGCAGTTGACCATCGCCCCGGGCGCGAAGTGGATGCGAGGTCAGGACTGGGTCTCGGACACCTTGTTAGGCATGGTGTCGGTGACCTACAAGAGCACTTATCCCACGCTCAGTCTGATCATCCCGGGCATCGTGCTGGCCACGATCAGCTTGGCGACCACCGCGCGGCTGACCCGTACCTCCCTGATGGAGAACCTGCGCGGCGACTACGTGCGTACCGCGACCGCCAAGGGTCTGCCGCGACGGCGCGTGATCGGCATCCACACCCTGCGCAACTCCCTGATCCCGGTGGTCACCGACCTGGGGCTGGCCTTCGGCACGCTGATCGGCGGTGCCGTGATCACCGAGACCATCTTCAACATCCCCGGCATCGGCAGTGAGATCGTAGAGTCGGTGCAGCGCAACGAGGGCCCGGTGACGGTCCCGCTGGTCACCTTCCTGGTGGCCGTCTACCTGGTGGTCAACCTGTTGGTGGACGTGCTGTACGCCGTCCTTGACCCGAGGATTCGCCTTGACTGACCCCTCTCAAGTCAACCCGTTCGCCGGCTTCTCACCGGCAGCGGCGCCGTCGGAGGCGTCGGCCGCGGCGGACACCGCGCCTGGCACGCCGGGCGGTGCTCCCAGCAAGGAGCGCAACGCCAGCCTGTGGGCCGACGCGGGCCGTGAGCTGATCCGCAACCCGGTGTTCGTGATCTCGTCCGTCGTCGTGCTGGCCGTGATGTCGATGGCCGCGATGCCGTGGCTGTGGACCAGTACGGATCCCGACAAGTGCACGCTGAGGTTCGGCAGTGACGCGCCGACCGGCGACCACATCTTCGGCCAGAGCATCCTGGGCTGCGACTACTACTCGCATGTCATCTACGGCGCCGGCCCGTCGATCGCGGTGGCGGTGATGGCGACCCTCGGCACGGTGCTGATCGGCGGCCTGGTCGGTATCCTCTCCGGCTACTACGGTGGCTGGCTGGACATGATCCTTTCCCGGTTCACCGACATGGTGCTGGGGCTGCCGTTCCTGCTGGGCGCCATCGTGCTGCTGTCCCTGCTGGAGTCCCGTACGGTCTGGGGCGTGGTGTTCGCGCTGATTGTGCTGGGTTGGCCGACCACCTTCCGGATCATGCGCGCCAGCGTGATCGCGACGAAGGGCATGGACTACGTGCAGGCGGCCCGCTCGTTGGGGGCGTCCGACATCCGGATCATCTTCCGGCACGTACTGCCGAACGCGATCGCTCCGGTGATCGTGGTCGCCACCATCGCGTTGGGCGGCTTCGTCGGCGCGGAAGGGGCGCTGACCTTCATCGGTGTCGGCCTGCGGGCGCCCACCGTCTCCTGGGGCACGATGATCACCGATGGCACCGACTGGGTGCTCAGCGGCATCCCGCACCTGCTGCTCGTACCGGTGTTCTTCCTGGTGGCGACGGTGCTCTCCTTCATCCTGATGGGCGACGCGGCACGCGACGCTCTCGACCCGAAGCTGCGGTGAGGTGACCGTGACGCACACTGACACGACCCCGGCCAAGGCCAAGGGCAGGCGGCACACCCGGCTCGCCGACGTGGACCCGAAGGCGACGCTGCTGGACGTACGCGATCTCAAGGTGGAGTTCCGCACCCGGTACGGCATCGCCAACGCCGTCAACGGCGTGAGCTTCAGCGTGGAGGCCGGCGAGACGCTGGCCATCCTCGGTGAGTCCGGCTGCGGCAAGAGCGTCACCGCGCAGGCGGTGATGGGCATCATCGACACCCCGCCGGGGTTCGTGACCGGCGGCGAGGTCCTCTACCGGGGCGTCGACCTGCTCAAGGTCTCGGTGGAGGAGCGCCGCAAAGCGCGCGCCAACAACATCGCGATGGTGTTCCAGGACGCGCTCTCGGCGCTCAACCCGGTGTTTTCGGTGGGCTTCCAGCTCGGCGAGCTGTTCCGGGTGCACCGCGGCATGTCCCGCTCGGAGGCGAGGAAGAAGGCGATCGAGTCGCTGGATCTGGTGAAGATCCCGGCGGCCCGGCAGCGGGTGAACGACTACCCGCACCAGTTCTCCGGCGGTATGCGGCAGCGCGTGATGATCGCGATGGCGCTGGCGTTGGACCCGGACGTACTGATCGCGGACGAGCCGACCACGGCGCTGGACGTGACGGTGCAGGCCCAGGTGATGAACCTGCTCGCCGAGCTGCAGCGGGAACGCAACATGGGCATGATCCTGATTACCCACGACATGGGTGTGGTCGCCGACGTGGCGGACCGGATCACGGTGATGTATGCGGGTCGCGCGGTGGAACGGGCGGCGGTGTACGACATCTACTCGACGCCGGCGCATCCGTACACCAAGGCGCTGTTGGAGTCGATCCCGCGGGTCGACCTGAAGGGCCAGCAGCTCAATGTGATCAAGGGGTTGCCGCCGGCGCTGACCAACCTGCCGCCGGGCTGCAACTTCGCACCGCGGTGCCGGTTCGCCAAGGACCGCTGCCGTAGCGAGCTGCCACCGCTGTACCCGATCGAGGGGCACGGTCCGGCCGATTCCAAGGGCAACCCGCGGGCTAGCGCCTGCCACTACTGGGAGGAGGTCATCGCGCAATGACCGACGTGTCAGTGACAGCCGGTACGGCGACTCCGGGCGCGCGGCCGAGCGATCTCGTCCTCGAGGTACGCGATCTGGTGAAGTACTTCCCGATCACCCGGGGCATCGTGTTCAAGCGGAAGATCGGCGAGGTGAAGGCGGTCGACGGCGTCAACCTGACGCTGCGGCGCGGCGAGACGCTGGGCGTGGTCGGCGAGTCCGGTTGCGGCAAGTCGACGCTGGCCAAGCTGCTGGTCGGGCTCGAGAAGCGGACCAGCGGCGAGATCACCGTACGGGGCCAGAACATGTCCAAGCTTCGCGGCCGGGAGCTCACCAAGGCCCGGCGCAACATCCAGATGGTGTTCCAGGACCCGTACACCTCGCTGAATCCGCGGATGACGGTCGGTGACATCGTCGGGGAGCCGTTCAACATCCACCCCGATGTGGCGCCCGCCCGGGACCGCCGGCGCCGGGTGCAGGAGCTGATCGATCTGGTGGGGCTCAACCCCGATCACATCAACCGGTATCCGCACCAGTTCTCCGGCGGCCAGCGGCAGCGGATCGGGATCGCCCGGTCGCTGGCGCTCAAGCCGGAGATCCTGATCTGCGACGAGCCGGTCTCCGCGCTCGACGTGTCGATCCAGGCTCAGGTGGTCAACCTGCTCGAGGAGCTGCAGGACGAGCTGGGGCTGTCGTACATCTTCATCGCCCACGACCTGTCGGTGGTACGCCACATCTCCGACCGGGTGGCGGTGATGTACCTCGGCAAGGTGGTCGAGATCGGGCAGGACCTCGACATCTACGACCACCCGACGCACCCGTACACCCAGGCGCTGCTCTCCGCGGTGCCGGTGCCGGACCCGACACTGCGCGGGCACCGGGACCAGATCGTGCTCGAGGGTGACGTGCCGTCGCCGGCCAACCCGCCGTCGGGTTGCCGGTTCCGTACCCGGTGCTGGAAGGCGCAGGAGCTGTGCGCCACCGACGAGCCGCCGCTGCAGGTACGTGACGGCTCCAGCCACCCGAGCGCATGCCACTTCGCCGAAGAACGCGACGTGGTCCACGCGGTCGACTAACGCCGGCGCCAGACGCCGACTGGCTGCGTTCTCCGCGCCTTGCGTGCACAATTCGCACGCGGCGGCTTGTGCGGCCTTGCCAGTCGGCGTCTGGCATCCGGCGTTGGGTGGGCGGGCGCGGCGGGTGGGCGTTGTGTCCCAGCGGCGGAATAGACTTTGCGGGCCATGCATGCGCTCTCCGATATCCCCGCCGACGCCCCCGAGCAGCCCCGCGAGCCCACTCCGCGGCGGCCGCAGCTCGACCCCGACCGGCTGCTGGAGGGGCTCAACGACCAGCAGCGCGCCGCGGTCCTGCACACCGGTACGCCGCTGCTGATCGTGGCCGGCGCCGGCTCCGGGAAGACCCGGGTGCTGGCGCACCGGATCGCGTACCAGCTGGCGCGGCGGGACGCGAAGCCCGTACACCCGGGACAGATCCTGGCGATCACGTTCACCAACAAGGCCGCCGGTGAGATGAAGGACCGGGTGGCGGCGCTGGTCGGCCCCCGGGCCCGGATGATGTGGGTGTCCACGTTCCACTCGGCGTGCGTACGGATCCTGCGCGCCGAGGCGAAGCACGCCGGCCTGAAGTCGAGTTTCTCGATCTACGACGCCGACGATTCCCGCCGGCTGATGACCCTGGTCGGCCGCGAGCTGGACCTGGACCCGAAGCGGTATCCGCCGCGGGCCCTGCTGCACCAGGTGAGCAATCTGAAGAACGAGCTGATCGACCACGAGTCGTGGACCGACAAGGCGGAAGGGCCCGCCCAACGTACGGTGGCCGAGGCGTACACCCTGTATCAGACCCGGCTGCGGCAGGCGCACGCACTGGACTTCGACGACCTGATCATGACCACGGTGCACCTGCTGCAGGCGTTCCCGCAGGTCGCGGAGCACTACCGGCGGCGGTTCCGGCACGTCCTGGTCGACGAGTACCAGGACACCAACCACGCCCAGTACGCCCTGATCCGCGAGCTGGTCGCGCCGGTGGGCGAGCCCGGCGCCCCGGGCGAGCTGCCGGCCGCCGAGCTGTGCGTGGTGGGTGACGCGGACCAGTCGATCTACGCGTTCCGCGGCGCCACGATCCGCAACATCATGGAGTTCGAACGCGACTACCCCGACGCCCGCACCATCCTGCTGGAGCAGAATTACCGCTCCACCCAGAACATCCTGGGCGCCGCCAACAAGGTGATCTCGCGCAACACCGAGCGCAAGCCGAAGCGGCTGTGGAGCGAGGCCGGCGACGGGGACAAGATCGTCGGGTACGTCGCCGACACCGAGCACGGCGAAGCCGACTGGGTGGCCCGGGAGATCGACAAGCTGGCCGACGGCGGCAATGGGCCGGAGGAGCCAGGCTACCGGTTCGGTGACGTGGCGATCTTCTACCGTACGAACGCGCAGTCCCGCGTCTTCGAGGACGTGTTCATGCGGATGGGGCTGCCGTACAAGATCGTCGGCGGCGTACGGTTCTACGAGCGCAAAGAGGTACGCGACGCGCTGGCGTACCTGCGGGCGATCGCCAACCCCGACGACACCGTGAGCGTGCGGCGCATCCTGAACACCCCGCGGCGCGGCATCGGTGACCGGGCGGAGGCGTGCGTCGAGGCGCTGGCGTCCCGGGAGAAGATCAGCTTCGGGGCGGCGCTGCCGATGGCCGACCGCGCGCCCGGCATCTCCAGCCGCGCCGTCAAGCAGATCGGCGAGTTCGTCGCGATGATGGACGAGCTGCGACAGCTTGCCACCGTAGAGGCCCCTGAGGCGGTCCTGGAGGCGGTATTGACCCGCTCCGGCTATCTGGCCGAGCTGGAGGCGAGCGACGACCCGCAGGACGCCACCAGAGTGGAGAACCTGCAGGAGCTGGTGAGCGTCGCCCGCGAGTACACCGAGCGGGTCGCGGCGGTGGCCGCCGAGGCCGAGCCCGGCACTGACCTGCCAGAAGCAGATCTCGCGGGTTTCCTGGAGCAGGTCGCGCTGGTCGCCGACGCCGACGAGATCCCGCCCGACGCCGAGCACGCCGAAGACCACCAGGGCGTGGTCACCCTGATGACGCTGCACACCGCCAAGGGGCTGGAGTTCCCGGTGGTGTTCCTGACCGGCATGGAGGACGGCGTCTTCCCGCACCTGCGCTCGCTCGGCGACAACCGGGAGCTGGAGGAGGAGCGGCGGCTGGCGTACGTGGGGATCACCCGCGCCCGGCAGCGGCTGCACGTCTCCCGTTCGGTCACCCGGTCCGCCTGGGGGCAGCCGCAGATGAACCCGGCGTCCCGGTTCCTGGAGGAGCTGGGAGACGACCTGGTGCACTGGGAGCGCACCGACGCGGCGTACACCTCGTGGTCAGGTGGCGGCGGCTACGGGGGGCGCGACGCCTCGTCACGGACCGGTGGCAGCGGCGGTCTCGCGGAGCGGTTGGGTCTGGATTCCTCGGTGGTACGCCCCGCGAGCCAGCTCCGCCGCCAGGTGCCGTCGCTAGAGGCCGGCGACCGGGTCAACCATGACCGTTGGGGCCTGGGGCGGGTGCTCGCCGTACAGGGTCGGGGGGACCGGATGCAGGCCCAGATCGACTTCGGCGACCAGGTGATGTGGCTGGTGCTGCGGCACGCCCCGATCCAGAAGCTCTGATTTCGCGGTACGGGTTGCGCGCCGCCGGCTACTGGTTAGACTCTAGAACAAATGTTCGATTGCCCGGTCCAGACGAGACGGGGCGGGTCAGTGGAGCGGGGGGTCAGTGCGGGGCGTAGATCGAGTCTTTGTGGTTGGCGATGTCGACGCCGCGCTTGAGCAGGAAGGCGACCGGGTCGATCGGCTCGTCACCGATCCGGACCTCGAAGTGCGAGTGGTTGCCGGTGGAGTAGCCGGTGCTGCCCATCTTGGCGATCTGGTCACCCGCGTCGACGTAGTCGCCGACGTCGACCAGCAGTGTGGAGTTGTGGCCGTACCGGGTGATGACGCCCTTGCCGTGGTCGATGTCGATCGCGTAGCCGTAGCCGCCGTACCACTCGGAGCGCACCACGACGCCCTTGTGGGCCGCGTAGATCGGGGTGCCGTACGGGCCGGCGAGGTCGACGCCGTTGTGGTTGGTCCCCCAGCGGGGCCCGTACATCGAGGACAGGTTGTATTTCTTGACCGGGAGCGTCCAGAGGTCCAGCGGGGCCTGTGCCTTGCCCGGCGGGAGCGTGGCGCTGCGACCGGAACGCGAGCTGCGGTCCGCGAGCGAGCCGCGGTCCTCACCGAGGCCGTCGGCACCCGACATCGTCGGGTCGAGCGTGGGGTCGTTGTCGGCGAGAGCGGCGGAGTCGGGAGCCTTGCTGGGCATTGCGGCGGCGGTGCCGAGGGCAACCATGCCGGCGCCTACGACGGCGCTTGTCACTACGGCGGCATAACGGCTGCGCGGCGGCGACGGGATGCGGTGGCGCCCCAGATGGCGACCGCTCCGTTTTCGATGCTGCACGCAAACCCTCCGTTGTCACGGTCTCGCAGGCGACCTCGGACCCAGCCGCCTGCGAGGGGTGCGCGCGGTAGGTCTGTTCGGTGTCGCGTTACGCGCCGGGCCCCGAACGGTGGTCGGAGCTGCCGGTTGCACAACGGGAGACACCGTAGCCAACTCGTGATGGCGGCTTCAACCCGCCCCGCCGAGTAGCGGTGCTTTTGGTACGAATGTCTGTTTCTAAATGTCGGCTAAGTTCGCGTTCCACAGAGGATTCCGTGACTGTGTGTGTCGTCACACCGGGGTACGCGGCGCGTCGGCTGGTGCGTACCAGAGAGAGTTGTCACCCAGCGCGTTGGCGACGACCGGTCCGGCGGTAACGTCTCCGTCGACAGCACATGGCCGGTGAGCGAGCGAGGTGCGCATGAGTAGCCGGATTCGGGTGGTGGTCGCGAAGCCCGGCCTGGATGGCCACGACCGCGGCGCCAAGGTGGTCGCGCGGGCGCTCCGCGACGCTGGTATGGAGGTCATCTACACCGGCCTGCACCAGACTCCCGAGCAGATCGTGGAGACCGCGATCCAGGAAGACGCCGACGCGGTCGGGCTGTCGATTCTCTCGGGCGCGCACATGACGCTCTTCCGCAAGGTCCATGAGCTGCTCGAGGCGCAGGACGCGACCGACATCGTGGTGTTCGGTGGCGGGATCATCCCCGAGGCCGACATCCCGGAGCTGACCACGCTCGGTGTCGCCAAGGTGTTCACCCCCGGCGCCACCACGCAGTCCATTGTGGAGTGGGTAAGGGCGAACGTCGGCGAGGCCGTCGCCTCGTAACCTGCGCCGCGGGGACCCGGTTCGGCACGCCGGATACAAAGGGTGGAGGCCGGGCGCACCCCTCACGCGCCCGGCCTCCGATGCACGACGTCCCACCGCCACCCCTCGACCGGCGGGACATCGGCCGTCTGTACGTCGTCCGTCTAGTGGTGATTTGCCCACTACGTCGACGTCCTTTTCAACGACAGCCTCACGGAGTGGTGACGCTGCGCATACGACATTTTTACGGCGAGTTGCGAAGGTGTCGGATGCCCGGTCGTGGCGGGTGAGGCGATCCGCAGCCCGCGTACCCGGATGAATGCCCTGGCCGGTGTGGTCGATAGTCTGCGGCGAAGCCCGCCGACCGCGGCGGGGCTGTGGTTCTCTGAGCTGTCGGCCCAGCGTGGCACCCAGCTTCAGGCGTACGACGGACCCAGTTACCTGACGAGGCGAAACGGAACGCGCAGTGGACCTGTACGAGTACCAGGGACGCGAGCTGTTCGATCGGCACGGTGTGCCGGTGCTCGGCGGAGGCGTCGCCACCACTCCGGAGGAGGCCCGTACGCTCGCCGAGAAGCTCGGCGGCCGGGTCGTGGTCAAGGCCCAGGTGAAGGTCGGTGGCCGTGGCAAGGCGGGCGGGGTGAAGCTCGCCGAGAACGCCGACGAAGCGTTCACCCATGCCAGCAACATCCTGGGCATGGACATCAAGGGTCACACCGTCCACAAAGTGATGCTGACCGTCACCGCCGACATCGCCGAGGAGTACTACTTCTCCTTCCTGCTGGACCGCGCCAACCGCACCTTCCTGGCGATCGCCAGCGTCGAGGGCGGCGTGGAGATCGAGCAGGTCGCCGAGGAGGCGCCGGAGAAGGTCGCCAAGGTGCCGATCGACGCCAGCGTCGGGGTGGACGAGGCGAAGGCGCGCGAGATCGTCGAGCAGGCCGGATTCCCCGCTGAGCTGGCCGACCAGCTGACCGCCATGATCGTCAAGCTGTGGGAAACGTTCGTCTCCGAGGACGCCACGCTGGTCGAGGTCAACCCGCTGGCGAAGACCCTGGACGGTACGGCGCTGGCGCTCGACGCCAAGGTCACCCTGGACGGCAATGCAGACTTCCGGCACCCCGGCCACGCCGACTTCGTCGACGTCGCCGCCGAGGACCCGCTGGAGCGGGCCGCCAAGGAGAAGGACCTCAACTACGTCAAGCTCGACGGCGAGGTCGGGATCATCGGCAACGGCGCCGGCCTGGTGATGTCGACCCTGGATGTGGTGGCGTACGCCGGCGAGCGGCACGGCAACGTGAAGCCGGCGAACTTCCTCGACATCGGCGGCGGCGCGTCCGCCGAGGTGATGGCGAACGGGTTGCACATCATCCTTGGCGACCCGGCGGTCAAGTCGGTGTTCGTGAACGTCTTCGGCGGCATCACCGCCTGCGACGCGGTCGCCAACGGCATCGTGCAGGCGCTCGGCATCCTCGGTGACGAGGCGAGCAAGCCGCTGGTGGTACGGCTCGACGGCAACAACGTCGAAGAGGGCCGCCGGATCCTGGCCGAGGCCAACCACCCGCTGATCGAGCAGGTGGACACCATGGACGGCGCGGCCGAGCGTGCCGCCGAGCTCGCGGCCGCGAAGTAAAGGGGACGGCGACACAATGGCTATCTTCCTGACCAAGGACAGCAAGGTCATCGTCCAGGGGATGACCGGCTCCGAAGGCATGAAGCACACCCGCCGCATGCTGGCGAGCGGCACCAACATCGTGGGCGGGGTGAACCCGCGTAAGGCCGGCCAGAAGGTCGACGTCGACGGCACCGAGGTGCCGGTCTTCGGCACCGTGGCCGACGCGATGGCGGAGACCGGTGCCGACGTCTCCGTGCTGTTCGTACCGCCGGCGTTCGCCAAGGGTGCGGTGGTGGAGGCGATCGACGCCCAGATCGGGCTGGCGATCGTGATCACCGAGGGCATCCCGGTGCACGACACGGCGTACTTCTGGGCGCACGCGGTGGCGACGGGCAACAAGACCCGGATTGTTGGCCCCAACTGTCCGGGTGTCATCACGCCGGGGCAGTCCAACGCCGGCATCATCCCCGCCGACATCACCAAGCCCGGCAAGATCGGCCTGGTCAGCAAGTCGGGCACGCTGACGTACCAGATGATGTACGAGCTGCGCGACATCGGCTTCTCGACCTGCGTCGGGATCGGCGGCGACCCGGTGATCGGCACCACCCACATCGACTGCCTGCAGGCGTTCCAGGACGACCCGGACACCGCCGGCATTGTGATGATCGGTGAGATCGGCGGCGACGCCGAGGAGCGCGCCGCCGACTACATCAAGGCGCACATCACCAAGCCGGTCGCCGGGTACGTCGCCGGCTTCACCGCGCCGGAGGGCAAGACGATGGGCCACGCCGGCGCCATCATCTCCGGCTCCGCGGGCACCGCGTCCGCCAAGCAGGAGGCGCTCGAAGCGGTCGGCGTCAAGGTCGGCAAGACGCCGAGCGAGACCGCCAACCTGATGCGCGAGATCATGCAGTCGCTCTGACGCCTGCCATCGTGGGCCCCTTTCCGCTGGTACGGCGGCGAAGGGGCCCACGTTTGTGCGGCGCCGCGTGTGTCGGCGACGGCGATGACCGTGCGTGTTGAGAGAGTGGCGGTGTGCCGTACCCCGACACGCCTGAGTCACGCCCGGACGACGCGCCGGGCGCAGACTTGCATGCCGGAGACACGCCGGAAAGCATGACCCCGACCGGAGCCGCGGCCGAGCCGCCGGACGTACCCCAGGCTGAGCCCGCGACCAGCGAATCGGACGAGGCCCCGGCCGACACCCCGACCGATTCCGCCGACCCGGCCGCGACCGTGGCGGCGGCCGACACCCCGAACGAGGCGCCGACCGCGGCGCCGGATGACACCCCGACCGACAGTGCGTCCGATCCGGGCGACACTCCGACCCCGCCCAGCGACGGCGACGACGCCAGCCACGGCGGCGACGCCGGCGACCGGGCAGAAACCACCCCGGTGAACCCCTCCGCAGACCGCCCCACCGCCCGGGAGCCGCAGCCGGCTCCGCCCCGGGCCGATCCGGTGCGCCCCGGCTCGCTGCTGCTGGCCGCCGCGATGACCGGTGGCTGGGCGGCGGTGACGTCGTTCGCGCCGGTGCTGATCGTGGTACTGCTGGGCTGGTTCGGCTCCAGCGCGGTGTCCGGCGGCACCGCCGTACGGTTCGCGATCACCGGATGGCTGTTGGGGCACGGCGTACCGTTCACCGCCGACGGGCACCAGATCGGGCTGGTGCCGCTGGGGCTCACCGCGCTGGTGGTGTGGCGGCTGGTACGCGCCGGGGCGCACACCGCCCGCGCCGTCGCCGCCACCCCACGGGACGCCCCGTACGTGGTGGTGGCGCTGGGGGTGACGTACGGGGTGGTGGGCGGCGTGGCCGCGCTGTTCGCCAGTACGCCGGGGTTCACCGTCTCGCCGGTGCGGGCGTTGCTCACCACCGCCGCGGTCGCCGGGCTGGCCAGCGCGCCGGGCGCCGCCGTGGAGACCGGAGCCGTGGCGCGGCTCGCTGAGCGGCTGCCCGGCCCGGTACGGCACGGACTGCGCGCCGGTGCGATCGCCGCGCTGGTGCTGCTGGCCGCCGGGGCGGCGCTGGCCGGGGTTGCCACGGCGGTGGCGTACCAGGACGCGGTGGAGCTCTACCGGGGTTACCAGGTCGGAGTGGCCGGGGGCGCCGGGATCACCCTGGTCGGGCTGCTGTACGCGCCCAACCTCGGGATCTGGGGCACCAGTTACCTGGTCGGGCCGGGGTTCGGGTTCGGCACCGGCACCGAGGTGACGATGTTCCATGTCTCGCTCGGGCCGCTGCCGGCGGTGCCGGTGCTCGCCGGGCTGCCCACCGGGCCGTCCCCGGCGGCGGCCGCTGTGTTGATCGGCGTACCGGTGCTGGTGGGGATGCTGGCCGGAGTGGTGACCGCGCGGCGCGCGCCGGAGCAGCAGTGGAAGCCGCTGCTGGCGTCGGCGGTGCTGGCCGGACCGGTGGCGGGCGCGGTCCTCGGTGCGGCCAGCTTCGCGGCGAGTGGGCCGCTCGGGTCGGCCCGGCTCGCCGAGGTCGGCCCGGTGTGGTGGTCGGTGGCGCTGGTCGCGACCCTGCTGGTCAGCCTCGGCGCGGTGCTCGCCGCGGTCGCCGCCCGCCTTCTCGAAGCCCGCCGCTGAGCCCCGGCGGTCACAGGATGGCGGCTTCCCCGACGGGGGTACGAGGCGTCGCGTTAGGGTGAGCCGCATCCCGCTCAACCGCTTCGAGGAGACGTCCGCGTTGATCCGGCTCGCCGTACTGGTCTCTGGCTCGGGGAGCAACCTGCAGGCGCTGCTGGACGCGTGCGCCGACCCGGCGTACGGGGCCACGGTGGTGGTGGTCGGCGCCGACCGGGACGGCACCGGCGGGGTGGAGCGCGCGGCGCAGGCGGGCGTGCCGCACTTCGTACTCAGGCTGAAAGATTTTGAGGAGCGGGCTGACTGGGACGCCGCGCTGACCGCCGAGCTGGCGAAGTATCAGCCCGATCTGGTGATCTCCGCCGGGTTCCTGAAGCTGGTCGGCGCGTCGTTCCTCAAGGAGTTCGGCGGGCGCTACCTGAACACCCACAACACGCTGCTGCCGGCGTTCCCCGGCATCCACGGGCCGCGCGACGCCCTGGAGTACGGCGTCAAGATCACCGGCGCCACGCTGTTCATCGTCGACGACGGCGTGGACACCGGCGCGATCATCGCGCAGGTCGCCGTACCGGTGGCGGACGACGACACGGTGGAGACGCTGACCGAGCGGATCAAGGTCGCCGAACGTGCGCAGCTTGTCGAGTACGTCGGACGGATGGTCCGGGAAGGCTGGACCGTCACCGGAAGAAAGGTCACGATCCCGTGAGCCAGGCCGAGACCCCGAGCGTCCCGCGCACGCCGCTGCGGCGGGCCCTGATCAGCGTGTACGACAAGGCCGGCCTGGACGAGCTGGCGCGGGGCCTGGACGCCGCCGGGGTGGCGATCGTGTCGACCGGCTCCACCGCCGCGACCATCGAGGCGGCCGGGGTGAAGGTGACCCGGGTGGAGGAGCTGACCGGCTTCCCGGAGTGCCTGGACGGGCGGGTGAAGACGCTGCACGCGAAGGTGCACGCCGGGCTGCTCGCCGACCTGCGGCTGCCGGCGCACGTCGAGCAGCTCGCCGAGCTGGGGATCGAGCCGTTCGACCTGCTGGTGTCGAACCTCTACCCGTTCACGGAGACGGTGGCGTCCGGGGCCGAGCCGGACGAGTGCGTGGAGCAGATCGACATCGGCGGCCCGGCGATGGTGCGCGCCGCCGCGAAGAACCACGCCAACGTCGCGGTGGTGACCTCCCCCTCCCAGTACGCCGCGCTGCTCGCGGCCGCGACCACCGGCTTCACGCTCGCCGAGCGGCAGCGGCTGGCGGCGGCGGCGTACGTGCACACCGCGACGTACGACGTCCACGTCGCGTCCTGGATGGGTAACGTGCTGGCGCCGGCGGAGGAGGGCTTCCCGACCTGGCTGGGCGCCACCTGGGACCGCAAAGCCGTGCTGCGGTACGGCGAGAACCCGCACCAGGCGGCCGCGCTCTACACCTCCGGGTACGCGCCGGCGCCCGGGCTGGCGCAGGCCGCACAGCTGCACGGCAAGGAGATGTCGTACAACAACTACGTTGACGCGGACGCGGCGCGGCGGGCGGCGTACGACTTCGCGCAGCCGTGCGTGGCGATCATCAAGCACGCCAACCCGTGCGGCATCGCGGTCGGCGACGACGTGGCCGACGCGCACCGCAAGGCGCACGCCTGCGACCCGGTGTCGGCGTACGGCGGGGTGATCGCGGTGAACGGGCCGGTGACCGCGGCGATGGCGGCGCAGCTGGAGGGGATCTTCACCGAGGTGATCGTGGCGCCGGAGTTCGAGCCGGAGGCGCTGGAGCTGCTGACCCGGAGGAAGAACCTGCGGCTGCTGCGGGCCGGCCCGGTGCCGCACGGCGGCGCCGAGATCCGGCCGATCTCCGGTGGCCTGCTGATGCAGAGCCGGGACGCGATCGACGCCCCGGGCGACGCGCCGTCTGCCTGGAAGCTCGCCACCGGCGAGCCCGCCGACGAGGCCACCCTCGCGGACCTGGAGTTCGCCTGGCGGGCGATCCGGTCGGTGAAGTCCAACGCGATCCTGCTGGCTGCCGGCGGCGCCACGGTCGGGGTCGGGATGGGCCAGGTGAACCGGGTCGACTCGGCTCGCCTCGCGGTCTCCCGTGGCGGCGAGCGGGCAGCCGGGTCGGTGGCCGCCTCCGACGCGTTCTTCCCGTTCCCCGACGGGCTGCAGGTGCTGCTCGACGCCGGGATCCGCGCGATCGTGCAGCCGGGTGGCTCCGTACGCGACGACGAGGTGATCGCCGCCGCCCAGGCCGCCGGCGCCACGCTGTACCTCACCGGCACCCGCCACTTCTTCCACTGAGGGCCGTGCGGTGTCCAGTGAGCCCGTGACCGGGGAGCGGATCGCGCGGGAGGACTGGGCGTGTGAAGACCTTTCGCAGCGGCGGTACGAGCGCTGCGAGCTGATCGAGGTCGACGCCACCGAAGCCCGGTTCACCGGGTGCGTGTTCGACGCGTGCGAATTCGGGAACGTACGGTTCAACGCAGCCGAGTTGACCCGGTGCGCGTTCACCGGCTGCACCCTCCGGCGGTGCGTGTTCTTCGGTGCGTCGCTGCGGGACTGCAAGCTGACCGGGTCGACCTTCGTGGAGTGCGAGCTGCGCCCGCTCACCGTCCAGGGCGGCGACTGGTCGTACGTGACACTGCGCGGCGAAGACCTCTCCGGCACCAGCCTGCGGGGCCTGAAGTTACGCGAGTCCGACTTCACCGAGGCCGACCTCGGCAAGGTCGACCTGCGCGACGCCGACCTCGGGTACGCCCGGCTGCACCACACCAAGCTGCGCGGCGCCGACCTCCGGGGCGCCGACCTGGAAGGTGTCGCGCTGCGCGGCGTCGACCTCACCGACGTACGGATCGACCTGGCCCAGGCCGCCCTGTACGCCGCCGCCCACGGCGCCCGCCTCGACTAGCCGCATTTTCCGCACCTTGATGTGCTTACCCCTCGTTGTGTTCGGGCCAGGGTAGGTCGATGTTGAGCAGGTCGAGGATGGTGCGTTGGGTGGTGGTGAGTCGGTCCAGGC
>JBOGDF010000003.1:0-41003 GCA_050701635.1 Micromonosporaceae bacterium | reverse complement strand
CCGGTGGACAGGACACGGCCCACGAGACGTCGCGGGCGCCGTCACCGACCTGGCGCCCGGCCTGTACGGCTACCACCCGGACGACCACCCGCTGGAGCGGCGCGCAAGCGGCGATCTGCGGCCGGCGCTGGCGGAGGCGGCGATCGGCGAGCAGCCTTGGCTGGCACGAGCCGCCCTGACGATCCTGATCGCCGGCGACGAGGCCGGGATGCGGGAGCATTTCGCGGACCAGCCGCCAGCCGGGGTACGAGGCGTGCGGTACCTGCACATCGAGGTCGGGCATGCCGCGCAGAACGTCTACCTGCAGGCGACCGCGCTGGGGCTCGGCGCGGTGCTGGTGGCAGGGTTCCGCGACGACGCGATCGCAGAGCTGTCCGCGGCGCCACCCGGCCAGGCGCCGCTCGGCCTGCTCGCGATCGGCCACCCGGATCGGCGCGACAACAGGTAGACGGAAGTTCGACGTCGGGCGACCGACATGGTGCTCGACGGCCCGCTGACCCTGTAGCGTCGGGTCGTGCCGGGCGAAGCGGTGGAAGCTCGCGGCGACGTAGGCGAGACTGGGCTGATCCCATAGCGGCCGGAGGTGACCTGATGGCGCACGTGCTGGTGCTCGGCGGGGGCTTCGGCGGCCTGGCCGCGGCGCACGAGCTGCGCCGCCGGCTGCCGCCTGGGGATGAGATCACGCTGATCGCGTCCAGCGACCGGTTCTTCGTCGGCTTCGCCAAGCTGTGGGATCTCGTCGGGCGGCGATCCCTGGCCGAAGGCAGCCGTCCGCTGGACCGGCTCGCAGAGCACGGGATCCGGTACGTCCGCGCCGAGATCACAGCGATCGACGCTGACGCGCGGGCCGTCGAGACGACCGCCGGGGCGCTGCGCGGCGACGGTCTGGTGATCGCGCTCGGCGCCGGCCACCAGCCGAAACACACCGCGCTGCTCAGCCCAGGCGGGCACAACCTGTACGACGCCGCGGCGCTGCCGCAGATCCGCGCGGCGCTCGCCGCGCTGACCGACGGCACGCTGCTGGTGAGCATCCTGGGTGCGCCGTACCTGTGCCCGCCGGCACCGTTCGAGGCGGCGCTGCTGCTGGACGAATGGCTGCGCGAACGCGGGCTGCGCGACCGGGTGGACGTTGTGGTGAGCACACCGGCGCCGCTGACCCTTCCGGTGGCCGGTCCGGATGCCAGCCGCTACCTCGCCGATTGGCTGACCGAACGCGGCGTCACCGTGCTGACCGAGCATCCGGTCGAATCGATCGACCACGGCGCGCGCGCCGTACGATTCGCCGGTGGCAAAACCCTCGAGTGGGGGTTGCTGCTCGGCGTGCCCGCAGCCGCGCCGCCGCCGGTCGTGGCGGCCAGCACGGTGGGCGGACCGGCCGGCTGGATCCATCCGGACCGGCTCAGCTTCGCCACCAGCGCCGAACGGGTGTACGCCGTCGGCGACTGCACCCAGATCCCCACCGCCTCCGCGCAACTGCCCAAGGCCGGCGTGTTCGCCGAGGCGGCCGGCGAGGTCGCCGCGGCCAACCTCGCCGCCGACCTGCACGGCGGCGAACGGGCAGCCTTCGACGGCCACGGCTTCTGCTTCCTGGAGCTGCCCGGCCGGAAGGTCGCCTCCGTCGCGGGCGACTTCTACGCCGAGCCCCGGCCCGACGTCACCATCAACCCTCCCGACGACTCCAGCTTCGCCGGGAAGCAGCGGTGGGAGCAGCAGCGCCTCACCACCTGGCTCGGGTGACAGTGCGCGAGGGCAGGCCGGTCCCCGAGCGGACGCAACGTCACGTGAGCGCCGCGGCCGCGCTGTGGCGCGAGACGAACTCGGCGATCGGCTCGGCTACGGCCGCTGGGTCCGTAGTGACCGAGAAGTGATCTCCATCCCGGAGGATGACCTCCTCGCGGTGCGGGAACAACTCGTAGAGGAAGGCTCGCGTCGCGGGGTTGATCGGGTTATCCGAAGCCGCAGACCACGAGAGCACTGGGCTGTCGATCGTTGCCGCCTGCTCGACCCCGTAGCTCCACTCGACCAATGCGGAAGCTTCGCCCTCGACGAACGTTGCCGCGTCCCTGATGCCCTGGTCGACGACGCCGGGCCCCGCGGCTTCCGCAGCCGCGCGCCAATCCAGGCCAGTTGGCTCGAAGAGCGACTCGTAGGCGCCGGCGATGTCACCCGCCCGGTAACGACCCACCATCGCCTCGAACGCCGGTCCCAGTGTTCCCAGCAGGTCCGCGAAGTCGCTGGCAGCCAGCCAACTGCTCGACGGCAGCGGCTCGAGCAGCGCCAGAGACCGTACTCGATCGGGGTGAGAGGCTGCGAGTACGAGAGCGATCATCGCACCCTCGGAGTGGCCGATAAGGTGTGCCCGGTCCACCTCGAGATGGTCCAGCAGGGCAACGATGTCGGCCGCCTGCATGTCGAAGCCACCCGCCGGTCCGCGGCTCTCGCCGTACCCGCGCCGGTGATAGCGGATCCGCTGGAACCCGCTGAACGCCGGTTGTTCGGCCAACGGACGAAGGAAGTCGGCCCAGATGGCGCCGTGGATGAACAGCACCGGTTCTCCCTCACCCTGGACGTCGTAGGCCAACTCGATGCCGTTCACGTTTGTCGTCTTCATCGGAACCCCTGAGGTCGTAGGTCTCGTTCATGCGGAGCTCGCCTTGCGAGCTGCTGATTCGAGACTGGCCGTCCGAGCAGCGGTACGGATCGGCATTGGCTGCCACCCTGGGTCCGAGGGCGTGGAGGCATGGAAGCCGTCGCCACGGCGCACCTGGCCCGCGCACGGGAGCTTCACCGTGCCTCCCGGTGGGAGGAGGCGTGCGCGGAGTACGCCGCGGCAGACGCCGAAGAGCCGCTCGCCGTCGAGGATCTGGGAGCGTTCGCCGAGGCGGCCCAGGTTTCTGCCCGGGGTGACGAGGCGGTCGCCCTGCTTCACCGTGTCTTCGACCTGCGGGTCAGTGCCGACGAGTTCGATGACGCGGCGCAGGTGGCGTTCTGGCTGTGGTGGGTGCTGTTGAACACCAACGAGGTCGTCCAGGCAAGCGGTTGGCTCAAGCAGGCGAGCCGCACCCTGGGTCCCAGCGCGGGTTGCCCGGAGGAGGTATTTTTAGGAAACTTTACTAAATGCTTCTCCGAGGTAGGGTCACCATGAGAGTTGGGCGAACAGTCGTGGTCCTGGCGGCAGGCGCAGCGGTGACGATCGGGACGGCGCTGGGACTCGTGCCGATCGCTCACGCCCTCGACTCGAGTCATCCGGCTGCTCTCGACGTTCCGTGTTCCGCTCCGGAGTGGGCCGAAGGCGTCAACTATGCGGTCGGCGACCGGGTCACGTACCACAGCCGGCTGTACGAGGCACAGGTCGCGCACACCGCGTACCCGGGCGCCGGCTGGAACCCGGAGGCGGCGCCGTCCCTGTGGAAGGACCTCGGCCCCTGCGACGGCGGCCCCTCACCGTCCCCGTCGCCCACAGCCTCGCCGACCTCCTCCCCCACCGCGTCGCCGACCGTCTCACCCACGGTGTCGCCGACCGCTTCCCCACCGGCGCCACCTGCCCGGTGAAGTCGAGGCCGGCGGGCAAGGTGCTCCAGGGCTACTGGGAGAACTGGGACGGATCAGGCGTACACCCCGGCCTCGGCTGGATCCCGATCACCGACTCCCGGATCCGTGCACATGGCCACAACGTGATCAACGCGGCCTTCCCCGTGATCCGCTCCGACGGGACGGTCCTGTGGGAGGACGGCATGGACTCCGGCGTACGTGTGCCCACGCCGACCGAGATGTGTCAGGCGAAGGCGGCCGGGGCCACGATCCTGATGTCGATCGGCGGCGCGGCGGCCGGCATCGACCTCAGCTCGGCCGCGGTCGCGGACCGGTTCGTCGCCACGGTGGTGCCGATCCTCAAGAAGTACAACTTCGACGGTATCGACATCGACATCGAGACCGGCCTCGTCGGCAGTGGCAACATCAACCAGTTGTCCACGTCGCAGGCGAATCTGATCCGGATCATCGACGGCGTGCTGGCGGGGATGCCGTCGAACTTCGGCCTCACGATGGCGCCGGAGACCGCGTACGTGACCGGCGGCAGCGTCACCTACGGCTCGATCTGGGGCGCGTACCTGCCGATCATCAAGAAGTACGCCGACAACAGCCGGCTCTGGTGGCTGAACATGCAGTACTACAACGGAAGCATGTACGGCTGCTCCGGCGACTCGTACCAAGCCGGCACTGTCCAGGGCTTCACGGTGCAGACCGACTGCCTGAACCGAGGACTCGTCGTGCAGGGCACCACTATCCGGGTGCCGTACGACAAGCAGGTTCCCGGGCTGCCGGCCCAGCCAGGCGCCGGCGGCGGATACATGTCACCGTCGTTGGTGGCACAAGCCTGGAACACGTACTCGGGCGGCCTGAAGGGCCTGATGACCTGGTCGATCAACTGGGACGGCTCCAAAGGCTGGACCTTCGGGGACAACGTCAAGGCGCTGCAGGGCCGCTGAGCCGGATCCGCGTCAGCCCGGCGCGCAACCCACTGTGGCCGCTACCTGACTGGCGCGGCTCGAGTCAGAAATGTGACTGGAAATACCAACTTATGGCCAATGGTTTTCCGGAATCTCGCAAGCAGATACTCCGCTGAGCTCTACCGAGGCACCATCCGGAAGGCGGCGGGACATGGTGCGAGTCATGGTTGCTGGGCGGGCACGTCGTTTCATGGCCGGCATGGGATGTGCCGTCCTGATCGTGGGCATCAGTGTCGGTCTGTCGACCGCCGCCTACGCGGCCAATACCCTCGTCGTGGACAAGACGGCCGACACGGTCGACGCCAACCCGGGCGACGGCGTCTGCGCCGACTCGGTTGGTGGCTGTTCTCTGCGCGCAGCGGTGATGGAGGCCAACGCGCTGGCCAACGCCGCAGGCGCCGACGTCATCGACGTGGCGGCCGGCACGTACCTGCTGACCCGTACGTCCACGGGTCCCGCGGACCCCGACTACGAGAACGACAACTTCTGCAGCGGCGACAACGACACGGTCGGCGACCTTGACCTCAAGGCAGGCGACGTGTCGATCGTCGGCGCGGGCGCCGGGGTGACGGTCATCGACGCCAACGGCATCGACCGGGCTTTCGACTCCGGCACCGGCCCCTGTGGCCTGGGCATCGACCCGCCGGGCAACACGATCAACGTCTCGCTGAGCGGCATGACGCTGCAGAACGGGTACGTCGACGAGGTGTACGACAACGACCCGACCGGCAACTCGGGGCAGAACTTCGCCGACGGCGCCGCCATCCGCTACGACGGGTACGACGTACCCGGAGGCGGCCTGAACGACCACACGCTGAGCCTCACCAACGTGACGGTCGCCAACAACACGGCCGAGTGGAACGGCGGCGGCGTGTTCGCGCGCTTCGCCACGCTCGACGCGAGCGGGCTGACCCTGAGCGGCAACACCGCCCAGGCCGGCGACGGCGGCGGCGCGATCTGGCTGCCCCGGGACAACGACACGTTGACGCTGACCAACAGCACGATCACCGGTAACTCCGCGCTGTTCGACGTCGAGAGCTCCGGCCCGCAGGGTGGCAACGGCGGCGGCCTCAACGTGGGGGCCCGCGGCTCGGCGACTTTCAGCAACGTGAGCGTCAACGGCAACCAGGCCGAGATCGACGGTGGCGGCCTCTACCAGGCCAACAAGGCGTTCTCGATGACCGGCGGCTCGGTGATCGGCAACAAGGCCGGGGACGACGGCGGCGGCAGCTTCGACAACCCCGACACGTCGGTGATCGCGGGGGCGGCGTCGACGTACACGAACGTGACCATCCAGTCCAACGCGGCCGACGGTGTCGTCACCGGTGCCGGCGTGGCGACCAACGACGGCGTCGGGGACGGCGGCGGCATCCTGCACTTCAAGGGCCTGCTGACCCTGACCGGCTCGACGATCGGTGGTGGCGTTTTCGTCGGAGCGCTCAGCAACACCGCCCGCAACGGCGGCGGTATCGCCTTCCTCTCCGGTACGTCCAACGTCACGAAGAACCAGATCCTGGCCAACCGCGCGATCGGCCAGGGCGGCGGTGTCTACCAGTCCGGCGGTACGTTCACCGCGCACTTCAACCGGTTCTGGCGCAACCAGGCGGCGGTGGTCACCGACCGGGGCCTGCGCAAGACCGGCGGCACGCTCGTCGCCGACAACAACTGGTGGGGCTGCAACCAGGACCCCACCCTCGGTACGGCCGCGTGCGACACCGTGGCGGGCGGCGGCTCGGTCAATCCGCGCCTGGTGTTGACGCACACCGCCTCCCCCAACATCATCTACGCCACGCCGCCTCCCGCCGGCCAACCCAATGCGACCACGCTGACCGCGAGCGTGTTGAAGAACTCCGCCGGTACGCCGATCCCGGTGTCCGACCTGGACGTACTGATCGGTCTGCCGATCGTCTTCGACGCCGCCGTGTTCGGCACGCTGTCCGGTGCCGACACCGTGATCGGCCCGACCGGGACCGCCACCGCGACCTTCACCGCGGGCGCCGTCGGCGGCCCCGGGCACGCCGACGCGACCGTCGACAGCGCCAAGGCGACCGCGCTGGTCGACGTGTACGAGCCGCCGGTGATCACCGTCCCGGCCGACATCACGGTCACCGAGGACGCGGTCCACTCGCACCAGGCATCGGTCAGCTGGACCACCAGCGCCACCGGATACCCGGTGCCGACGATCACCTGCAAGATCGGCGCGACCACGATCACGTCGCCGCACACCTTCACCGAGGGCCCGACCACAGTGGACTGCACGGCGTCGAGCGCGGCAGGCAGTGACACCAAGTCGTTCACCGTGACCGTACAGACGTCGCCGACGCTGAGCGTGCCGGCGCCGATCACGGTCACCGAGGACACCCCCGGCGGCGGCACGGCGTCGGTGACCTTCACCGCGAGCGCGCTCGGCTACCCGAGCCCGGTCGGCATCGTCTGCAAGATCGGCGCCACCGAGATCGGCAGCGGCAACGACTCGGTGACGATCACCCGCACCTTCGCCGAAGGCGAGACCACGGTCAGCTGCACGGCGGACAACGGCGTCAACCCGCCCGAGACGAAGACCTTCACGGTGACCGTACAGACCGGGCCGGCGATCACCGTTCCGGCCGACATCACGGTCACCGAGGACACCCCCGGCGGCGGTACGGCGTCGGTGTCCTGGACGACGAGCGCCACCGGCGTACCGGCGCCGACGATCGAGTGCACCATCCCCGGCCCGCTGGTCATCACCTCGCCCCACACGTTCCCGTTGGGTACCACCACCGTGACCTGCACGGCGACCAACAGCGTCGGCAGCGACTCGGACACGTTCGACGTGACCGTGGTGCCGCAGAACCGGCCGCCCGCGATCTCCCACACCGGCCCGTACCTGGTCGGCGAGGGCGGAACGGTGCTGCTCGACGCGAGCGGCACGTCGGACCCGGACGGTGACCCGGTCACGATCGCCTGGGACCTCGACAACAACGGCAGCTACGAGACCGCCGGCGCGACGCCGACGTTCGACGCGTCCGCGATCGACGGGCCGGCCTCGCGTACCGTCGGAATCGAGGCGACCGACAGTCACGGCGAGTCCACCACCGCCACCACCACGGTCGACGTCGTCAACGTGGATCCGGCGTTGGGGATCAGCGGACCCACCACGGTCGGGGCGGGAGACCCGTTCAGTCTCAGCTTCACCGCCACCGACCCGGCTCCGGCTGACCAGGCCGCCTCGTTCACGTACGTCGTCAACTGGGGCGACGGGTCGCCGACCCAGACCGTGACCGGCCCCAGCCCCACATCCCTCGGCCACACGTACGCCGCCGCCGGCAGCTACACCGTGAGCGCGACCGCGACCGACAAGGACGGCGGCGTGTCGACGCCTGCGACGTACGAGGTCAGCGTCTTCGGCGTGGGGACCATCGACAACCCGTGCGGCGGCGGTTCGCTGCTCAGGGTCAGCGGCACCACCGGCGGCGACCAGGTGCTCGTGACCCCGGCATCCGGCGGCATGGTGAAGATCACGATCAACGGCACCGTGGTCGGCACCTTCTCGCCCGGCGAAGGACTGGTCATCCACGGCCTGGACGGCAACGACACCGTCACCGTGCACAAGAAGATCAGCCGGGCGGTCGTCGTGTTCGCCGGTGACGGCAACGACACCGTCGACGCCGGCAACGGCACCGCACTCGTCGTCGCCGGTGACGGTGCCGACCAGGTCACCACCCGCAACGGCCGCGACATCCTGATCGGTGGCGCCGGCGCGGACAAGCTCAACGGCGGCAACGGCGACGACATCCTGATCGCCGGTACGACGTCGTACGACACGGCCGGCCTGGCGGATTCGTGCGGACTGCGCGCGGAATGGACCCGGACCGACGCCGACTACGCCACGCGGGTGGGCCACCTGGACGGGTCGATCGCGGGCGGGCTGAACGGGACGTCGTACCTGAAGGGTCCCGGCCCCGGGCAGACGGTCTTCGACGACACCTCCGCCGACCTGCTGCCCGGAGGGTCGGGCATGGACTGGTTCTTCTACAACTACGTGGCGCCCGGTGTGCTCGACACCGCGGACCGGACGTCCGCCGAGACCCGGACGGACCTGTGATGGTAGGGCACCGGATGAGCCTCGCCGACATGCACGCCGCCACTTTCAAGGCGCAACTGCAGACCTTGTTCGCGGTACGGCACCAGCCGCCGACGAGCCTGGTGCTCGCCGACGTGGCCGAGCCCGACGCACCGCCGTCCGGCATGGAGCTGTTCGCGCTGTACTTCCGGGGGCCGGCGACCGAGTTCATCGGCCAGGGCACGCATCCGCTCGCCCACCCTGAGCTGGGTGACTTCGACCTGTTCCTGGTCCCGGTCGGCCGGGACGGCGACGAGATCGTGTACGAGGCCGCGTTCCACCGCCTGATCCGAAGGGGGCAGTGATGGAGTTCACCCGGCGAGACGTCCTGCGTACCGGGATCGCCCTCACCGCCGGCGGTCTGCTGCCGCTGACCTCACCGTTCGCGGGTGCGGCGCTCGCGTCGTCGGAGCCGTACCTCGGGGAGATCATGATCTTCGCGGGCAACTTCGCGCCGAGCGGCTGGGCGCTGTGCAACGGCCAGCTGATGCCGATCGCGGAGAACGACGCGCTGTTCCAGCTCATCGGCACCACGTACGGCGGCGACGGCGAGCAGAACTTCGCACTGCCGAACCTGCAGAGCCGGCTGCCGATGCACCAGGGCACCGGCCCGGGCTTGTCGAACCGGATCATCGGCGAGATGGCCGGCACCGAGAGCGTCACTCTGACGGTCAACCAGATCCCGGCGCACACCCACCTGGCCCGCTGCAGCAACGAGGCCGGCAACCAGTCGGCACCCGGCAACGGGGTCTGGGCGGCGTCGGCCACGGCCCACGCGTACGCCAACCCGGGGGCGCCGCTCAGCCCGATGGAGGGCAGCACGCTGGCGCCGGCCGGCGGTAGCCAGCCGCACGACAACATGATGCCGTTCCTCGTGATGACGTTCTGTATTGCGCTGTTCGGCATCTTCCCGTTCCCGAACTGACCGCGAGGCTGCGATGTCCGATCCTTTCCTTTCCCAGATCAAGATCTTCGCCTTCGACTTCGCGCCCCGCGGCTGGGCCCAGTGCAACGGCCAGCTGCTGCCGATCAATCAGAACCAGGCGCTGTTCGCGCTGATCGGCACCATGTACGGCGGCAACGGCCAGACCACGTTCGCGTTGCCCGACCTCCGTAGCCGGATTCCCGTGCACCACGGCGCGGGGACCAGCCAGGGGCAGCGCGCCGGCGAGGAGACGCACACGGTCACCGTGAACGAGCTGCCGGCACACGCTCACGCCGCCAACGGCCGCAGCGAGCTCGGTACGGCCACCTCCCCGGTCGGCAACGCGTGGGCTGGCGCCCCCTCCCAGCTGTACGCCGCGGCCCCGAACACCACCATGGCGCCCAACAACATCGCAACCGTCGGTGGCGGCCAGCCGCACGACAACATGACGCCGTACCTCGTCCTCAACGTCTGCATCGCGCTGGTGGGCGTCTTCCCTTCCCGAGACTAGGAACCTGACATGTCGGACCCGTTCGTCGCCGAGATCTTCATGATGGGCTGCAACTTCGCGCCCAGGGGCTTCGCGTTCTGCAACGGGCAGGTGCTGCCGATCTCGCAGAACACCGCACTGTTCGCGCTGCTCGGCACCCAGTACGGCGGGGACGGCAAGACCACGTTCGCGCTGCCCAACCTGCAGGGCCGGGCGCCGATGCACCAGGGCCAGGGGCCGGGCCTGACCTTGCGTGGCGTCGGCGAGAACGGTGGCAGCAGCGCCGTGACGCTAACAGAGAGCGAACTGCCCGCCCACGACCACGCCGCGCTGGCCCGTACCGGTGCCGGCCTTCCGGTGCAGAACAGCCCCGAGAACAAGAACTGGGCCGCCACGGCGGAGCGACCGTACGGCACGCCCTCGACCGTAGCCATGTCTCCCCAGGCGATCGCGACGACCGGGGGCGGAGTGCCACACAACAACCTGTCGCCGTACTTGGCGCTGAACTTCGTCATCGCGTTGCAAGGCGTGTTCCCGTCGCGCCCGTAGCGCGCCAAACCCGTACCGCCGGTTCAAGGCTCTGGTACGGCACGAGGCTGGACCGGCATCAGTGCCCACAGGAGCAGCGCGAAGGCGACGATCGAGCCGGCGTGGAAGACCAGTTCGAGGCCGGCAAGTGCGTCGGCCCTGAGGCCGAAGTGCATGTGCAGCGCGGAGTGTGGCCACCACGAGCCGATCAGCCAGGCAGCCGCCAGCTGCGCGGTGGTGGCGGTGCCGGGTGTCCGGGTGAGCTTGACGAACAGGCGCCGGCCGACGGCGAGGATGGCGAGGGCCGCGCCGAATCCGATCGCCTCGACCAGCCGAGATCCGATGAGGCCGGCCAGTTGGGCTCCGGCCGGTGCCGGCTCCATGGCGATGGGACGCCAGAAGTCGCCGAGTGGTCCGTTCGGGCCGAGCAGCATCGCCGCCACGGCACCGCTGACCACGATGCCCGTGGCGGTGAGTCTGTGGGACATGGTCTCTCCTGTCAGGAGTGGCGTAGGGGTGCGCGGACGGTGTCCTCGACCAGCTCGAGGATCTTGGTCTGTGGTCGTCCCGCGAGTGCGGGGGCGTTCTCGGCGGAGGACCAGACGTTCTGGTGCAGGAACCGCAGGAAGCTCTCCGCCGCGCGGGTGGTCTCGAAGTCCAGGTCGATGACGACGTACTGGGGATCGTCGACGGGTCGAAGGACGCGGTGCCCGCGTACGCCGTGACGCGTACGCATCTCGGCGAACCGTTCAAAGGCGACCGTCCAGACGTCGAAGTCGACGATCGGGTGTTCGATGTGGAGCGTTGGCATGGTGACTCCCTGGGCTTGAGGGGTGCTGCTGTCCCTCACGCTAGGTAGCCGGGCGAGCGCCGCCTATCCCAGGAACCTGGGGTCTTGCCCCGATAGACTCGCCAGCGTGGCCAGGCCAACGGCGTCGATCGCGCGGTCCCTGGCACGCGTGGTAAGGATGTGCGAGTCGGGCGGCGATTCCAGGACGCTGCGGTCACGGCTGCTCACCGAGATCCGTCAGGTGGTTGACCAGAACCCACCATCGGCTCGTGTGCCTGGCGGACGGCCTGTGGGTGATGCTGCGTGCGGCGCGGATCGGCGACGCGGACCCGGTCGGAGAGCCGAACATCGCCGTCACCATCGAGGAGGCCTCGCAGACCGAGCGGGCGACGTTGTTCGCCAGGGCGTTCGGGCTCAGCACGCGGGAGAGCGAACTGCTCATGCACCTGATGGCGGGGTCCGACACCCGAGAGCTCGCGCGCCGGATGTTCCTGTCCGAGCACACCGTGCAGGACCACCTCAAGTCGATCTTCGAGAAGACCTCCGCGCACAATCGCCGGATCCTGCTGTCCCGCGCGCTCGGAACGTAAGTGAGGGTGATGGTCGACGGCCCGGGAGACGGGGTTACGGGTCCCCCGGACCGCCGAAGATCCGCTACTGGGTCTGCGGGTTGAACGTGGTGAGCTTCTTGCCACCGGCCCGCGCCGGTGCGATGAAGTAGCTGTCGAAGCCGCGGAACAGCCCGTTGCTGTAGACGAAGCCGTTGTACGCGTACGCCGACCACAGGCCCTCGTTGTCGCCGGGCGGCGGTGCCGGGTCGTAGTACGCGACCTCCGTCGCCTGCGCCGGATCGGTGAAGTCGACCACGGTGACCCCACCGCTGTACCACGAGGAGACCAGCCGGTACTCGCCTGGGTTGGTCTTCAGCACGTGGAAGATGTGGGCCGAGCAGTACTGCTCCTCGGGTTGCGCACGCGGGATCTGGAACGACCCGAGGGTGTCGCCAGATCCCTTGCCGTGGAACCAGATCTGACCTTGTGGCCCGCTGCAGTTGCTCTCGAAGACCACCTCGTCGCCGAAGATCACGACGTTGGCGTCCCAGGTGAACGCGGCCGAGTGGTAGAACTGCACGTCCGGCTCGTCGACCTGCCACAGCGGATCGAGCGACTGTGGGTTCTCCGGGTCGGAGATGTCCCACAGCTGACCGACGCTGGCGCACGCCGCAGCGAGCAGCCCCTTGCTCGGGTAGGCCTGCATGTCGTGGCAGCCGCCGAGCGGGTTGAACCCGAACGGCACCAGGTCCGTGAACACCGGCATGTCGATCGGCGAGGTCTTCACGAAGTGCGACCCGGCAGGATCATTCGGGAGCACCTCTGCGATAGAGATCTTCATGTGTACGGGGTTGTGCGTGTCGGACGGGTCGTCGTGCGGGCCGCAGTCGGGTCCGGACCGCAGCGAGTACGACGAGACGTAGATCAGTACCCGGTTCCCGTCCGGTACGCCGGTGTGGGTGTGCGAGCCGCACGCCGTGTAGATAGCCGCAGCCGGCTCGAGGCGGGTGAAGCCGTCCGGGTCAGGCGCGGTGGCGAGCACCTCGGCGAGGCTGAACACCCGCAGCCCTTCCCAACCGGTCTCCAGGGTCTGCGGCACCGCCCGGGCGGCGGTGCAGCTGGAGCTGGTCAGCACCGTATCGACCGACAGCACCAGGGCATCGCCCCAGATCGACACGTCATTCTGCGGACCGGGACACCACACGTCTCGTACCACAGTGGGGTTCGCGGGGTTGGTGATGTCGATGACCCGGAAGCCGTTGTAGTTGCCGGCGATCGCGTACTTGCCGGTGAAGGCGAGGTCGGACTGGAAGCTCGGGCCGCCCAGCGCGACCTCGCTGGAGCGGGGGATGTTGGCCAGATGCTTGGCGTTGCCACTGTGCTCGTCGGCATTGTGGTCCGCCGACGCCGCGGGCGACCACGCTCCTACCAGGAGCACGGTCGCCGCGACCGATAAGACAGCACGGGTGCTTCTCACGATCTTCACCTCACAGGGGTCGGAGGTACGTGGTGGCGGGACCGGTGGCCGAACTCCTCGCTCGGCTACCGGTCCACGCCTGAACTGGTACGGGTCAGTCGCCCGTGTAGCGGAAGATCCACAGGCCGCTGTCCCGGTCACTGCCGAGGATGTACGTGGTCTCGGTCGGGTCGGCCGGCAGCCGATGCGCCTGCACACCCCAGAAGTCGTTGCCGTCTTCGTGGATGTAGTGGCCGACCTCTTCCATACCGCCGGCGCCGAAGCGCACCACCCGCATCCCGGCGTCGTAGTACGACAGGTAGGCGAGGTTCTCCGCCTTGTCCATCGCGACCTCGTGGACGGACAGCACGCCGAACCCGGTCTGGAACGCCGGGTCGATGCCTTCCGGAACCGCGTAGTTGTCGATCTCGGCCAGGGTCCGGCCGTTCAGCAGGTGCACGGTGCCCCAACCGTCGAACGCGCTCTTCGCGAGCACCGACGCGCCGAGCGTGCCGAGCGGGATGTCCTGCCCGTCCGGCCCGGTGTAGTTCGGGGCATCGTCGAACAGCAGGTGGCCGGCTCGGTGGCCGATGCAGATCGCCGACGAGGTGATGTCGAACGCGTGACCCTGGCCGCCGCAGAAGAAGCCGTCGGCCAGTTGGCCACCGCGGCTCCCCGCGTGGCTCTGGATCACGATCGCCTTGTCATAGCCGGCGAGCTGACCGGACTCGACCTTGATCGAGAAGAAACAGGTGCCGCGGGTGAACACCACGATCTCGGCGCCGGTCGCGGACTTCGGTGGCACCTCGTCCCGGTCAGAGACGCCGTTGCCGTCGGTGTCTTCCACGCAGCCCGTACCGCCCCAGACCGTGTTGCCGGTGAACTCACCGTTCGGCAGTTGGCTGATCGGTATGGTCCAGCCGAACTGGCCCGCACCGTACCGACCGGCGTGCGGCCCGGTCGTGATCTGGAAGTCCAGCCGGGTGGGCGAGAAGTCCTCGTCCGTGCCGATGATGAACTCGTTGTCGTGGCTCCACTCGCCCTGGTGGGAGTTGCCCTCGGGTGGCTCGAAGCCGAGCAGCGGGTCCGGCGACGGGTGCCTCGAGTCGCGTACGAACACCGGGTTGGCGGGGTCGTCCAGATTCAGGATCACCCACCCCAGATCCCAGTACGACAGCAGGCCGAGGTAGTGGCCACTGACCTTCTTGACCTGGAAGTCGTGGTTGAACACGGTGTCGCCGAGGCCGAACGAGGTCGCGGCCGGCCAGTCGTTCCAGCCGGTCTCCCGGAGGAACACCGGGTTCCGCGGATCGGTGATCTCGATGATCTCGACGTCGAGGGTGGCCTGTTCCTCGTTGTCAGCGGCCATCACGAAGGCGCGTTTGCCCGCCTGCCAGCCGAACGCACTGTGGTACGTGTGTGCCCGGTTCCCGGTCAGCGGGGTCCGGTCTCCGAACCCGACCGCGAGCGCCGCGATGTGGTGCGGGTCGGTGACGTCGTACAGCGAGATGCCGCCCTGGCTTCCGGGCACGCCGCAGTTCTCGTTGTTGGTGACCAGTACGTCGCCCTTGAACGCCGGGGTGTTGACCTCGATCACGTGCATACCTTCGCCCGGGTACGTCCCGAGCGGGAACGCCGTGAAGCTCACCTCGGTCGGGTTCGCGGGATCGGAGATGTCGACGGTGTAGAAGCCACCGACGCCGCACGGGCTGGTGTTGAGCCGCCGGGCGGCGAGGTAGGCGAAGTCGCGGTGAGAGGCGACGTCCGCGATATGGCCCGGTTTGTCCGCGCCGCTGGCGCCGCTGACCGTCAGTTGACCGACGAGCTCGACGTTCTCGCTCGACCCCGGGAGATGGCCTCCGGCTCCTCCGTGCTGATCGTCGGGATGGGCCCACGTGGGGCCGGCACCTCCGAGCGCGGCGGCGAGCGCGACGGCGAGCGGTGCTGCCAACAGTGTTCTCTGCATGGGGACCTCCAGCGGCTAGCTGATGAACCGCCGCCACGGTGAGGCACGCCCCCGAAACTCCTCATCATTTCGGCGGACCTCGGTGTCCGGTGATGAGAACTTGGTGGGATGAGGTTGCTGGCTGTGCTACCGGCACGCTACGCCCGCGGGCTCCCGGCGTACAGGTGGAGATCAAAACGTCCAGGAACACCGGGAATGCACAGACACCGATGCCCTAGGACGGGTCCGCCGGTTTTGCTGGGCCGGTGCGGCCCGGGCCCGGCCAGCTCCCGCTGCCTGGGTGGCAGAGTGGGGCTATGAGGCCAGAGGTCCTTGCCGAGCTGACCGCTGCCCTGCCCGACGGCGTCGTGGTTACCGGCACGGTCGAGATGGACAAGTACCGCGAAGACTTCGCGCGGGACGGCTCGGCCGGCCTGCCGGTCGCGGTGGTGCGGCCCGAGTCCGCCGCGCAGGTCCAGCAGGCCGTGCGGTGGGCCGCCGCTCATCGCGTACCGGTCGTGCCTCGGGGCGCCGGCACCGGGCTGTCGGGCGGTTCTTCGGCGGTGGACGGCGGGATCACCATCTCGCTGGCGAGGATGCGTACGGTCGAGATCGACCCGGCCAGTCAGGTGGCGGTTGTCGAGCCCGGCGCGCTCAATGTCGAGGTGAAGAAGGCGGCGGCCGAGCACGGGCTGTGGTATCCGCCGGATCCCTCGTCGTACGAGATCTGCTCGATCGGCGGCAACCTGGCAACCAACGCCGGCGGCCTGTGCTGCGTGAAGTACGGCGTGACAACCGACTACGTGCTGGGGATGGATGTCGTACTGGCCGACGGCACGCTGGTCACCCTGGGCGGCAAACGGATCAAGGACGTCGCTGGATTGTCGTTGCTGAAGCTGTTCGTCGGCAGCGAGGGCACGCTCGGCGTGATCACCCGCGCGATCCTGCGGCTGATCCCCGCGCAGACCGCGCGAGCCACCTTGGTCAGCAGCTTCCCCACGATGACCGCGGCCTGCCGCGCCGTGGTGGCGATCCGCAGCCGGGTACGGCCCTCGATGCTGGAGCTGATGGACAACGCGACGATCAACGCGGTCGAGGACTGGCGCTCCCACGGCCTGGACCGCGCAACCTGGGCGCTGATGATCGCGCAGTCCGACGCGCCCGGCGGCTCCCGCGGTCTGGAGGTCGAGATCATGCGCGAGTGCTGCGAGCAGGCGGGCGCCCAGGAGGTCTACACCACCACCGATCCCGGCGAGTCCGAGCAGTTCGTCGCGGCACGGCGCAACGCCTTCCACGCGCTCGAAAACCGCGGCAGCGTCCTGTTCGAGGACGTCGGGGTCCCGGTGCCGCTGCTGCCCGACCTGGTGGACGGGGTTGCCGCGATCGCCAGCCGGCACACCCTGGAGATCGCCGTGGTCGCCCACGCCGGTGACGGCAACACCCACCCCGTCGTGGTGTACGACGCCGCAGACCCGGCATCGGTGGCGCGCGCCCGGAAAGCCTTCGACGAGGTGATGGCGGTCGCCATCGAGCTCGGCGGCACGATCACCGGCGAGCACGGCGTCGGACGCGCCAAGCGGGCCGCACTCCCTGACCAGCTCGGCGCCGACGTGATCGCGCTGACGCGTCGCGTCAAGGACGCACTCGACCCCGACGGCATCCTCAACCCCGGCGCCATTCTCGAGCCGAGACACAGGAGAAGCTGATGACGCCCATTCCCCGACGCCACCTGTTCGGTCCCGGCCCCACCAACCCGTACCCCGAGGCGACCGAGAGCCTGGCCCGGCCGTTGCTGGGGCACCTCGACCCGGCGTTCCTCACCGTCATGGACGAGACCTGCGACCGGTTGCGTACGGTCTTCGGCACTCGCAACGCGCGTACGCTCCCGCTGTCCGCCACCGGGTCCGCCGGGATGGAGGCGGCGTTCGTGAACACCGTGCACCCCGGCGATGTCGTTGTGGTGGCGGTCAACGGGCTGTTCGGTCAGCGCATGTGCGAGGTCGCGGCACGATGCGGCGCCGAGGTCGTGCCCGTACCGCACAGGTGGGGCACCCCCGTCGATCCCGAGCGGGTGCTGGCCGCGCACGCCGCTCCGGCGATCGTCGCCGCCGTGCACGCCGAAACGTCAACCGGCGTCCGCTCGGACATCGCCGCGCTCGGCGAGGCGGTGCACGCCGCCGGTGACGCGCTGCTGCTCGTCGACGCCGTGACCTCCGTCGGAGGCATCGAACTGCGTACCGACGGCTGGGGCATCGACATCGCGTACGCCGGCACCCAGAAGTGCCTGGGAGTGCCACCGGGCCTGGCGCCGTTCACGATCAGCGACCGCGGCTTCGCCCGGCGCGTCGCGCGGCCGCAGTCGTGGTATCTCGACCTCGGCCTGCTCGGCGGGTACGCCGGCGAAGCCAGCGCGAAGGCGACGAGCGGGCGGACCTACCACCACACCGCACCCGTCGCCATGATCAGCTCCTTGCACGCCGGGCTCGGCCGGATCCTCGCGGAGGGCCTGGACAACGTCCTGGCCCGACACGCCTCGGCCGGGCAGGCCCTACAGGACGGCCTGGAGGCGCTCGGCCTGGAGCTGTTCGCCGAGAAGGGCTTCCGCCTGCCGAACCTCACCACCGTCAAAGTTCCCGACGGCATCGACTCCACCGCGGTACGCCACAAGCTGCGGGAGCGGTACGACATCGAGATCGGCGCCGGCGCCGGCGAGTACGCCGCGTCGATCTGGCGAATCGGCCTCATGGGCCCCAACGCCCGACCGGACGCGGTCGCGCTCGTCCTGTCAGCGCTCGCGGACACACTCGGGCGCTGAACGAGTCGGTTGGTGCGACAGGCCCCCCGCAGTCCTGTTGGCGTCAGACCTTGGTGAAGGTCCAGCGCTGCATGGTCGTGCCGGTGTTGGTCTGCTGGGTGAGCTTCGCGCCGTCGGTAGCGCCGGCGGCGGTGATCGCCAGCCCGCTGGACGCGGAGACCAGCGCGTACCCGCCGCTGCTGGCTGCGACCAGCGACCATCGCTGGTTGGCGTTGCCGGTGCAGCTCCACTGGATGATCGCCGCGCCGGCCGCCGACGAGCCGCCGTTGACGTCCAGGCAGAGTCCGTTGCCGAGATTCTTGATGGTGTACGTGCCGTCGCTGTTCGCCGTGAACACAAACTTCTGGTTCGACCCCGTGTGCGGCGCCCACACGATCAGTTGGGTGCCGGCCGTGGTCGAGGAGCCGGGTACGTCGATCGCCTTGCCGCCGGCGGTGATCTGGTAGGTGCCGCCGGAGACGACCGGGCTCGGTGAATACACCTCGAACTCGTACAGGGAGTAGCCGTACGTGGTGGCGCGGGCGGTGCCGAGCATCCGTACGTACCGGCCGGAGCCGGAGAGGCCGGTCAGCTCGTCGGTGCCGCCGTCACCGGTCGTCGTCGCGTAGATGTCGGTCCAGGTCGTACCGTCGGGCGAGGTTTGGAGCTTGTACCCCTTCCCGTACGCGGCCTCCCAGCTCAGCTTCACCCGGCCGATCTGCTTCGTGGCGCCGAGATCCACGGTGATCCACTGGTTGTCGGTGTACCCGCTCGACCACCGGGTGGCGTAGTCGCCGTCGACCGCGTTGGCGCCGGGGAAGTTCGGGGTCTCGGTGCTGGAGACGGTGACCGGCCGGCCGAACGCGAGGTTGCCCGGTTGCGCCGTCACCGGCCACGCCGGGTTACGCCCCACCGCGATGATCACCGACTGGAACGACGACCACGTGCTCACCAGCTTCGGCGAGCCCCACACCTGTTGCGCCAGCATCCGCAGCGGATCCTTGATCCCGGCGGCCACCTGGTCCTCGGTCTCGGCGCCCGGGTTGTCGCACCAGACGTGGATCTTCGAGCCGAGGTTCTTCGGCTTCGACGCGTCGGTGATCGTCTGGCTGCCCTGGAACAGGTCGGGATGCCAGGTCTCGTACCCCCACGTGGTGTTGGGTTTCGAACCGCCGAGGACGTAGTACGTGGGCGTCCAGCTCTCGTCGGAGATCGGGTGGCCACGGTCCACAAGGGACTGTGGCGAGAGCCCGTAGTTGTACCAGAACTCGACCACGATGTTCGACGCCGGATTGATGGTGCCGTCGCCGGACTTGATCCCGTCGTTCCACATCCGGGTGGTCTTGCCCGCGGCACGGACGATGGCATTGGCCCAGTTGATGAAACCGTAGTAGGTGTCCTTGGCGGTGGCGTTCGGTCCGTAGTGGGCGCGGGCGTAGTCGAGCAGCTGCGGGTAGTCGGCGTAGCTGGTGCCGCCGAACCCGACGTACTCGTCGGCGCCGATGTGGAAGTACTTCGCCGGGAACAGCGGCAGGTACTCGTCGTAAATATCTTTGATCAGGGTGTACGCCGCGTCCTTCGACAGGTCGATGAAACTCTTGTGCGCCACCCCGGTACGGCTGACCAGCTTCAGCTCCGGATGCGCGGCGAGGATCGGATCCATGTGGCCCGGCGCGTCGAATTCCGGCACCACCGTGATCTTGTATTTCGCGGCGAGCGCGATCAGATCGGTGACTTCCCGCTTCGTGAGGTGCTGCGCCGCGACGTACTCGGGATGCGTGGTGCTCTCGATCCGGAACCCGAGATTGTCCGACAGGTGCAGGTGGAGGTAGTTCAACTTCAGGTACGCCAGCTCCTTGACGTGATTGCGCAGCCACGTCGGCGTGAAGTATTTGCGGCCGTTGTCGACCATCAGCCCGCGTTCCGGCTTCAGCGGCCAGTCCCGCGCCGTGCCCTGCGGCACCGAGAAGCCCTGCTTGAGCAGCTGCAGAACCGTACGGGTGCCGTAGAAGGCGCCCCGGTCGTCCCGGGCGGCGATCGTGATCCGGTCGGTGACCGACAGCGCGTACCCCTCGGTGCCGAGCGCGGTGTCCGCCGAGCCGAGCGACAGGAAGATGTCGCCCGCCCGGAGATCGGCGGCCGAGCCGGTGACCTGCGTGATCGGGTAGCCCGTCAACGCCTTCAGGTCATCGGCGAAGGTCTGGCTGGTGGTCGCCAGCGCGGTCGCGTCGGCCGTGCTGCGTACGATCCGCGTCGCGCTGGAGAACGCGTACGAGCCGGTGCCTCCGGTCCACTCCCGCAACGCCGGCACGGTCAGCGGTTTCGGGTTGGTGGCGGCGCTGACCGGCTGCGTCACAGTCAGCAACACGCCGCCCAGCAACGCCCCGCCGACGACGAGACCCAGGGCTCTCACAGACATCCGACGGACTCGACGCATAGCGACCCCTTTGGTCTGGCAGATCCACGGCTAGCCTGACTGGAGATGATCGATGTCGCGTGACTTCACGCACAAACAAGCATGATTCCGTATGGAGGCTTCCTCGGGAAGCCCCAAACCTCCGGTCTGGATAAATCTGGACGCGCGGGCCGCTACGCCACTACCAGCCCAAAACAAAACAGGTGAACCCCCGCAATAGGGGTTCACCTGTCGCCGATCTCCTGAGAGATCACAATCGGGTGGCTGAGGGGACTTGAACCCCCGACCCCCTGGACCACAACCAGGTGCTCTGCCAACTGAGCTACAACCACCATGTCGCCAGGACGCACTGCCACAGGCGACGCTCAATGATAGCCACAGCCGCGGGGTGGGGCGCGACAGGGTTATCCGCCCTGATCAGCGCCGGTGGGCGGCCCCGGCACGTCAGGCGCCTGAGGCACCGGGCCGGGCGCCGCGGCCGCACCCGGCTCGGGCGGCATCAGCTGGGCGGCGACCGCCTTGGATGACTCCACGTCCAATCCGGGCGGGGGTACGAAGATGGTGCGCCGGTAGTACTCGAGCTCCCGGATGCTCTCGTTGATGTCGGCGAGCGCCCGGTGCGCCAGCCCTTTCGCGGGCTGCCCGTAATAGGTACGCGGGAACCACCGGCGGCACAGCTCCTTGACCGACGACACGTCGATCATCCGGTAGTGCAGGTGCGCGTCCAGGGTCGGCATGTCGCGGGCGATGAATCCCCGGTCGGTGGCGATCGAGTTGCCGCACAGCGGCGCGGTACGCGGATCGGGCACGTGCTGCCGTACGTAGTCGAGCACCAGCTGTTCTGCGTCGGCGACGGACACGGTGGACTGGCGTACCGCGGTGGTCAGGCCGGAGTGGTCGTGCATCTGGCGTACCACCTCGTTCATCGACGCGAGCGCCTCGTCGGAGGTGTGGATGACGACGTCGACCCCCTCGCCGAGCACGTTCAGATCCGGGTCGGTGACCAGCGCGGCGACTTCGATGAGCGCGTCCTGCCGCAGATCCAGGCCGGTCATCTCACAGTCGATCCAGACGAGAAGATCGTTCACGGCGTACAGCCTAGTGATTGCCGCAACGGCCGAGCGGAATCGCGAACGTCCATGTCACTCCGAGGAGGTTTGCGCCCTGAGCGAATCCGCTGCCGGCGAACAGCTCTGGTCTCAGGCACCGGGTCGACGCGAAGATCGAGCCATGCGAATCCTTGTGCTCGGCGGCTCCGTGTTCCTGTCCCGCACCGTTGCCCAACTGGCTCAGCAGCGGGGGTACGACGTGACCTGCGCCTGCCGCGGTACATCCGGCACCCTCCCCGAGGGCGTACGCCACGTGCCGCTGGACCGTGACGACCCGGACGGGTTCGCGGCGCTGGACGGCGAACGGTTCGACGCCGTGGTGGACGTGGCGCGCCGCCCCAGTCAGGTACGCCGCGCGCTCGCCGCGCTGTCGGACCGCGCGGCGCACTGGACGTTCGTCTCGACCTGCAGCGTGTACGCCGACGACGCCACCCCTGGGCAGCGCGCCGGCACCTCGGTGCTGCACGAGCCGGCCGGCCCCGACGCCGACGAGTCCGACCCCGAGCTGTACGGCAGCCTCAAGGTGACCTGCGAAAACCTGGTGGCCGAGTTCCGGGGCGGCGACGGGTTCGTGGTGAGGGCGGGGCTGATCGGTGGGCCGTACGACCGGTCCGACCGGTTCGCGTACTGGGCGCTGCGGTTGGCCCGGGGCGGCGAGGTGCTGGCGCCGGGCACGCCGCAGGACCTGGTGCAGGTGATCGACGTACGGGATCTGGCGGAGTGGCTGCTGGAGGCGGCCGGCGGCAAGCTGACCGGGATCTTCGACGCGATCGGCCCACCGACGCCGTTCGGGGAGTTCCTGGAGCGGGTGGCGGCCGGGGTCGGGGTCACGCCCGAGCTGACCTGGGTGGACCAGGAGTTCCTCACAGAGCAGCAGGTGGAGCCGTGGATGGGCCCGCGTTCGCTGCCGATGTGGCTGCCGCTGCCGGAGTACGCCGGCTTCATGACCCGCGACGCCAGCCCCGCGTACGCCGCCGGCCTGCGCTGCCGCGACCTCGCCGAGACCGCCCGCGACACCCTCGCCTGGGAACAGGCCGACGGCCGCGCCCACCCGATCTCCGCCGGCCTCACCGAGGCCGAGGAGACCGCCCTGCTCACCGCCTGGCACTCTCGCCAGCCCTAGCCCGCCGCCGGCAGCCGGGACAACGGTCGGCGACCAAGTCGGAGCCGGGTGGGGTGTTGGGTGGGATACGCGAGGGTTGTGGAGGCAGTTGTGGAAGTCTTCTTCTTGACCCCTGGTCGCGGCCGAAGGTAATTTCCGCAGGTACTCGAAATCCGCCCCCATAGCTCCGGAGGTGCACGATGCGCCCCGACACCCCATACACCCCCAGCCGACGGCAGCTCCTCGCCGCGGCCGGCGCCGCCACCGCGGGCATCGCCGCCGCGGGCGCTGCCGGCACCGCGTACGCGGGCACCGACCAGTCCGGTTGGGTGCAGCGGACGCTGAGCCGGATGACCCTCGAGGAGAAGGTCGGCCAGCTGTTCGTGATGGTGGCGTACGGCCACCACGCCACCGAACCGACCGCCGCCGACATGGCCACCAACCGCGCCAACTACGGCGTCGACACCGCGAACCAGGTGATCGAGAAGTACGCCCCCGGCGGGCTGATCTACTTCACCTGGTCCAACAACCTGCAGGGCCCGCAGCAGGTCGCCGGCCTGTCGAACGGCGTACAGAAGGCGTCGATGGAGCGGCCCAGCAAGGCCGCCACGCCGCTGCTGATCGCGATCGACCAGGAGCACGGCGTCATCCTGCGGCTGCAGCCACCGATCACCATGTTCCCAGGCGCGATGCCGCTGGGCGCCGGCCGGGAAGCCTCGTACGCCTACCGCGCCGCCCAGGTCACCGGCACGGAGCTGCGGGCGCTCGGCATCAACCAGAACTACGCCCCGGTCGCCGACGTCAACGTCAACGCACTCAACCCGGTGATCGGCGTACGGTCCTTCAGCAGCGACCCGGCGCTGGCCGCCCGGCTCACCGCGGCGCAGGTGCAGGGCTTCCAGCGCGGCTCCGGCACCATCGCGACCGTGAAGCACTTCCCGGGCCACGGCGACACCGACACCGACAGCCACACCGGGATCCCGATCATCGACCACACCGCCACCGAGTGGGAGCAGATCGACGCGCCGCCGTTCCGGGCCGCGATCCGGGCCGGCACCGACATGATCATGACGGCGCATATCCTGGTGCCTTCGCTGGACCCGGCCCAGGACCCGGCGACGCTGTCGAAGCCGATCATGACCGGCATCCTGCGCGAGCGGCTCGGCTTCACCGGCGTGGTCGTCACCGACGCGCTCAACATGGCCGGCGTACGCCAGAAGTACGGCGACGACCGGGTGCCCGTCCTGGCGCTCAAGGCCGGCGCCGACATGCTGCTGATGCCGCCGCTGATGGACGTGGCGTACCAGTCGGTGCTCAAGGCCGTACGCGACGGCGAGATCTCCGAAGACCGGATCGACCAGTCGGTACGCCGCGTGCTGACCCTCAAGTTGGACCGCGACCTGGTCGCCGACCCGTACGTGGACCCGGGCAAGATCGGTGACAAGGTCGGCATACCGGCGCACGTGGCGGCGGCGAAGACGGTCGCCGAGCGCGGCATCACCGCTGTGAAGAACGACGCCGGGTTGCTGCCGCTGTCGACGGCGAACCGGTCGGTGCTGGTCACCGGCTACCACAACTCGACATTCGACTCCACCGCGGTGTTCGGCGCGGCGCTCACCCAGCGCGGCGCGACCGTGACTCGCAAGCCGTACGGCACCCGGCCCACCGACACCCAGATCGCCGACGCGGTGGCCGCCACCCAGACCCACGACCTGACCGTGGTGTTCACGTTCAAGGCCTGGGACACCGCGGCGACCGACCCCGCCGGCAAGCAGCAGAAGCTGGTCAAGGAGCTGGTCGCCACCGGCCGCCCGGTGGTCGTGGTGGCGGCTAGGGACCCGTACGACATCGCGTACTTCACCGCCGCGCAGACGTACCTGGTGACGTACGCGTACAACGCGCCGCTGATGGAAGCGCTGGCCCGGATCCTGTACGGCGAGGTCTCCCCCGTCGGCAAGCTCCCGGTGACGATCCCGGTGGCGGGCGATCCCGACACCGCGCTGTACCCGTTCGGCCACGGCGTGAGCTGGTGAGGACGATGCGCAGACGGGCACTGCTCACCGGCGCCGCGGCGGCGGCTGGGGTGGCCGCCACCAGCGGCGTGGCAAACGCAGCCGCCACGGGCGGCGTGGCAAGCGCAGTCGCGACGCCGCGGCCGCCGGTCGTCAGCGGGCTGGAGGCGCTGGAAGCCTCGGGCTGGGCGGCGCTGGCCGGGCAGCGGGTCGGCGTGATCTCCAACCCGACCGGCGTCAACCGCGACTACGTACACGGCGTGGATCTGATGCACGCCGACGACCGGGTGGACATCGTGGCGGTGTTCGGCCCGGAGCACGGCTTCCGCGGCTCCGCACAGGCCGGTGGCAGCGAAGGCACCGGGATCGATCCGCGTACCGGGCTGACCATCTACGACGCGTTCGGCGCCAACGAGGCGAAGTTCGCCAGCATGTTCACGAAGGCTGGCGTACAGACCGTGGTGTTCGACATCCAGGACGTCGGCTCGCGGTTCTACACGTACATCTGGACGATGTACCGGTCGATGATCGCCGCTGCCCAGCTCGGGCTGCGGTACGTCGTACTGGACCGTCCGAATCCGATCGGCGGCCACGCGTACGGGCCGATGATGACGCCGGCGTACACATCGGGGGTCGGCGTACGAGAGATCGTGCAGCAGCACGGGATGTCGGTCGGCGAGCTCGCGCAGTTCTTCAACGGCGAGTTCCTGGCCCACGAGGGCGGCGCGGTCGAGCTGGAGGTGATCTGGGCGCAGGGTTGGCGCCGCGGTGTGTTCTACGACGACACCCACCTGCCGTGGGTGCAGCCGAGCCCGAACATGCCGACGCCGGCCACCGCCCTGGTATACCCCGGCACCGCCATGTTCGAGGGCGTCGCGAACATCTCCGAGGGACGCGGCACCACCCAGCCGTTCGAGTTCGTCGGCGCGCCCGACCCGATCCTGAACTACCTGTGGAGCGACCGGGTCAACGCGTACGGCATGGAGGCGGTGCGGTTCCGGGAGGCGTACTTCACGCCCAGCTTCTCCAAGCACACCGGGAAGTTGTGCGTCGGTGTCGAGGTGAAGGTGGTCGACCGCCCGGCGTACGACCCGATCCGGACAGCGGTGGCGATGCTGGTGGAGGCGAAACGCTACCCGCAGTTCCAGTGGCGGCAGGACTCCTGGGACCCGCAGCGGCCGTTCTGGATCGACAAGCTGAGCGGCTCACCACGGCTCCGTACGATGATCGACGCCGGCGCCACCGTCGACGACGTGGTCAGCGCCTGGTCCGGCGAGTTGGCGGCGTTCAAGGCGCGGCGGCAGCCGTACCTGCACTACCCGGTCTGAACCCGAGTCCGTCAGAGAGGTCCGGCCAGACGGCCGGGCCTCTCGGCGTGCCGTGGGCCTCCCCCGCCGCGTGGCGCCACTCCGATAGGTTGTGCCAGGCCCGGTCTCGTCGACTCACACGGGGGCGCTTGTGGAGCTACGCACCTTCGGGGAGCTGCTGGAGCTGCTGTTCGTGGCGCAGCCGAACCCTCCACTGTGGATGGTGGGTACGACCGGTGTGGTGGCACTGCTGGCGGTGGCGTACCGGCCGGTGTGGCGGGTCGCCCGCAACGTGATCACGATCGTGCACGAGGGCGGGCACGCGGTGGTGGCGCTGCTCACCGGTCGGCGGCTGCGCGGCATCCGGCTGCACTCGGACACCTCCGGGGTCACGGTCTCGGTGGGGCCGCCGTCCGGCCCCGGTATGGTGTTCACGATCCTCGCCGGCTACACCGCGGCGCCGTTGCTGGGCGCGGCGTACGCCGGCGTACTGGCCCTGGACCGGGTGACCCTGCTGCTGTGGCTGAGCATCGCGCTGCTGGTGCTGCTGCTGGTGGCGATCCGCAACGTGTACGGCGTGATCGCCGTCTTCGCCACCGGGGGCGTGATCTTCCTGGTGTCGTGGTTCGGGCATCCCCAGGTGCAGTCCGGATTCGCGTACTTCTTCACCTGGTTCCTGCTGCTCGGCGGGGTCTGGCCGGTGGTGGAGCTGCAGCGCAAGCGCGGTCGCCGCGAGGCGCCTGATTCCGACGCCGACCAGCTGGCGCGGCTCACCCGGGTGGCCGGTTTGTTCTGGGTGGTGCTGTTTGGTGGGGTCGCGCTCGGCGCCGCCGTGCTCGGCGGGCGCTGGTTGCTGCTGTAGCGTGGTCTCCGATGGCCAAACCGAAGCGATCGTCCGTCGCCGTGATGACTGTCCACGTGCCGTGTTACCGGTGCGAGGCGGCCGGCAAGATCATGGAAGCGATGTCCGCTGTCGACCCGGACGGCGATTCCGCCACGGTGTACGTACCCCAGTCATGCCGGGTGTGCGGCGGCCGGCGATGGTTCGAATCTGTGGTCCCCGTCGCACAATCGTGAACGTTTTTTTACCACTTGCCCGTGTTCCTGATCATCTTTCCCGGCCGCGATTAGCGCAGCCGGCAGCACCGGATAGCGATCACAGATAGCATCCGCCCCGTGCCGGGTACCGCGTCTGACCAGCCAGAAGACGGCCCGCCGGCGAGCCCGCCGCGCGAGCCGTCCCAGGCTGTCCGCGACCCCGGCACCACCCCGCTGTACGCCGTCAGCGACATTCACGGACATCTCACCGAGCTGGACGCCGCGCTCCACGAGGCGGGGCTGACCGACGCCGAGGGCGCCTGGAGCGGCGGCGACGCCACCGTGTGGTTCCTCGGCGACTTCACCGACCGGGGCCCCGACGGGATCGGTGTGATCGACCGGATCCGCGGCCTCGCCTCGGAGGCGGAAGCGTCAGACGGGCGGGTCGGCGCACTGCTCGGCAACCACGAGCTGCTGCTGCTCGGCACCCGCAAGTTCGACGACGAGCCGGTGCCGATCACGTACCCGGAGCGCAGTTTCCGGATGGTGTGGACGCTCAACGGCGGGCAGCAGAGCGACCTGGACCGGTTCACCGACGAGCACGCCGCCTGGCTGTCCCGGCAGCCCGTGGCCGCGCTGGTCGGCGATCACCTGCTGCTGCACTCGGACACCACGTCGTACCTGTCGTACGGGGATTCCGTGGACGCGATCAACGGGGCGGTCTCCGAGGTGCTGGCCGGCGACGAGATCGAGGACTGGTGGATGTGCTTCCGCCGGCTGACCGCCCGCCACGAGTTCCGCGACGGCCACGGCGAAGAGATCGTGGACGACCTCCTCGGGCGGCTCGGCGGCCGCCAGGTGGTGCACGGCCACAGCACCATCCCCGCCCACCTGGGAGTAGATCCCGCCACCGTGACCGAGCCCTACCCGTACGCCAACGGCCGCGCCCTAGCGATCGACGGCGGCGTCTACCTAGGCGGCCCCTGCCTAATCGCCCGCCTCACGTAGCCCCCGCCTCACGTAGCGCCCGCCCCACCCAGCGCCCGTCGCACTTGGGTGGGTGAGAGCATGGCGACACGCCGTCAGCTACGGCGTGTCGGCATGCCGTCAGCCGCCCAAGTGGGGGGCAGCGGGTGGGCGGGCGGGTTAGTTGCCGGTGGTGGTGCCTTTGATGCGGCCTAGGCGGGCGCGGGTGGCTTGGACGGCTGCGACTACGCGGTCGGGGGTTAGGCCGTACTGCTGGTAGAGCACCGGGTACGGAGCGCTGGCGCCGAAGTGCTCCAGCGAGACGCATTCGCCGAAGCCGCCGAGCAGTGGAGCCCAGCCCTGCGCGACGCCGGCCTCCACCACCACCCGGCACTCGATGTCGGGCGGCAGTACGGCGTCCCGGTACGCCGGCGACTGCGCGGTGAACCACTCCCGGCACGGCATCGACACCACCCGGGTGCCGTACCCGGCCGCTTCGAGCTGGGTACGGGCCTCCAGCGCGATGTGCACCTCGGAGCCGGTGGCGATCAGGATCGCCTCGGGCCGGCCGTCGGCGGCGTCGGCGAGCACGTACCCGCCGCGCGCCACCTCGTCCTCCGCGTCGGCGGTCTGCTCCAGGGTCGGTACGTTCTGCCGCGTCAACGCCAGCCCGATCGGGCCGTCCGGATCGCCGCCGCTGTGGCGTTCCAGGATCGCCCGCCAGGCCCACGAGGTCTCGTTCGCGTCGGCGGGGCGTACCACCGCCAGACCGGGGATGGCACGCAGCGCCGCGAGGTGCTCGACCGGCTGGTGGGTGGGGCCGTCCTCGCCGAGCCCGATCGAGTCGTGGGTCCAGACGAAGGTCACCGGCAGGTGCTGCAGCGCGGCGAGCCGTACCGCCGGACGCATGTAGTCGCTGAACACCAGGAACGTCCCGCAGTACGGCCGCAGCGCGCCGTGCAGCGCGATGCCGTTGCAGATCGCCGCCATGCCGTGTTCCCGGATCCCGAAATGCAGGGTGCGGCCGTACCGGCTGGCGGTGTCGGACTCCCACGGCAGGAACGACTTCTCGCCCTTCATGGTGGTGTTGTTGCTGCCGGCCAGGTCGGCCGAGCCGCCCCACAGCTCCGGCAGCAGCGGCGCCAGCGCGGAGAGCACCTCACCGCTCGCGGCGCGGGTCGCCGTACCCTTCTCGTCCGGGTCGTGCCGGGGCAGCGCCTGTGACCACCCGTCCGGCAGGTGCCGGGAATGTATCCGGTGGTACGCCGCCGCCCGCTCCGGCTCGGCCACCTCCCAGTCGCGGAACCGCTTGAGCCAGGCGGCGTGCTCGGCGCGGCCGCGTTCCACTACCTCCCGGGCGCGCTCCAGCAGCTCCGGCGGCAGCGCGAACTCGGCGCGCGGGTCGAGACCGAGGATCTCTTTGGTCGCCGCGACCTCCTTGGCGCCGAGCGCGGAGCCGTGCGCCTTGCCGGTGTTCTGCGCATGCGGCGCCGGGTACGCGATCACCGACCGCATCCCGATGATCGACGGCCGCGCGGTCTCGTCCCGGGCCTTCGCGTACGCCGCCCGCAGCGCCGCCACGTCCTCGCTGTCCTCGACCCGCTGGGTGTGCCACCCGTACGCCTCGTACCGGGCGAGTACGTCCTCGCTCATCGCCACCTCGGTGTTTCCTTCGATGGAGATGTGGTTGTCGTCGTACAGCACGATCAGATTCCCCAGCTTCTGGTGACCGGCGAGCGCGGAGACCTCGTGGCTGACCCCCTCCTGCAGGTCACCGTCGGAGGCGAACACCCAGATCGTGTGGTCGAACACGCTCTGCCCGTCGCCGGTGTCCGGGTCGAACAGGCCGCGTTCCCGGCGCGCCGCCAGCGCCATCCCGACCGCGTTGGAGATGCCCTGCCCGAGCGGGCCGGTGGTCACCTCGACGCCCGCGGTGTGGCCGTGCTCCGGGTGGCCCGGCGTACGGGAGCCCCACTGCCGGTAGCCGCGCAGGTCGGCCAGCGAAAGCCCGTACCCACTGAGGTAGAGCTGCAGGTAGAGGGTCAGGCTGGAGTGGCCGACGGAGAGCACGAAGCGGTCCCGGCCGGCCCACTGCGGGTCGGTCGGGTCGTGCCGCAGGAACTCCTGGAACAGCAGGTACGCCGCCGGCGCGAGGCTCATCGCGGTGCCGGGGTGGCCGCTGCCGGCCGCCTCCACGGCATCCATCGCGAGCGCCCGGAGGTGGTCCACGATCCGGGCGTCGCGTTCGTCGCGCCAGCCCTTGCCTGCGCGCGCCTGGTACTCCTCGCGCTGTGCGCCGTGCTTGGTGCCGGACTTCAGCTCGGGGTGGGTGTCACGGGGTGGCTTGCGATTTCGCGGTGTCATGCCGGGATCTATGCCCGATCCCGCCACCCGTTAACACCGGACCCCACCGCGACACCACGGCCAGCGCCTGGCGCCGGACCGGCGGCGGTCGCCGCAACCGGAATCCGGCGCCAGGGCCGGCGACGGTCAGGTGAAGATACTTACTCCTCCGGGCCCGATCAGCAGACCGAGCACGATCAGGACGATGCCGTACAGCATGCTGCCCCGGACGATGGTGACGACTCCAGCGACGACCAGCACCACGGCGATGATCCATAGAAGTGTGCCCATGGGCTGGATGTGCCCGGTCGTCCCGGCCTCAAACCTCGACACGCGGTATGCGACAAATGTCAGAGGTCCCGCCGAGACTCGTATCTAAACATAGTAATGTTCGCATGTGAGCCGGAGCGGGTGCGGCCACGGCCGGGTACGGCCATAGTCAAGGCAAGGGTCCACAGACCAGGGGGGAGCAACAGGCGTGGGTGCGGGACATGACCACGGCGTACGCCCGTCACGGGCCGGCGAGCGGCATCGCCGCAGTCTGCTGGCCGCCTTCGTACTGCTGGCCGTTTTCATGGTGCTGGAAGCCGGCGCCGCCTGGTGGACCGGTTCCCTGGCGCTGCTCTCCGACGCCGCGCACATGTTCACCGACGTCCTCGGGATCGGGATGGCGCTGGCCGCGATCCAAGCCGCCAGCGCCTGGCGTCCCGGCCACGGCAACACCCAGCGCACCTTCGGGCTCTACCGGCTGGAGGTGCTCGCCGCGCTGGCCAACGCCGTCCTGCTCTTCGCCGTCGCCGGGTACGTGCTGGTCGAGGCGGTACGCCGGTTCGCCGACCCGCCGGCCGTGCTGACCGGGCCGATGCTGCTCGCCGCGATCGCCGGACTCGCCGCCAACCTGGCCGCGTTCGCGCTGCTGCGCCGGGGCGCCGCCGAGAGCCTGAACGTACGCGGGGCGTATCTCGAGGTGCTCGGTGACACGCTCGGCTCGGTCGGCGTGATCGTCGCGGCGGTGGTCATGGCGCTCACCGGCTGGCGGTACGCCGACCCGATCGTCGCCGTGGCGGTGGCGGTGTTGATCCTGCCGCGTACCTGGAAGCTGGCCGCCGCGGCGCTGCGGATCCTGGTGCAGGCGGCGCCGAAGCACCTGGACGTACCGGCGATCGAGGCGGAGCTGCTCGGCGTCACCGGAGTCACCGAGGTGCACGACCTGCACGTGTGGACCCTCACCTCCGGTATGGAGGTCGCCTCGGCGCACCTCACGGTGGCGCCGGTCGCCACCACCGCGCAGGTGCTGACCGAGGCGCGTACCACCCTGCAGGACCGGTACGGCATCGAGCACGCCACGCTGCAGCTGGAGCCGGTCGGAGCACCCGAGGCGTGCTGCGAGGACGTCGGCTGGTGACCCGTCGGGCAAACCGCTGGCGTCGCCGGCATAGGCTTGATGGGATGGAGGCGTACCACCCCGGGCGTCTCCGCCAGGGGTAGCGCCACAGACCCGGCACACGAGGGAGCGTCCGATGGCGAAGTCGAAGCCCGAGCCCACCACCGAGGACGACCCGAAAGCCACCGACGCCAAGGACACGTCCAAGGCCAAGGGCGCGCCGAAGCCGAAGGACGACGAGCTGCACCAGCGGTTCCGCGAGGCCCTGGAGCGCAAGAACGCCCGTCACGAGCACCACCCCCACAGCGGGCCGAGCCACCTGGGCGTAGGCGACGCGCACAACGACCGGCAGCGCCGCCAGTTCCGCCGTAAGTCCGGCTAAGGCTGGTCGCCGCCGGGGGCTGGCGCCGCTCCCGCGGTGAGCCCGACGGTGGCGGCGAACGCGCTGAGCTCCGCCTCGAACAGCGGCTCGACATCGGTGAGCGCGAAACCGAGGTGGCCGAACACCTCGAGCGCGACCATGCCGTACAGCCGGATCCAGCCGGTCAGGTAGATGTACGCGAGCCCCACCGGCGCCGCCGGCTGCACCGACGTGGCGAAACGTTCCAGCTGCTCCCGCAGCGCCGCCGGCATCACCTCGGGCTCCGGCAGCGGGAACCGGGTGCGCTGCCAGATCTCGACCACCAGCTCGAGAAACACCGCCCCGAACCGGTACGCCGCCTCCTGAGCCGCCTCCTGTGCGGCTTCGGCGGCCTTCGACTCGTCGCCCGTGCCCGGCACACCGTCCTCGGCCGGCCGTACGCTGGCGAACACCAGCGCGAACTCCGCCCGGTGCGCGATCGCCCAGCCGCGGAAGGCGCGCTGCACGGCGTACAGCCGGTCCAGGAGACGGTCGGGCGGCACCGCGTCCCGGGCCCGCTCCAGCTCGCCGAGCAGCTCCAGCTTCAGCTCCTCGCAGAGGGCGGCGATCAGCGCCTCGTGGCTGGCGAAGTAGCGGTAGAGCGCCGGCGCGGTCATCCCCATCTCGCGGGCGATCGCCCGTAGCGAGATCGCCGCCGGCCCCTCGGCGACCAGGAGCCGCCGTGCGGTCTGCTTGATCTCACCCACGGTCGAGGCGCGTACCCGCTCCCTGCGAGTCGGGAGGGCACCCGACGGCTCGACTTTCAGTTCACTCCGCTCCTCGCTCATCCGCACCTCCACCGGGCGATGTGTCGGGCTCCACCGTCAGACGGATTGACCATCGCTTACGCCGTACGCAATAGTAAACACCTGTAACTTGGGTAACTGGCTTACACAGCATATGACGAAGAGCCCCCGGAGGGAGTACGCATCGTGTTCGCGTGGTGGGGAAAGACGGTCCACCGGCTCCGCTGGCCGGTGTTGCTCGCGGCGCTGGCGTTCGTGGCGTTCGCCTCGGTCTGGGGCACCGGCGTGTTCAACGAGCTGGTCGGTGGCGGCTTCGACCACCCGGGCAGCGAGTCCGACCGGGCCACCGAGCGGATCGAGGACGAGCTGGGCGACCAGAGCGTCGACCTGATCGCGCTCTACTCCGACGACCAGCTGCGGGTCACCGATCCCGCGTTCCGCGACGCCGTCACGGCGGCCGCCGCGCGCGCCGGCAACCAGGACGGCGTCGCCGGCGTGGCCACCTTCTACGACACGAAGAACCCGGCGCTGGTCTCCCAGGACGACCACGCCACGTACGTCGCCGTACAGCTCGACGAGGAGTTCGAGACCGAGACCGTACGGGAGGTACGCGACGCGCTCGCCGCCGACGGCCTGACCACCGAGGTGGGCGGCCCCAGCGCGGTGTTCCTGGACGTCAACTCCCAGGTCTCCTCCGACATCGCCCGGGCCGAGATGATCTCGATGCCGATCCTGCTGGTGCTGCTCGCGCTGGTGTTCGGCAGCCTGGTCGCCGCCTCCACTCCCCTGCTGGTCGGCGGGCTCGCCATCCTCGGCGCGTTCACCGTGGTACGGGTGCTGACCAGCTTCACCGACGTGTCGGTGTTCTCGATCAACATGATCACGCTGCTCGGGCTGGGGCTCGCGATCGACTACGCGTTGTTCGTGGTGAGCCGGTTCCGGGAGGAGCTCGACACCGGCCGCGCCGTGCCCGACGCGATCGCCCGCACCATGGCGACCGCGGGCCGTACGGTCGCCGTCTCCGGGGTCACCGTGGCGCTCGCGCTGGCCGGTCTGCTGATCTTCCCGCAGGTGTTCCTGCGCTCCATGGGGCTGGGCGGGATAGCCGCGGTGCTGGTCGCGATGCTCGCCAGCCTCACCGTGCTGCCGGCGCTGCTCGGCGTACTGGGGCACCGGATCGACGCGCTGCGGCTGCCGTGGGCCCGGCGCGGTGCGCGGCGCGGCGTACCCACCGTGACCGGTGCGGTGGCGAACGCGACCGAGACCGGCGCGTGGGCCCGGATCGCGCACGCCGTGATGCGCCGCCCGGTCGGGTTCGCGCTGATCACCACCGCGGTGCTGGTGTTCCTGGCGGTTCCGTTCGTACGCGTCGAGTTCGGCGGCGTCGACGAGCGGGTGCTGCCGGAGGGCACTGAGAGCCGGGTGGTCTCCGAACGGCTCCGGGACGAGTTCGACAACGGACAGCCCAACCCGATCGTGGTGCTGGTCAGCGGCGCCAGCGCACCCGAGGCCGCCCAGTTCGCGCAAGAGCTGAAAACCATTCCGGGGGTACGCGACGCCGTACCGACCGGAACCCGGGACGACTCCACGGTGATCACCGTGACGTACCGCGGTGCGTTCACCTCCACCGAGGCGCGTGACGTGGTCGCGGACATCCGGGACCGCCAGGCGCCGAAGGGTTCAGAAGTGCTGGTCGGCGGCGGCACCGCCGAGCTGGTCGACCTGCTGGCCGGGCTCGGGCAACGGCTGCCGTGGATGGCGCTGATCGTGGCCGGAGTGACGTTCGTGCTGCTGTTCGCCGCGTTCGGCTCGATCGTGCTGCCGCTGAAGGCGATCGTGATGAACCTGCTGTCGATCGGAGCCTCGTTCGGCGCGGTGGTGTGGGTGTTCCAGGACGGCAACTTCGCCGACGTGCTGGGCTTCACCTCCACCGGCTTCCTGGAGGCGACCCAGCCGATCCTGATGCTGGCGATCCTGTTCGGGCTGTCGATGGACTACGAGGTGTTCCTGCTCTCCCGGGTGCGGGAGCAGTGGGACCTGCTCGGTGACAACACCGCGGCGGTGGCGAGCGGGGTGCAGCGTACCGGCCGGATCATCACCGCTGCCGCGTTGCTGCTGGTGGTCGTAGTCGCCGCATTCGCCACCTCCGGGATCACCATGATCAAGATGGTCGGGCTCGGCATGATGGTCGCGATCCTGGTCGACGCCACCCTGGTACGGATGCTGCTGGTCCCCGCCACCATGCGCCTGCTCGGCCGCTACAACTGGTGGCTACCCCGCCCGCTGCGAGGCCTGTACGCCCGCTACGGCATCCGCGAATCCGACACCCCGGCCGCGCCCGCCACTCCGCAGCTGGCCGGCGTCCGCTAGCGCTACGAGCAACGCTACGACCAAGATCATGGGGCCCTTCATGTAGTCATGACTACATGGTGGTGCCCATGATCATGGTGATGCTCGCGGTCGCACCCGACGCACGGCGCTGCTCTTAGGCGCGTTTCATCGCATCGCGTACGCCACGCGGGTCGCGGCGGATACGTCGCGGAGTGAAATGCAGGACGAGCGCGCCATGCTCGACGAGTTGGTTGTGGCGATCGATGGTGCGAGCCCAGTCCTCGGGCGAGAGGTGGTACTCCCTGGAGTCGACCTCGATCGCGATGCCAACCTCGTCAATCCAACCGTCCGGGCTCGGAAGCCGGTTGTGGTGGGCGTCCCGTAACTCCGGGTTCCAGTGCACAGGCGCCTCTATTCCAGCGTTGCGGAGAATCGCACGCAGCTCGGCCTCCGGAGACGAGCGAACCCCGTCGCTCACTTCCGACAGCGTGTACCTCAGCAGGCGGCTTCCGCGTCGCGGACCACGCGTCAGTTCATCTCGCAGCGCCGACACGGTCGTCAGGTTGCGCTGCACCGCCTCGGCCACCAGCGCCCTCACAGGTCGCAAGGAGGTTAGTCCGCGACACGTATCGGCGACTGACCTCGCCACCGAGCAGAGCCGGATCGCGCCGCATTCCAACGGACTCGCCTCAAGCCTGTCGGTACGGTTCACCACCACGAAGTCTCGCGACGCCCGACGGCTGCCGTACGGGATCAATACGTGCACCCGCGTGTCGTCAGGTACGTAGCGCAGGCCGTGCCGCCGCAGTGCCGCCGGACCCGTGACCTGAGACGTATCGCCCGCGTACAGGTGTGCTGCCACAACTCGCTGATCGGGTGTCAGCGCCCCACGGAACGTTGCGTACACCGACGGCAGCACGGTCTGCCAGCGACCACGTTCCAGGCGCCAGCGAAGCAGGCCCTCGCTGACGCCAACAGCGAGAAGCTGGTCCCGGCGGACGATCTGCTGCTGGTGAGTGAGCACATCGGTTGCCGCCCACGGCCCCGTACGACTGTTCGATCGCATGACCGGGAAGTGTGCATCGCGCGTCCCCGCGGAGCCACCACCGAACCCTCCGAATGTGGATAACCGGTGCCCCTGTGGAAACTCCAACCATGATCATGGGGCCCTTAATGCAGTCATGGCTACATGAAGGGCCCCATGATCATGGGCGGGTCAGGCGCGGCGTACGTCGGTGAGGGCGCGCAGCGGCGCCTCGACCTGCTCGGCGTCGCCGATCACCACGGTGGCGGCGTGGGTGGGGGCCAGGTAGCGGTGGGCGGCGGCGTACACGTCGGCCTGGGTGGCCTCGGCGAGCCGCTGCCGGTGGTCGGCCAGCCAGTCCAGCCGCAGGCCGAAGCCGGCGAGCATGCTGGCCAGGCCGGCCAGCCCCGCCTGGGTGGCGAGCCCGAGCTGCAGCGTCCCGAGCGCGTACTGCCGGGCCTGCTCCAGCTCCTGCTCGGTGACCGGGAGGCTGGCGATGCGGCCCAGCTCGTACTCGGTCTCCAGCAGCGACGGCGCGGTCACCTCGGTGGACACGTCGGCGGAGAGCACCAGCGTGGAGCCGGCCACCGAGTGCTCCAACGCGGAACGCGGCGAGTACGTGTAGCCCTTGTCCTCCCGGATGTTCTCCACCCAGCGGGAGGAGAAGTAGCCGCCGAAGACCAGGTTGGCCAGCTGCAGCGCGGCGTGGTCGGGGTGGGTACGGTCCACCCCGCCGAACGCGATCCGCAGCGACGACTGCACCGAGCCCTCCCGGTGCACCAGCGTCAGCGGCCCCGGCTTCAGCTCCGGCACCGGGGGCAGCTCGACGGTCTCGCCGCCGCCCTCCCAGCGCCCCAGCAGCCGCTCCGCGTCGTCCAGCGCGCGCGCCGGATCCAGGTCGCCCACCAGCGTCAACGTGGCGCCGCCGGAGTGCACCCGCTCGGCGTGCAGCTGCCGCAGGCCACCCGACCGTACGGCGAGCACCTGCTCCGGGGACGGGGTCTGTACCGCGTACGGGTGCCGCCCGTACACCCGCTTCAGCAGCGCCACCCGGGCCAGGTGGGCGGGCTGAGTGAGCGCCACCCGGATCCGGTCGGCGAGCCGCTCCCGCTCCGTCGCCACCTCGTGCGCCGGGTACGCCGCCCCGGTGAGCACCTCGGCCAGCAGCTCCAGCAGCCGGGGCAGCTCGGGGGCCAGCGCGTCACCGGAGACCAGCAGCCGGTCCGGGTCGGTGCTCGCGGACAGCCCGCCACCGATCTTCTGCAGCTCGACCGCGATGTCCACTGTGGACATCGTGTCGGTGCCGGAGAGCAGGGTCTGAGCCAGCACCGACGAGCGCGCCAGGTGGGCCCGGGCGAACGGCACCCGCAGCCGCAGCTCCACCAGCGGCACCGACGGGCGCGGCACCACGATCACGGTCAGCCCGTTGGACAGGGTGCGCTCCGCCGCCTCCGGCAGCCGCAGCTCGGTGGCCGGCCCCAGGTCGGGCAGGGTCCGCTTCGGCTGGCTCACTCGGCACCTCCAGGGATGACCTCGACCGAGGCCCGGCGCTGCGGGGTGAGGCTGGCGGCGGCCGCCACCACCTGGTCCGCGGTCACCTCACCGATCAGCTTGGGAATGTCGTTGAGCAGCGCCGCTCCGGGGCCGTCGGCGCCGCGTTGCTGCTCGATCACCGCCATCTGCAGGGTGCGGCCCAGCACCGAGTCGACGTCGCGCAGCAGGTGGGTGCCGATCCGGGCCGCCACCCGCGCCAGCTCGCCGTCGTCGAGCCCCTCGGTGGACAGCCGCTCCAGCTCCTGGTCGACGCTGAGCAGCACCTTGTCCACGTCGCCGTCCGGGGGCAGGTGCGCCTGCAGCAGCAGCGCGGTGGGGTCGCGTACCTCGAAGGGCTCACCCATGAAGCCGATGTAGCCGCTGACGCTGGTCGCCGAGCGGTCGGTGAGCACCAGCCGCTGCTGCAGCCGGGCGGCGTCGCCGTCGGTGAGCACCTCGGCCAGCACCACGTACGGCAGGTAGCCGGTGAAGTCGGTGATCGGGTCCGGCACCCGCCAGGCGCTCGCCACCGCGGGCAGCGGGGCGTACGAGTCGGTGTAGCTGGCGCGCCGCTCGGCGGTGAGGTCCGGCTCGTCGAAGTTGGGGCGCAGCGGCGCGGAACGGCCTGGAATGTCGCCGAAGTGGCGCTCCACCAGCCGCGTCGCCTCCGCCACGTCCAGGTCGCCGGCGACCGCCAGCACCGCGTTGCTCGGCGGGTAGAACTTCGCGAAGAAGTCGGCGGCGTCGGCGACGGTGGCCGCCTCCAGGTCTTCGAAGGAGCCGTACCCGTCGTGGGCGTTCGGGAAGGTGTCGAACATGACCGGCGGCAGCTTCAGCCACGGAAACCCGCCGTACGGGCGGTTCAGTACGTTGACCCGGATCTCCTGCTTCACCACGTCGATCTGGTTCTGCAGGTTCTCCTCGGTGATCCGGGGCGACCGCATCCGGTCCGCCTCCAGGAACAGCGCCCGCTCCAGCGCGTTCGACGGCAGCATCTCGTAGTAGTCGGTGTAGTCGAGGTGCGTGGAGCCGTTGAACGTACCCCCGGAGGCCTGGACATGCCGGAAGTGCTCCAGCTTCTCCAGATTCTCCGAGCCCTGGAACATCAGATGCTCGAACAGGTGGGCGAACCCGGTACGGCCTTCCGGCTCGGAGCGGATGCCCACGTCATACACCACCGCGACGCCGACCACGGGCGCGCTGGTGTCGGGGGCGAGCACCACTCGCAGCCCGTTGCCGAGGGTGAACCGCTCCAGGGGGTACGCCGTGGGAGGGATGTCGACGCGAGAGTTGTCGTGAGCTGGCACCAGTCGACCCTAGCTGGTCACTGGGACACGGGGCGTACCGACTCGATGACGTCATCGACCACATGGTCGTGCTGCTTGTGGGTGTCCGGGATCGACACGTAAAGTACCGCCGCCTCGGCCCGTCCGACGTCGATCAGCACCACCGCGACCAGCTCGCTCTTCGCCTTCAACCCCGGCTCGTTGAAGTGCAGTCGGAAGACCGACACCCAGGCGGGACGGCCGCCCAGCGTCACCTGCTCGTCCCGCTGCTGCTTGATCTGGTTGCCGTCCGGGTAGTACGAGCGGCGTACGTCGGCGGTCACCAGCCGGCCAGTGCACTTGAGGTCCAGCGCCGTCCCGTCGTTCACGGTGGCGGGCACCGAGCCGGACAGGATCGAGGCGTGGTAGTCGCCGCCGGAGTAGATCTCGGTGACGAAGTGCTGCCCCACCCGGTAGTGCACGTTCAGGTCGCCGCCGCTCCAGTCGGCGCGCCACGGCTGCCAGGGGTCGCCGTACGCGGCGTACGAGATGCCGGCGTCCTCGTCCACGGTGCGCGCACCGGGCGGCGGCGGCTCCGGCTCGGCGTAGTCCGGGTTGCCGGTGGCGGTCGGCGGCGGGCACCGCTTCGCCAGCTCCGGCGCGTCGTCGTCCACCGCATCCGCCCCGAGCGGCCCGACCCCGGAACGCGGTCCGGCGAACGTACCGTTGAAGGCTAGGACCAGGACCACCACCAGGCCGATCGCGAGCAGCCCGGCCGCGGCCACCGAGAACATCACGGTGGTACGCGGTGACCGCCGCTCCGCCAGCGGGCCGGCCGTGACCTCCGGATAGCTGGTACGGGTCACCGCGCCGGCGGCCAGCCCAGTGGGCGGCGTCAACGGGGCAGCCGCCGATGGCTGGTCCACGGCGTCGGGACGTGCCCAGGGCGAGCCGTCAGGATTCTCGGTCATCTCACCGCAGACGGTAACCGGTACGGTCACGCCGGTACGGTGACCACCATGGGCATGCTGCTGATCCGGATCGGGGCCGGGATCGCCGCCCTCAACCTGCTGCTGGACACCGCCGCCGCGGGCTGGGCGGTCTGGGCCAGCCAGTTCGACGCCACCCCGGAGGCGATCTGGATCGGGTATCCGCTGGTACGCGACGCGCTCGGGATCACGCTGCTGGCGGTCACCCTGGCGTGGTCCCGGGGCGGCGCCCGTACCCGGCAGCGGCTCGGATGGGCGATGTTCTGCTACGTACCGCTGGCGCTGCTGAGCGCGCTCGGGACCGGGTTCCTGTTCTTCCTGATGGAGCTGAAGGAGTGGCGGGTCGGGCCGCCGCCGGGCTGGGTGGAGGCGGCGCTGACCGCCTCGCTGGGCAGCAACCTGGTGCTGGCGGCGCTGGCTGTCAGCGTCCTTGTCGCGCTACCAGAGCCTCCAGCGCCACGGCGTCGAGCAGCTGCTCCGGGCGTACGGTGACGCCGTCCATCACGTAGTGGAAGCCGGCGCGTACCCGCTCGGTCGGCACCCCGGCCAGCTCCGCCCACGCCAGCCGGTACGCCGCCAGCTGCACCGCCGCCGCCTCGGCGTCCCGCCCGGTGGGGCGTTTCCCGGTCTTCCAGTCGATCACGTCGTAGCTGCGGCCCTGCGCGGTCTCCTCCGCGAACACCGCGTCGATCCGTCCGCGTACCACGACGCCGTCCAGCACGGTGGTGAACGGGACCTCCACCGCGGCCGGCGTACGGTCCGCCCACTCGCTGGTCAGGAACGCCGCTTTCAGCTGGTCGAGCAGCTCGTCGGGGGCGGCGCCCTCGTCGGCCGCGCCGGGCAGCTCGTCGAGGTCGAGCAGCCGGTCGCCGCCGTACCGCTGCTCGATCCAGCGGTGGAACGCGGTGCCGCGCCGGGCGTACGGGTTGGGGCGCTCCGGGAGCGG
>JBOGDF010000002.1:0-43358 GCA_050701635.1 Micromonosporaceae bacterium | reverse complement strand
GCCGGCGACAGCCTCGCCGCGCGGTGGAGCGCCTGGCTGCTGGTGGAGACGCTGGCCGCCGACGGACGGCTGGCCGAGGCGGCGGACGCCGCGCACCGGGCCGCCGACGCCTGCGCCGCGGACCTGGCGTACAGCTGGCAGACCCGTTTCCTGGCCGCTGAGCTGTGGTGTACGGCGCTGCGCGGCGAAGCCCTGGACACGGTGGTACGCCGCGCCATCGACCTGATCGACCGGACCCTGCCCACCGTGGCCCGCGGCTACGCGGTCGCCGCCGCCTCCCTGGCCGAGGCCGACGGGGGGCTGCTCGCCGCGTCTCGTTCCCGGCTCACCGGCCACGGCACCGGACCGCCGTCGGTGGCCGCCCTGCTGGACTGGGTGGCGGGTGAGGCCGCCTGGCTGGACGGCCAGCCCGACCGCGCGGTCACCGGCGACCGGCCACCCGGTACGGACACCCGCCTGGTGCAGGGGCTGCGCGACATCACCGCCCGCTGGGCCGCGTACGACGGCGCGCCGGCGCCCGCCACCGACCTCGGCGATCACACCCTGGCGCCGGTACGGGCCACCCTGGAGGCCTGGCGCGCGGTGCTCAGCGACCCCGGCCACGCCGACGACTTCCGCCCCGCCGCCACCTCCTGGCACGAACTGGTACGCCGTGAAGAGGTGCGCTGCCTGCTGGCGCTGGGTGTGCACGCCGAGACCGCCGACGACGCCGTACCGCCGTTGCTGGAGGCGGAACGGCTGGCCGAGGAGTCGGGGCTGGTGGTGCTGCTCGGCCGGATCCGGCGTGCATTGCGCCGGCACGCCGTACGCCGGGAAACCCGCGGGCCCCGCGCCGGCGACGACCTCACCGACCGGGAACGCGACGTGCTGCGGCTGGTGGCGCAGGGCGAACCGACCCGCCGGATCGCCGGCCTGCTCGGCATCTCCCGGGAGACGGTGGAGACCCACATCCGGTCCGGGATGCGCAAGCTCGGCGCGCGTACCCGTACCGAGGCAGCGGCCCTGGCGCTGGAGGTGCTCGGATGAACGTGCCTCGCTACCTGCTGCAGACCACCGCCGACGCCACCACGGTGCTGCGCCGGCTGGCCCGATCCGGCTGGAAGACCCGGGAAGGCTTCGCGCTTCCGGATCCGGCGTGGGATGTCAGCGACAAGCAGCTCCTACTATTCGGCCGGGTGCCGGATCTGGAAACCGCCGCGCTCGCGGTCCTCGCCGCGGCGCGAGGCGCCGGAGTGGTGGCGATCGCCGACGCTGACGCCGAGCCGGGGCGGTCGCTGCTGGCGGACCTGGCGCGGATCGGCCCGGTCGGCAGGGACGCCGACGAGGCGCCGGGGGAGTCCACAGAGGACGATCTGCCGCTCACCGAGGAGCAGCGCGCACTGCTGGCCCGGCTGGCCGCCGGCGAGACCATCGCGGCCGCCGCGACGTCGGAGTTCCTTTCGCTGCGTACCGCCAACCGGCGGATCGCGCAGGCTCGGGCGGCGCTCGGGGTGCGTACCACCCGGGAGGCGGTGTTGGCGTACCTGCGTCAGTCCCGCGACGACGAGTGAGCGCGACGGTCGAAGGTACGCGCGTCGCTCAGCGGCCGCAACGGATCGACGTAGCGGGGGAGCACCGGCTCGTCCGCGCGTAGCGGGGCGAGCCCGTCGGCGATCGCGGCCATGATCCGGTTGGTCCCCTGTACGGCGTGCCGCGGCACCTCGCAGCTCAGATCGGACAGCTCAACCGGTACGCCGAACCGCACCGAGACCACCGGCCGGCGCCACATCGACACGAACAGCCGGCCCACCATCGACCGCGGCGTGTCCCAGGTCATCACCTCGTGCGCGCCCCACTGCGATACCGGAATCACCGGCGCCCGGGTGATCAGCGCGAGCCGGGTCATGCCGCTGCGGCCGCGCTCCGGCCACATCCCGGGATCCAGCGTGATCCGGCCTTCGGGGTAGCCCGCCACCACGGAGCCTTCCCGTACCGCCGTGGTCGCCGCGTCCAGCGCCTGCACCGCCGAGGTGTCCCGCCGGTTCACCCGGATGTGGCCGCACCGGCGCAGGGCGGGCCCGATCACCCTTGACCGGAACAGCCCGCCGGTCGCCAGGATGCGCGGCGCCAGCCCGGCCCGGCTGCACGCCGCGGCGAGCGCGATCGGGTCGAACGTGCCGATGTGGTTGCTGGCCAGGATCAGCGGGCCGCCGCGCAGCTCGGCCGGGATCTCGTCCACCACCCGCAGCCGGCAGAACGCCGGTGCCACGATCCGGGCCAGCATCAACAGCACCCGCCACAGCAGCGGGGGCTGCCACGCCGGCACGGCGGAGGCAGGCCCCCCGAGCGCCTCGGGGGGCGCCATATCGGGTGCGGCGATCGCATCAGAAGTAGTCATTGCCCGAAGGATGTTAGCCAACCCCGGAGCATCCGCGGTACGCCTTCCATCCTTACTCGCACCTGCCTGAACTACTCAGCTGCGAGGCTACTCGGTGCCCATCACGGACGGCCGCAGCCGTGGCATCGCGGAGTCGGTTACGCTCCGTAACCCCTCCAAGATCATGATGACCGTGGCCTCGACCTCTTCGCGTACGCGTTCCTTGTCGGCGGCGCCGGCGATCGCCGCGGCTCCGGCCGCCAGCGCACCGAACAGCATCCGGGTGACGGTCTCCACGGGTAGCTCCGGATATTCGCCGGTGTCGATCAAGGACACCACGACGCCGCGGACCACACCCAACGTGTACTGCTCTTCGCGTTCCCGCCAGCGTTCGTAGCCGAGCACCGACGGGCCTTCCTGCAGCACGATCCGCTGGTAACCGGGGTCCAGACAGGCATCCAGGAAGATCGCCAGACCGGCGCGCACCATCTCGATCGGCGAGGCCTCATCACGCATCGCGCCGGCGACGTCGGCGATCACGGCCAGCTCCTTCGCGTCGAACACCGCCTCGAACAACGCGCGCTTGCCGCGGAAGTGATGGTAGAGCGCACCCTTGGTAACGCGCGCCCGCGCCGTGACTTCGTCGAGTGAGGTGCCGGCGTAGCCGCGTTCGGCGATCAACGACGCCGCACTGTCCACTAAGGCCTGACGCGTGATGTCGGAATACTCCTCACGCCGCGACCGGACAGGCTTTGTCATTCCGCGAGTCTATGACGTACCGCCGGTCTCAGCCGTAGATCGCCTCCAGGCGGACGCGTGGCCCGGTCCCACCTGTCGCCCTGATTGAGGCGGTTAGCCGATAATGCACATTATGTTAAGTAAATCAGTTGGGGGTACGACTGGAGCCAGTCCCCCCTTTTGCCCAAGACGGAAAGGACTACCCGCACGGCGGGCCGAGCTTGCCGGCCACCTGCCCCATCGCCCGGCCGACCGCGTCCAGGTCGGCCTCGCCGACCAGATCCACCAGATGCTCCCGTACGCCGCGCACATGCGTGTGGGACGCCTCTTCCAGGCGCCGGACACCTTCGTCGGTCAACACCGCGAACACGCCCCTGCGGTCGCTGGGACAGGTGTCCCGGATGACCAGGTGCGCCCGCTCCAGTCTCGACACGGTATGCGAGAGCCGGCTCCGTGACTGGTTGGCCGATTCGGCCAGCTCGGCCATCCGGATCCGCCGCTCGGGCGCCTCCGAGAGCCGCACCAGGATCTCGTACTCCGGCATCGACATGCCGTGGCCCTCACGCAGCTCACGGTCCAGCCGTTCGTACAGGCGGAGACTGCCTTCGATGTACGCCCGCCACGAGCGCTGCTCCACGTCGCTCAGCCACCGGGTTGTCACGTAGGTCACCCTATCCTGGGAATTAGTTGACGCTTCAATAACTTCCTCCTAGCGTACCAGTTGAACAGTCAACTACTCCCTTCCCAGTGAGGTTCCCATGACCGCCGCCACGACCGTTCTTCCCGGACTGACCACCGGCACCTGGAGCATCGACCCGACGCACTCGGAGGTCGGCTTCACCGTCCGCCACCTGATGAGCAAGGTACGGGGCAGCTTCAGCGAGTTCTCGGGCGACGTGGTGGTCGCCGGCGACCTCGCCGCCTCCACCGCGACCGCCGAGATCTCGATCGCGTCCGTCGACACCCGCAACGAGCAGCGCGACACCCACGTGCGCTCGGCCGAGATCCTCGACGTGGAGCGCTACCCGGCGATGACCTTCAAGGCCACCGGGGTACGCCAGGACGGCGCCGACTACGTCGTCACCGGCGACCTGACCATCACCGACACCACCCGGCCGGTCGAGCTGGCCGTCGAGTTCCTCGGCGTCGACACCGACCCGTGGGGCGGCACCCGCGCCGGCTTCTCGGCACGTACCCAGATCAGCCGCAAGGACTTCGGTATCGACTTCAACATCCCGCTCGAGGGCGACAAGCTCCTCCTGGGCGACAAGATCGACATCAACCTGGAGATCCAGGCCGTACGGCAGAACTAATAGATATTCCATCGTTGTGGGCGAATCCCCCGGTCGGATTCGCCCACAACTGCCCTATCTGCTGGATCTGTACGGTCCCCACACCACCCACACCCTTGCTAACTAATCTTCCCGGCGACTCTTGTTCGGGTACGGGGGTTTCGCGGGTGGGAAAGCTTCAGCAGCTGCGTGAGCGGATGTCCGTGACCGTTCAATCGCCCGACAATGACGTCACGATTACCGTGGCCGGTCCCCCGGCGGATCCGACGATCAAGGTCCAGCTCGTCCCCGGCTGCACTCGGGAACACACCGAGGAGTCACTCGCATCCCAGGTCGACGCGGCCGTACGGCTGGCGATCGCCGCGTACCGGCAGCGGGTCCACGCGACCTGGCGCCAGGCAGCGGGCTAGACGATGCGTAGCCCGGCCGGTGTGGCACGGCGGGTCGGCGTGCTCCTGCTGGCGCTGTGCGCTGCCACCGCGTGCTCCCCACAGCGTCCCGACGTCGCGGCCTCCCGTACCGTCGCCCCGAGCCCCTCCCCCACGACCAGCGCGCCGCCGGCGACGCGTACGCCGCTGCAAAGCTGCGTACAGCTGGCGGCCAGTGTGCCGGAGACCCTGCGGCACCGGGTCGAGTCGGAGCCGAAGTACAGCGACGGCTCGGAGTCCTCTGCCCGGCTGTGTACGTTGCACGCCGCCCCGGATTCCCGGAGCCGCCGCTTCGCCGTGATCACAGTGAAGCGGTTCTACCCGGATCCGTACCAGGGCGAACCTCGCGGTGATCGACTGCGCGAGGAAGCCGAGGACTTCATCACCGACGGCTGCGGCGGGTCCGGCGAGGTCACCGGTGAGCGGTATCAGCCCACCGGGTTCGCGTGGGCCACGGCGTGTCACACGCGGTTCAGCAACGGGGACATCACCGTGATCGCGGTCGTGGAACGGGACACCGTGATCACCGTGAGGCTGTCGGCGACGCTGCGCAGCGGCGCCCCCGACGAGCAATTCGTCCGCCAGTCGCGAGACCACGCGCTGGCGGTGGCGACGGGGCTGCGTACCGCTGTAACGAACTGATCCGGGTTGCATCGCAGACGCGGTGCGTGGGGAGGCCAACGATGTCCGAACTGATGGAACGGTACCGCCGCGAGCTGGCGACGATCGAGGTCACGGCAGAGTCACCGCGACGGTGGGTCCGGGTACGCCGTAGCGACACCTGGTCGGTCACCACCACGTTCCGTACCACGGCGCTGAGCCGGCTCAGCGAACGCGAGCTGGCGGCAGAGATCGAGCAGGCGCTCAGCGAGGGCTACCTCGCCTTCCGGCGGGAATGCGACGGACTGCGCCAGCGCGTGTTCGGAGCCGACGTCGTCAACCCGCGCCGTTGACCAGTCGATCCACATTTCACGGGAGGCACAGATGAAAGCGGAGACCGCGGCGCTGGTTGCCTGCGCTCGCGAGCGGTACGAGGACGCGCTCACCTGCGACGCGATCCACCGGTTCCTGTCCGACGTGAACGACGTACCGCAGCAAGCTTGGGGCCAGTTCGAGTGGTCGACCCGGTGGTCGCAGGACTGGACGACGGCGGGCGAGGCCCGTCTGTCCGAGGCGACCAGGTGCCGCGACCAGCAGGAAGCCACCGGCCGTACGCTGTTCGCCGTCGCAGCCCTGTACGAGGGCACCGACATCAAGGCCAAATACAACATCGACATCGAATCCGATGGCGGCGTCCTGGGGTCCTACCTCAACGCTCCGGGTCCCGGCACGGTGCATCCGGGCGGTAAGGTCCCGGGGCCTGGCTACGCGCCGGAGGGCTACCAGGGGCAGCTGCCCGAGCCGGATCCTGACCAGCCCAGCGCCATCGGCAGCCGGATGCGCCACCTGCAGCTCGACAGTCGGTACTGGACGCCGGAGCTCTCCGAGCGGGATGGTCCGCCGAGCGAACTCGACCTCGCTCGCAAGGTCCTCGACAACACGCCCGGCAAGTCCGCGTTCAAGGCCTTCATCAACAAGCACCTCGAGACGATATCCACCGCCGAGAACCTGCTCAGGCAGTTCGGCTACGAGCTCGACAAGTCCGCGGTGGACATGTACGACGAAGCGACGGACGCCGTACCGGGGATCATCAGGAATCGTGCCGAGTTGATCGCGGTGGCGAAAAACGCGTACGACGAAATGTCCGCCGACATGACGCTCGACAACAAGAACCTCGATGTCGCCTGGAGCGAATCCACTGGCGCCGCTTCGTACGCCAAACACGGCGACAATTGCGTGACGTACTACGACACGATCGCCGGCGAAGTCGGCTGGATGCACTCGGAAGGCAAGAAGGCTGCCCGGACCATCGACAATTTGATGCTGGCGTACGCCAACCACGGCTACGAGAAGATCAACAACATCATCAACGTCCTGGAAGCGGCGAACGACGCCATCAACGACACCGACCCCTCCGACGCGCTGAGCGCCCTGAAGTCGGTGCTCACCGGCCTGGTGTCGGTGATGCTGGAGAGCTGGCGGTCGGCCAACGCGGAAGCCCAGGCGACTCTCGAGATCAACCGCGCCGCGGGCGAGGGGCCTGAACTGGGCGACGGCGAACACACCGCGAAGCCGTTCCCTGGCGGCGGTGGTGTCACGGACAACCGATGGAAGTCCCGCGCCAACTGGTGACCCGTACCTGGTCGGTTTCTGCCCGACATGCGGCGATTCGTACGTGACCCGCCCCACGTCGGCGTACCCGGGGTGCGCTGCCAAGCGTGCGCCGGAGGACTAAAGTCGCCCAGGGCACAGTGCCACCCCGCGTCACGTACGCGGAGATCACGCCGGAGGGGATGCCGTGCGACGCCGCCGCGACGCGGTCACTGTACGCTCCCACCGACGCGGTGGGCGGCGCCGCAGTCTGGTGCTGGCGCCCTGGATCGTGATCACCACGGTGTCGGTGCTGCTGCTGTCGGGAATCTCCGCCGGGTACGCGTGGCTGGCCACCAGCGGCTGCAACGGCAAGCCGCAGCAGACCACGATCGTCTCCTCCCCCACGCTGGCCCGGATCCTCGACAACCTGGCCCGGCGCTGGGCCGACAGCGCGCCCGCCGTCGGCGACGAGTGCGTGTCCATCAAGGTGGTCAGCAAGAACTCCACCGCCGTGGCGCAGGCGCTCGGGCCCGACTGGGATCCCCGGCAGGACGGACCGCAGCCACACGTCTGGGTCCCCGACTCCACGGCGTGGCTGAAGCTCGCCTCCGCCCGTGAAGAGGCCGCCCGGCTGATCCCCGACCGGCAGCCCAGCCTGGCCCGTACGCCGGCGGTGATCGGGATGCCGATGCCGATGGCCAAGGCGCTCGGCTGGCCGAAGGCCGACCTGAGCTGGTCCCGGCTGGGTTCCGACCTCTCGGGTGGCGGCGCGGCGCAGGAGTGGGCGCGTCGCGGACATCCCGAGTGGGGCCCGTTCAAGATCGGCATGACCAACCCGGTGACCTCCACTGCCGGGCTGCACGCCCTGATGGCGATCTCGGATTCCGACGACGACGGCCGGATCACCGACGCCGAGCGGCAGACCCTGACCGCGCTCAGCCGCAGCATGCACGTGTACGCCGACGACCCCTCGAAGATCGTCGGCGAGCTGACCAAACGCGACTCCGGCGGCGACAAGAAGGTGCTGCCGTACCTGTCGGCGTTCCCGATCCTGGAGCAGGAGGTACGCGCGTACAACGACACCAATCCGCGGGTGCCGATCGCGGCGGTGTACCCGACGGACGGCACCGCGGACGCGGACTACCCGTACCTCACGTTGGAGGCTTCCTGGTCCAGCAAGACCCAGAAGGAGACCGCCCGGCAGTTCCTGTCGTTCCTGCGTGGCCCGGAGGGGCGCCAGACGTTCCTGGACAACTTCTTCCGGGACCCCAACCGCGCGGCCGGCAAGAACCTCACCATCGGGTACGGCGTACAGCCGCGGCTGGAGACGCTGCCTCGTGCCGTGCTGGTGCCGGAGTCGGTCAGCCTCACCGTGGCCAGCTGGGTTGCCTCCAACCGCCCCACCAACGTGCTGTTCGTGCTCGACGTCAGCGACTCCATGACCCGGCCGGTACGCGGCACCCCCGACGACCGGGTCGGCATCGCCCGGGCCGCGATGGTGCGGGCGGTGAGCCTGCTCAGCGGGCAGGCCAGAGCAGGGCTGTGGGCGTACGCGTCCAAGTTGGACGGTGATCGGGCACACCTGGAGCTGACGTCGCTGGGGCCGCTCAACGACAAGGTCGACGGTCAGTCCCGGCGCGGCGCGCTGAAGGACGATCTCGACGGACTCGCCGCCGGCGGCTCGGATGCTTCGCACACGTACGACGTGGCCACCGACGCGTACCGGCATGTGCTGGACCACTACGTACCCAACGCCGCCAACCTGGTGGTGCTGATCTCCGACGGCAAGGACTCCGGTTCGCGGCTGAAGCTGCGCGAGGTCGTCGCGAAGCTCAAAGCGAAGGACACCGCCAAGAAGCCGGTGCACCTGATCACGATCGGCTACGGCGCCGACGCCGACGTCAAGTCGCTCGCGCAACTCGCCGGCGCGACCAGGGGGCACTCGTACCACGCGGCGTACGAGACGGACATCAACGCGCTGCTGATCACCGCACTTTTCAACGCGTAGCCGCACTATTCAACGCGTAGCCGCACTATTCAACGCGTAGCCGCACTATTCAACGCGTAGCCGGGCTGTTCAACGCGTAGCCGGGCTGTTCAACGCGTAGCCGGGCTGTTCAACGCGTAGCCGGGCTGTTCAACGCGTGGCGGCGGCGGTCGCGCCGGAGCGCGTGGCGGCGGCCAGGGCGGCCATCAGCGGTCGCGCCTTCCCCGCCGCCTCCGCGACCTCCGCGGCCGGGTCGCTGTCCCAGGTGATACCGCCCCCCGCCCACAGGTGTACGGTGCCCGCGTCGAACGCAACCGTACGGATGGTCAGCCCCAGATCGATCCGGTACGGCGTGACATAGCCGATCGCCGCCATGCTCGGACCGCGTCCCACCGGCTCCAGCGCGGCGATCTGATCGATCGCGGCAAGCTTCGGGGCCCCCGTCACCGAGCCGCCCGGGCACAGCGCCGCCAGCAGCTCCGCGACCCCGACGTCGGGCGCGAGCTCGGCCCGTACCACCGACTCCGCCTGCCACAGGTCGCACCAGCGGCGGATCGCGAACAGTTCGCTGACCCGTACCGACCCGATGTCCGCGATCCGGGACAGGTCGTTGCGTTCCAGGTCGACGATCATCACATGCTCGGCCCGCTCCTTGGCCGAGGCGAGCAGCTCGGCCCGGCCGGCGTCGGTGGCGGGCCGGGTGCCCTTGATCGGCCTGGTCTCGACCCGCCCCGCCGAGACCGTCACCAGCGCCTCCGGGGACGCGCACGCCAACGACCATCCGTCGCCGCGGACCGCGCCGGCGTACCGGGCACCGGGCAGCTCGGCGATCCGGGCCAGGGCGCCGGCGAGGTCGCCCTGGTACGGCGCACTCCAGTGGCTGACCACGTTGACCTGGTAGACGTCGCCCCGACCGATGGCACGGCGTACCTCCCGGATCGCCGCCGCGTGCTGCCGGGTGCTCCAGGAGGGGCGCCACTCTCCGAGCCGGTACGGCCGGCACAGCTCCACCGCCGGCGGCGCGTGCTCGTACCCCACGACAGCCAGATCCGGGACCCCGGGCGCCGGGCTGGCCGGGCCGGCGGGACGCCCCGCGAGCAGGTTGCACGCCGCGGCCGAGATCAGTACGGCGGCGCCGCACACCGACCCGTACGCCGCCGGATCGCACTGTCCCGCCGGCATCGCGGACAGCCCCGAGACCGGCAGCCCGTACCCGGTGAGCGCCTCCCGCAGCAGCGTCGCCGGATCGCCCGGTGAGCCGATCCACCACTCCAGCCGGGACCGCTCGCGTACCCGTCCCCGGCAACCCGCGGGCTGGCCTGGGAAGCCGATGACTACAGAACGGTCACGATCCAAGGAAGTTTTCATCCGAATGGACGATTTCGGTCGTTACTCACGGCGTGGAGGGTCGTTCTGCTTGATGGAGAGAGCCAAGATAGGTGATAGCGGTGTGTGAATCCGAGCACACCCTAGTCCCGGAGACCGCCTGATGTGCCAGCACCACCCCGCATGCCCCGATGCCGTGGCTCCTGACCGAGAGGCGGCGCGTGTTGTCGCCGCCCACCCCGAGCAGGGCTGGAGCAGACTCTGCAACGGCGTCATCATCTTCGAAGACACCGGCGAGCTGCTGCCCGACGGCAGCATGATCCCGCCCCATCGCGGCCCGGCGCCTCACTGCTCGGCCGCCTGACCGGAGCTTTCCAGCACTCACCTCGAGTCGGCTGGGAAGCTCCGCAACGTACCCCCGCGTAATCCGGCCCCGGCACTGCCCGGGCCGGAATCGCGTGGGCGTACGGCTCATTCGAAAGCGTCCGGTGGCGGACACGCGCAGACCAGGTTGCGGTCACCGTACGCCCCGTCGATGCGGCGTACCGGCGGCCAGTACTTCGCCGCCGTCTCCCCCGTCGGGTACGCCGCCACCCGCCGCGAGTACGGGTAGCTCCAGTCGTCCGAGGTGACCAGCTCCGCGGTATGCGGGGCCTGCGCGAGCGGGCTCGTGTCGTGGTCCCACTCCCCCTCGGCGACCTTCCCGATCTCGCCGCGGATCGCGATCATGGCGTCGCAGAACCGGTCCAGCTCGGTCAGGTCCTCACTCTCGGTGGGCTCCACCATCAGGGTGCCCGCCACCGGGAACGACATCGTCGGCGCGTGGAACCCGTAGTCGACCAGGCGCTTCGCCACGTCGTCGACGGTCACGCCGGTCTGCTTGGTGATCGCCCGCAGGTCCAGGATGCACTCGTGCGCCACCAGCCCCTTGTTGCCGCTGTAGAGCACCGGGTAGTGCTCCCGGAGCCGGGTCGCCACGTAGTTGGCCGCCAGCACCGCCGTACTGGTGGCCTGGGTGAGCCCGTCGCCGCCCATCAGCCGCAGGTACGCCCACGAGATCGGCAGGATCCCCGCGGAGCCCTGCGGCGCGGCGGAGACCGGCCCGACCGGCGTCTGGCCGTTCATCGGGTGCCCCGGCAGGTACGCCGCTAGGTGCTCGCGTACCGCCACCGGTCCGACCCCGGGGCCGCCGCCACCGTGCGGGATGCAGAACGTCTTGTGCAGGTTGAGGTGGGACACGTCGGCGCCGAACTTGCCGGGCTTGGCGTACCCGAGCAGCGCGTTGAGGTTGGCGCCGTCGACGTATACCTGGCCGCCGGCCTCGTGGACCTGCTCGCACAGGTCGGTGATGCCGCTCTCGTACACGCCGTGGGTGGAGGGGTAGGTCACCATGATCGCGGCGACCTTGCCGGCGTGCGCCTCCAGCTTGACCGCCAGGTCGGACATGTCGACGTTGCCGTACTCGTCGCAGCCGACCACCACCACCCGCATCCCGGCCATCACGGCGCTGGCGGCGTTGGTGCCGTGCGCGCTGGACGGGATCAGGCAGACGTCACGCTCGGTGTCGCCCCGCTCGGCGTGGTAGGCCCGGATCGCCAGCAGCCCCGCCAGCTCGCCCTGCGATCCCGCGTTGGGCTGCAGGCTGACCGCGTCGTACCCGGTGGCGGTGGCGAGCCACTGCTCCAGGTCGGAGACGATCTGCGCGTACCCGCCGGTCTGGTCCGCCGGGGCGTACGGGTGCAGGTTGGCGAACTCCGGCCAGGTGACCGGCTCCATCTCGGTGGTCGCGTTGAGCTTCATGGTGCACGACCCGAGCGGGATCATGCCGCGGTCCAGCGCATAGTCCTTGTCCGCCAGCTGCCGCAGGTAGCGCAGCATCGCGGTCTCGGAGCGGTGGCTGTTGAACACCTCGTGGGTGAGGAACTCCGAGGTACGCCGCAGCGGCGCCGGCAGCGCGTCGGGGGCGTCGTCCTCCAGCTCGGCGACCCCGGTGGTGGCCACCCCGAAGGCGCGCAGTACGGAGATGATCTCGCCCATCAGCGTGGTCTCGTCACACGCCACCGCGACCGTGTCGGCGTCCACCAGGTGCAGGTTGATGCCGGCGTCGCGGGCGGCGGCGACCACGCCGGCGGCCTTGCCGGGCACCCGGGCCCGTACGGTGTCGAAGAAGTGCTCGTACACCAGCTCGATACCGGCGGCGCGCAGCCCGGCGGCGAGCGCGGCGGCCATCCGGTGGGTGTGCCACGCGATCTGCCGCAGCCCCTCGGGGCCGTGGTAGACGGCGTACATGCTGGCCATCACGGCGAGCAGCACCTGGGCGGTGCAGATGTTGCTGGTGGCGCGGTCCCGGCGGATGTGCTGCTCGCGGGTCTGCAGCGCCAGCCGGTACGCCTTGTGCCCGTCGGCGTCCTTGGACACGCCGACCAGCCGGCCGGGCAGCATCCGCTCCAGGCCGCTGCGTACCGCGATGTAGCCGGCGTGCGGGCCACCGAACGCCATCGGTACGCCGAACCGCTGCGCCGAGCCGACCACGATGTCCGCACCGGCCTCACCGGGCGGGCGCAGCAGGCACAGCCCGAGCAGGTCGGCGGCGACCGCGACCAGCGCGCCGGCGGCGTGCGCCTGCTCCACGATCCGGGCGTGGTCGACCACCTGCCCGGACGAGCCCGGATACTGCACCAGCACGCCGAAGTAGTCCTCGCCGGCGTCGGCGGGCAGCTCGCCGCCGCTCAGGTCGACGGTGCGGAGCTCGATGCCGAGCGGCTCAGCGCGGGTGCCGATCACCGCGATCGTCTGCGGGTGCGCGTCCGCGTCGACCAGAAACACGTTGCTCTTGGACTTGTTGGCCCGCCGCGCCAGGGTCATCGCCTCGGCGGCCGCGGTCGCCTCGTCGAGCAGGCTGGCGTTCGCGGTGGTCAGCCCGGTCAGGTCGGACACCACGGTCTGGAAGTTCAGCAACGCCTCGAGCCGACCCTGGCTGATCTCCGGTTGGTACGGGGTGTACGCCGTGTACCAGGCCGGATTCTCCATGACGTTGCGCAGCACCACCGGCGGGGTGTGGGTGCCGTAGTAGCCGAGGCCGATCATCTGCACCATCACGCGGTTGCGGGCGGCGATCGCGCGCAGCTCGCCGATCGCCTCCGCCTCGCTCGCCGCGCTGGGCAGCCCCAGCGGGTCGTACGTGCGGATCGCCTCCGGGATCGCGGCGTCCATCAGCTCGTCCACCGAGGTGTAGCCGACGGCCTCCAGCATCCGCTGCTGGTCGTCGGGGGACGGCCCGATGTGACGCCGGGCGAACGGCACGAGGGTGGTACGGGCGGGGTGTGGCCGGTCAGTCATGACAGCTCCAGGACTCTGCTCCGGGATCGGGCTTGTGTGCGCCCAAGGCTTGAGCGGTCCTCCCCCTCTGTCGTCAGACCGCGGGTGCCCCTGCCACCCACGCTGCGCTCCAGAGGTGCCTGCCCGTACGGTCCTTTTGCCTGAGAGGTTCCGGGGAGGATTTGCCCCTTCGGCGCCGCCCGATTGGTTACCGGGTGGTCTCTCCCGTACGGATAGCCGGCTAATCCAAACCTACCAGGAAGGGGTACGCGGGCCCGTACCCCGGACCGGATGTCGCCGCCGTGAGTCCGCTCTCACCAGCGGCGACACGAACCTACGGTCCCGTAACCTCGGAGTTGTGAATGTGTCGACGATCGAACGCCAGACGCCGCCCCGAGCCGACCAGCGGCCCCGGATGCGCGGCTGGCTACACCTGTACGGAGTGATCGTCGCGGTGATCTCATCAGCGGTGCTGATCCCGCTCGCGGCGCTGGTCAGCGGCACCGCCGCGATCGCCGCGGTGGTGTATTCGCTCGGCATCTCGACCTGCTTCGGCGTCAGCGCGCTCTACCACCGGCGGCTCTGGGGACCCCGTGGGTACGCGGTGATGCGCCGGCTCGACCACGCCGCGATCTTCCTGCTGATCGCCGGTACGTACACCCCGTACTGCCTGTTGCTGCTGCCGTCGCGGACCGCAGCGATCCTGCTGACCGTGGTGTGGGCGGGCGCCGCGGCTGGGATCGTGCTGCAGCTCGGCTGGCCGCACGCGCCACGATGGCTGTCCGTACCGATCTACATCGCGCTCGGCTGGACCGCGGTGGCGGTACTCCCGGACGTACTGGCCCAGGGCGGGGTCACCGTGGTGGTGCTGCTGGTGGTGGGTGGCGCGGCGTACAGCCTCGGTGCGCTCTGCTACGCGGTGAAGTGGCCCAATCCGTGGCCAAAGGTGTTCGCCCATCACGAAGTGTTCCACGCCTGCACCCTGGTGGCGGCGATCTGCCACCACGTCGGCGTGTACTTCGCGCTGTTCGGCTGAGTCGCGCTGCCTGGCTGAGCCCGCGCTGTCAGCCGACGCTGCGGCGGGCGCGGCGGGCGGACAGCTCGTCAAAGGTGAGCTCGGCGGGAGCCTCGGCGCCGGACTCCGCGGGCAGGTGCGCCAGCGAGCCCTGGATCTCCTTGAACGCGCCGCCGATGGCGATCCCGAACACGCCCTGGCCACCCTGCAGCAGGTCCACGACCTCTTCCGGGGAACGGCACTCATACACCGTGGTGCCGTCGGAGATCAACGTGATCTGGGCGAGATCCTCGATGCCGCGGGCGCGCAGCTGGTCGATCGCCTTACGGATGTTCTGCAGCGAGACACCGGCGTCGAGCAGCCGCTTGACCACCTTCAACACCACGATGTCGCGGAACGAGTACAGCCGCTGGCTGCCGGACCCCGCGGCGCTGCGTACGCTCGGCACCACCAGCCCGGTACGCGCCCAGTAGTCCAGCTGCCGGTACGTGATCCCAGCGGCGTTGCACGCGGTGGTGCCGCGGTATCCCGCGGTGGCGTCGTCGGACGGCGCGATCTGCTGGTCGAACAGCACTCCTTGGACCGGTGACAGCTCCGAGTCAGGTGTCGTTGCCTGCTCGGCGTCGGCTGGCCGCTTCTCCACTGCGACAACCTCCCCGCCTGGTGACACCGCGAACTCTATACCTGGACTTGAGGGTGGAGCGGCGAGTTCTGCATCCGACACGCCGACCACCCGGCCGTCGCAGGGTCAGCTCGCGAAGTCTTCCGGGCTGACCTGGTCGAGGAACTCGCGGAACTTCTCCACTTCGTCCTCCTGCTCGTCCGGAATCAGGATCCCCGCCTCGTCGAGCACCTTGTCGGCGCATCGAATCGGGGCTCCGATCCGCAGCGCCAGGGCGATCGCGTCACTGGGCCGGGCGGAGACCCTTACCTTCTCGCCGATCACCAGGTCGGCGTAGAACACATTCTCCTTGAGCTCGGTGATCTCCACGACCTGCAGCTCGGCGTTCAGCGCGGTCAGCAGATCCTTGAGCAGGTCGTGGGTGAGCGGACGGGCCGGCTTCATGCCCTGCTGCTCGAACGCGATCGCGGTCGCCTCGACGGCGCCGATCCAGATCGGCAGATAGCGGTCACCGTCGGCCTCTTTGAGCAGCACGATCGGCTGGTTGGTCGGCAATTCGACCCGGACCCCGACCACGCTCACTTCGCGCACCGCCGCCTCCGTTCGCTGCTTGCCGCTTCTTTGCACGGTACACGGGCAGTTGGGGCAGATGCGCGTTGCCGGCGGCCGACTTACCGTTCGGGCGAGCCGCGGATCCACCCGATCGGCGCACCCGCCGCTCAGCCGCCGAGGGTGTCCCGTACGCCGGACTGCACCAGTACGGTGTGCAGCCGCACCGACAGCGCGGCCAGCTCGCGTACCACCTCTTCGGCCCGGGCCCGAGCGGACGGGTCACGCTGCCGCAGCAGCGGCGCGATCACCTGCTCGAACAGGCCGAGCTCACGGTCAGCGCCGGCCCGGTACGCCCGCAGATGCCGGGGCTGCAGCCCGAACCGGGCGAACTCGGCCGCGATCTTCGCCGCCTCCACCGCGGCCGCGTCGTAGAAGCCGCCCCGACGGGCGCTGACCAGGCCGTACTGCTCCAGCTCGCGGAGCTCCTCTTCAGTGACCTGCGCCTGCTCCAGCAGCTCCGCGCGGGACATCCGGGAATCGGCCGGCGCAGTCGAGAAGTCCTCCGCGGTGGGCAGCCGGTCCACCACCGCCAGCGGAGGGCCGTACCGGGGGGTGCCGGGCGTCGCCGGCGGCACCTCGCCGCGGTCGACCGCCTCGAGCTGCTCGCGGATCACCCGCAACGGCAGGTAGTGGTCACGCTGCGCGGTCAGTACGAACCGGAGCCGGGCGACGTCGTCCCAGGAGTACTTGCGGTAGCCGGACGCCGTACGCTGCGGCTCCACCAGCCCCTCGGACTCGAGGAAACGCAGCTTGGAGATCGTGGTGTCGGGGAACTCCGCGCGCAGCTGGCTGAGCACCTCACCGATGCTCATCGTGGCGTCCCGCGACGCCGCGCCGGACGCGCCAGGCATGGCCGATGCCGACGACGCCCTCGACTGCGCCACTGCCCGGATCCCTCCCGCACTCCAGTCCGGCCACGCCCCGCCAGCCAGGCTCTGCCCCCTAGTCAGGCTCTGCCCGCTAGTCGGGCCGTGGCCCGGCGATGAAGACCAGCCGGAACTTCCCGATCTGTACTTCGTCCCCGCTGCTCAGGGTCGCCGTCTCCACCCGCTCCCGATTCACGTACGTGCCATTGAGGCTACCGACATCGCGCACCGTGAAGGCCGCACTTTCCCGATGAAACTCGGCGTGGCGCCGGGACACGGTCACGTCGTCGAGGAAGATGTCGCTGTCCGGGTGCCGGCCGCTCGTGGTCACATCGTGGTCGAGGAGGAACCTGGCGCCGGCGTTGGGGCCACGGCGTACCACCAGGAGGGCGGTGCCGGGTGGCAGCGAACCGGCGATCCGGCTCGGCACCACGTCGGTGTCGGCGCCCTCGGCGAGGATGTCGTCGAGGGCTCCCAGGTTCATCGTCGATGTGACGTCGAGTGGGGGGTACTCGTCGTCGGGGCGCGTCATCGGACCACCTCACGGGTCGTTATCGGCAAGCGTCCTGGTCTGCGGACGCGCATCTGTGTTCGGAGTCGACCGGGCGAGCCTAGCCAGCGCTCAAACAAGGGGTCAACCAGGCGCGCTGACCTCACCACGAGGCCGTCACGCCGGCGCCCGGTCACGCTTTCTCGGTGAGCTCGGCATATCCGGCGGCATCGAGCAGGTTGCCCAGCGCCGCCGCATCCGCCGGCTCGATCTCGACCAGCCAACCCTCACCATACGGATCGGTGTTGAGCAGTTCCGGGGTTTCGGCCAGAGCCGGGTTGGTGGCGGTGACAGTGCCGTCCACCGGCGCGTAGATGTCCGACACGCTCTTGGTGGACTCCACCTCGCCGAACGACTCCCCCGCGGTGATCTCCTTGCCCACCTCGGGCAGGTCTACGAACACGATGTCGCCGAGCGCGTCCTGCGCGTAGTCGGTGATGCCGATCCTTACCGCCGCGCCGTCGCCCGTACGCACCCATTCGTGTTCCGGGGTGTACCGCAGGTCCTCAGGGATCACGAGGGCCGTCCTCTCTTGCCCGGCGCAGCGTCGCGCCGAAATGGATCAACCAACCGGTTACGAGGTCGGACGGGCGTACTCCGGCGGGTCCACCTGTCGCAGCGCGGAGACGGTCACCAGATCCCGCTCGTCCACAGTGACCGTACCGTTGTCCTTGGAGACCTCGCTGACGACCCCACCCGGGATCTCCAACGCGGTCCGCATCGTACGAGGATCGCCGATCACGGTCAGCGTGTACGGCCCGGTGAGCCGCTCGCCGTCGACCTCCAGATCGCCGTCGTCGTCGAGGAAGTACGTGGACGCGACGATGCGTACCGCCTTGTCGTTGGCTCCGGTGATCTGCATCGCCTCGGCGCCGGCGCCCCGCAGCTCCTCCACCGCGTTGAGGATCTTGTCGGCCTTCAACGGCTTGGGACCCGCCCGGAACGTGATCACCAGGCCGGGCCCTTCGGCGACCAGCGTCCCGGCCAGGATGCCGAGCTCGTCGGCGCGCCGGCGGGCCTCCTCCAGCGCCGCCTCGCGGCCCTTCGCGCCGGAGTTCAGTTGCCGCTTGCGGTCCTCCAGGGAGGCGATCTCGTCGCGCAACCGCTCCTTGCGGCCGTCCAGGTCGTCGAGGATGCGTACCAGGTCTTCCTGTCGCGCCGAGGCCAGGGACGGGTCGGTCTGGCTGCTGCGCAGCTGCACCGCCAGCCCGAACCCGAGCGCGCCCACCAGCAGCCCGATCAGCACACCCGCCCACGCACTGCGGCGGGGCGCTTCCGGCGCCGCTTGCGGCTCCGCGGCCTCATCCGGCGGCGGAGGCGGCGGTGGTACGGGGTCGGAGTAGGGCATCGATCCATCCACTCAGTCGAAGCGGTACGCCGTCGGGCGCGCCGCGGTCAGGCTCGGAACATGTGTCGCCGGATCCCCGCCACATTGCCGAAGATCCGTACCCCGAGCACCACCACCACGCCGGTGGAGAGCTGACCACCGACGCCGAGCTGGTCGCCGAGATACACGATCAGGCCGGCAACCAGCACGTTGGAGACGAACGAGACCACGAACTGCTTGTCGTCGAAGATCCCGTCGAGCCGGGCCCGTACGCCGCCGAACACTGCGTCCAGCGCCGCCACCACGGCGATCGGCAGGTACGGCTGCAGCGCCACCGGCACCGTCGGGTCGAGCACCAGCCCGAGCACGATGCCGGCGATCAGGGCGAGCACGGCGATCAATCTCCACCTCCGGTGGGCGAGGGCGATCCTGAGGGTTTCGGTGGCTTCGCGTACCGCAGGCGGGGGTCGTGGGACGCCGCCAGGGTGAGCTTGTCGTCACGGCGTACCGAGAAGCCCATCTGGTATTCGGAGTGCAGGAACCGGAACTGTTCGGCGGTACGCGAGCCGACGAACCGGTCGTGCAGCTGCGGCGGCCCGATCGCCTGCACCTGGTACGGGCCGTTCACCGGGGTGAAGTCGACCAGGATCGCCTCTCCCGCGGCCCGGATGGTCGACACCGACGACAGCCGCTGCCCGCCGATCGCGATCGCTTCGGCGCCGGCCGCCCACAGCCCGTTGGCGAGCCGCTGCAGGTCCCGGTCGAGCACCCGGCCCAGGTTCTCGCCGGACGGCTCTCCGGTGACCGGGTCGGTTTCGCGCGGCGCGTCGGTGAGGGTGACGGTGATGCCGGGGCCGGACACCTTGGCCAGGCCGGTGGCCGCCTCCAGGTCACGCAGCCGCTCGGCTTCGCCGCCGCTGCCCAGGGCGCGGTCGCGGGCGGCGGCCACCTCGTCCTGCAGCTTCGCCGCGCGGCGTTCCAGCGACCCGCTCTCGGCACGCTCCCGGAGCACCTCGGCGGCGAGTTTCTCGCGCGCCCGGGCGGCCTCGGGGGCGCCCTCCGCCACGTCCTGGTACGCCACCGAGAGCAGGAACCCGAACGCCACCAGCACCGCGGCCGTACCGACCCGGCCCAGGCCGCGCCGGGTCTGCGACGGTGGTCCCTCCCGACGACGGCGGGCGGCCGCGTCGGCGTACCCGGGGTCGAGCGGGTCCCGGAACAGATCGCTGAGCAGATCCGTACCAAAGCTGGAGCGGATGCGGCCACCGGACCGTGACGGGCCGTCACCCGGTGTCGGTGTCGGTGTCGGTGTCGGTGTCAACCCACCACCTCGTCGTCGTGGCCGGCCTGGCGGATCACGCGCCGGGCCTGCACCAGATACAGCACGCCTGCGCACCAGTACAACACCAGACCCCACAGGGCGAGTGACCAACCCGCCGGGAGTCCGATCTGCGCGGCCACCCCACCCAGGTTCGCCAGCAGCAGGAACGGGAACCCGACCAGCAGTACGAAGGTGGCGGTCTTGCCGAGGTAGTGCACCGGCGGCGGACCGTACCCGTGCCATCGGAGCAGCCCGATGGCGGTCATCGGAAGCACCTCGCGGGCCAGCAACGCGACCGTGAACTCCCACGGCACCAGGTCCCGGACGGTGAACGCGACCACGGTGGCGAGGATGTAGAGCCGATCGGCCAACGGGTCCAGATACTCCCCCAGCCGGCTCACCTGGCCGAGGGCGCGGGCGGCGTATCCGTCCACCCAGTCGGAGGTGCCGCCGATCATCAGCACCACCAGCGCGGCGAGATCGTGCTCGGCGATCAGGAACAGGTAGAGGAACAGCGGCACGCCCAGCAGCCGTACGAAGCTGATCAGGTTGGGGACGGTGAAGACCCGGCCGTACGCGCGCGCGGCAAGACGCAGCCGATCCGGTGACGCCCCTGGCGGCTCGGTCACCAGGCCCCCCTTTCCGACCCACGCAACGTGCCGCTCAGCCGAACGCGGTGCAACTATAACAACGCCGTACCGGCCCCGTCGCCACCACGCTGACCTGCCAGAACACCGAACCCGGCGGCGCTGCCGGACAGCGCCGCCGGGTCCTTCGGTACGAGTTGCTACTTCACCACCAGCGCCAGACCGAGCGCGTCGTCGATGTAGAAGATCGGCGAGAAGATGGAGCGCTTGTTGAACCAGATCGTGGTGTATCCCTTGTGTACGCCGGTTGCGTCGTACACCAGGAACCACGGCCCGCCACTGTCCCCACCTTCGGTGATGTAGTCCTCCACGGCGACGAGCCGGCGGTACGTGATCCCGTCCACCGTGACGGTGACGTTGACCCGGTACACGTCCGAGCAGCCGTAGCCGGAGGTACGTCCGTACTTGCAGACGTAGTCACCCTCGGAGATGCTGCCGTCGTACCCGTTGACCGGGCGGTAGCCGGTGTTGCTGGTGTAGAACTCGGCGTACTCGGCGTGCGGTGTGGTGTGCCACTGGAAGTCCCCCCAGTCACCGCGGTGCTGCGCCTGGTACGGCGCGTCGTACCGCAGGCCACCGGACTCCGGCTCCTGGTAGTCCCGCGCGTTGGCGCAGTGGCCGGCGGTGACGAACCCGTACACGCCGTTCCGCGCGACGCTGAAGCCGGTGGTGCAGGTGCCGCCGCTGTCGCCCGGGGTCCGGGCACCGCCGCGGGTGTGCTGGTCGCCGCTGACGTCGCCGGCGGCGTACTCGACCGCCACGTCGCTGGCTCGGGCGCTCGCCGGCAGCCCGGGGCTCTGCTCTCCCGGGAGCAGCTGTACGGTCGCCTCCACCCGACCCGACTTCACGTCGTACGACGTGGTCACCTCCCGGCGGCCCTGTGCCGCCAGATCGGCGTGTACGGCGTCGGTACGCCGCTGCAGCTCGGCCAGGGAGCGGGTCGCCCCGCCCCGCAGCGTCACGCTGCCGCCGACCGCGGCGACCGCACCCGACGGCACATCGCCGACGAACCGCGCCACGGCGTGGACCTGCGGGGTGTGCTCCACCCAGCCGCCCGCGTACGAGCCCGGGAACTGCCGGGCCAGCGTCGACAGCGCCCGTCCGAGTGCCCGCTGCTTCGCCAGCGCCAGCCGCGCCTCCTGGAGTCCGATGCCGCGGTGCGCGGCGTACGAACGCGCGTCCGCGGCGAGTCCGTCGATCTGCGTACCGGTTGACCGTCCGGTGCTGTGCACCGTCGGCAGTGCGGCGCGGTCCGGCGGCTGTGCCGCCCCGGCCGGTTGTGCCGCTGCCGGGGTCCCCGCCGCCACCATGGCGCACACCGCCGCCGCAGCGACCGCTACTCCACCCTTGATTCGTGTCCGCACGACAATCCTCTCTGCCTGGCACCGCAGAACTACGGTGCGCTACATCGACAGGTATCAACGGAAGGGTTGATCACGAGAGAAGTCAACGGAGCTGTCCGGCTCACGACTGAAGCGACAGGGCGTCGGTCGCCATCCCGACAGCGAGAGAGCCGCCCACCTGGGCTCTCACCCGAGGTGTAGCGGCTCCGACGATTTTGTCGGGACGGCGGGATTCGAACCCACGACCCCTTGACCCCCAGTCAAGTGCGCTACCAAGCTGCGCCACGTCCCGATGCTGCGGCGGCTTCCGTTGCCGTAGCGGCGTCCAGCGTAGCGCAGCCGTCGTCGGCTTCGCGTACGGGTTATCCGTCCCCTTCCGGCGTGTCCCAGGACACCGCACCTATGTCTTCCTAGGAAGCTAGCTAGAGGCTCGATCCACCGCCATCAGCTTGTTCTCCCGGGTCGCCAGGGGCTCGACGGCGGGGCCGCCCAGCAGCTCACCGTCGACGCCGAAGCGGGACCCGTGGCACGGGCAGTCCCAGGTGCGTTCGGCCGGGTTGAAGCCGACCACGCAGCCCATGTGGGTGCAGGTGGCGGAGACCGCGTGCAGCCCACCGGCGTCGTCGCGGTGCACCGCGCACAGCTCGCCGTCGAGCACGACCACCGTGCCGTGGCCCGGCTCCAGCGCGGTCACGTCGGACGCCTCGCCGGCGGAGAGCCGGTCCCCGACCAGGTGGCCCGCCACCGCGGTACCGGCCTTCAGCAGCGCACCGGCCTCCACGGTCGGATGCCGCCGGCGCGGGTCGTACAGCTTCGCCCAGTCCGGTACGGCGCCGTCCGCGATCAGCGCGGCCAGCAGCCGGCCGGCCATCACCCCGTTGGTCATCCCCCAGCCGTTGAATCCGGTGGCCAACCAGATCCGCCCTTCGCCTCTGGGGAACCCGCCGACGTACGGCACCCGGTCGGTGGTACCGATGTCCTGCGCGGCCCACCGGTAGGCCACCGCCGGTACGCCGAAGCGCTCCCGTACCCACCGCTCAAGAATTTCGAACCTCTCGTTGGTATCGGCGGTGCCGGGACGGAACACCTCGCCGGTGACGATCAGCAGTCTCCGGCCGTCGCCGTACGGGGCGGTACGCACCGAACGGGTGCGCTCCCCGTACGTCAGGTACATGCCGTCCGGGTCGGCGTCCGGGTCGATGGGAGCCGCCACCACCAGCTCCCGGCGGGGCACCAGCCGGCTGAACACCGACAACCGGTCAAGCACCGGGAAGCCCGTCGCCACCACCACGTGCCCGGCGGAGAGCGTGGCGCCGTTCTCGGTGGTCAGACGGCACGGAGACCCCGGATCGAGCTGCACCACCCGGCTGCCCTGGTAGATCTGCCCGCCCAGCCGGGTCAGCTCCTTGGCGAGTCCGAGCAGGTACCGCCGCGGATGGAACTGCGCCTGGTCGGGCACCCGTACCGCCCCCGCCACCCGGAACGGCAGGCCGGTGTCGGTGACCAGCTCGGCGGACAGCCCGGCGGTCGCCGCGGCGGCCACCTCCTGGCGTACCTGGTCGAGGTCCTCGCCGTTCGCCACGTAGCTGTACGCCGCCCGGGTCTCCAGGTCACAGTCGATGCCCAGGGCGTCCACCGTGGCCCGTACGTGCCCGATCGCGTCCAGCTGGGACTGGGCGTACCGGCTCGCGGCCTGCTCCCCCAGCGACGAGCTCAGCGTGTGGTACGTGAATCCGTGCAGCGCCGTCAGCTTCGCCGTGGTGTGGCCCGTGGTGCCCCACAGGATCCGGTCGGCTTCCAGCAGCGTCACCTGGCGACCCGCCCGGGCCAGCTCGTACGCGGTGCAGATACCCGCGATGCCACCGCCGATCACCGCGACGTCGGTCTCCCCGTCACCGGCGTACGCCGGATACCGCGGCTGGGTCGTGGTGGCAGTCCAGTACGACTCGATTCTCATACCGGTCCCCTACCCGGCGCGTCGCGCGGCTACGCCTGCGCAACGGGCCGCCCGAGGACCGGAATCGACGGGCGCGAGGTCAGCGGCGTTCGCGGCGTTTGCGCATGCGTACGGTGACCGCGATCGGGCTGCCCGCGAAGCCGAACTCCTCGCGCAGCTTGCGCTCCACGAACCGTACGTACCCCGCGTCCAGCGGGCCGGTGGTGAACAGCACGAACCGGGGCGGGCAGTTGCCGGCCTGGGTGGCGAACAGGATCCGGGGAGCGCGACCGCCGCGTACCGGGTGCGGCGTCGCGGCGGTCAGCGCGGCCAGCCACTGGTTGAGCCGGCCGGTGGAGATCCGCTGCTCCCAGCCGTCCAGCGCGGTGTGCATCGCCGGCGCCAGCTTCGCCACCGCGCGGCCGGTGAGCGCCGAGACGTTCACCTTCAGCGACCACGGCACCCGGCGCAGCTCGCGTTCGATCTCCTTCTTCAGCTGGTACCGGCGGTCCTCGTCGACCAGGTCCCACTTGTTGAACGCCAGCACCATGGCGCGACCCGCCTCGATCACCATCGTGATGATCCGCTGGTCCTGCTCGGAGATCGGTTCGCTGGCGTCCAGCAGCACCACCGCGACCTCGGCCGCGTCGATCGCGGCGGCGGTACGCAGGCTCGCGTAGTACTCCGTACCGCTGGCCTGGCCGACCCGCTTGCGCAGCCCGGCGGTATCCACCAGCTGCCAGGTCTCGCCGCCGATCTCCACCAGGCTGTCCACCGGGTCCACGGTGGTGCCGGCGACCGGGTCGACCACCGCCCGCTGCTCCTTGGCGAGCTGGTTGAGCAGGCTCGACTTGCCCACGTTAGGGCGCCCGACCAGCGCCACCCGGCGCGGCCCGCCCTCCACCGGCGGCTCCGCCGGTGTCACCGGCAGCCGGGCCAGGATGGCGTCCAGCAGGTCGCCGGAGCCGCGCCCGTGCAGCGCCGAGACCGGGTACGGCTGCCCCAGCCCGAGCGACCACAGCGCCGCCGCCTCCGGCTCCTGGTGATTGCTGTCGATCTTGTTGGCGGTCAGCAGCACCGGCTTGCCGCCGCGCTGCAGCACCCGCGCCGCGGCCTCGTCGGTGTCGGTGGCGCCCACGATCCCGTCCACCACCAGCAGCACCACGTCGGCGGTCTGCATCGCCGCCTCGGCCTGCGCCGCGATCGCGGCCGCCCGGCCCTGCGCGTCCGGCTCCCAGCCGCCGGTGTCCACCACGGTGAACTGCCGGCCGGCCCAGGTGGCGTCGTACGCCACCCGGTCCCGGGTAACCCCCGGTACGTCCTCCACCACCGCCTGGCGACGCCCGATGATCCGGTTCACCAGCGTGGACTTGCCGACGTTGGGGCGGCCCACCACCGCCACCACCGGGACCGGACCGGCCGGCTCCTCGGCGGCGACGGCGTGACCCGCCGCGTCGACCTCCACCCACTCAGTCACGGGTACGCCCCCGCAGCATGCCGTACAGCGTCGCCACGACCTCGTCGATGCCCAGCTCCGTACTGTCCAACACCACCGCGTCGTCGGCGGCCAGCAGCGGGCTGGTGGCGCGGGTGGAATCCAGCCGGTCCCGCCGTGCCAGGTCCGCGGCGGTGGCGCCGGTGTCGGTGTCGTTCTCGGTGCTGCGACGCCGGGCCCGCTCGTCGTGGGACGCGGTGAGGAAGACCTTCAGGTCGGCGTCGGGGGCGACCACCGTACCGATGTCGCGGCCTTCCACCACGATCCCGGTGGCGCGGTCCGGCCCGTCGATCAGCTCGCGCTGCTGCGCCACCAGGGCGGCCCGTACGGCCGGTACGGCGGCCACCGCGGAGACCGCGCCGGTCACCTCGGGGCCTCGGATCGGGCCGTCCACCGCCGTGCCGTCCACGCGTACGCCGGGCGCCGCCGGGTCGGTCGAGAGTTGCAGCGTGACGCCGCCACACACCTTCGCCACGGCGTCGGCGTCGAGCGGGTCGACACCGGCCTCGAGCACCGCCCAGGTGACCGCGCGGTACATCGCGCCGGTGTCGAGGTAGCGGGCGCCCAGCGACTGCGCGAGCCGGCGGGACACCGTGGACTTGCCCGAGCCCGACGGTCCGTCCACCGCCACCACACCCCGAAACGGTGGTTGCCCGCTGTCCACGCCTGCCTCCTCGTACACCTGTTCAGATCTCCACCATCATGCCCGGCCCCGGGAAACCGGTCGCAGCCGGTGTGGCCGGGCCCGGAGCTGCCTCGCGCTCGGAGCCGGCCGCACTCAGAGCTGCACGGCGCGGTACAGCGAACCGACCTCGGCCCGGTTGAGCGCGCGCGTGGTGCCGGGGCGCAGCTCGCCGAGCCGGATCGGGCCGATCTGGGTACGGATCAGCCGGCGTACCGGGTGGCCCACGGCGTCCAGCATCCGGCGTACCACCCGGTTGCGGCCTTCGTGGATCACCACCTCGACCAGCGCCCGGGGCGGGTTCGAATCCACCACCCGGAACTGGTCGGCCTTCACCGGCCCGTCGTCGAGCTCGACGCCGGCGAGCAGCCGGCGCTCAAGGGTACGTGGCACCGGCCCCGGCACCTCGCACAGGTACGTCTTCGGCACCCCGTACGACGGGTGGGCCAGCCGGTGGGCCAGGTCGCCGTCGTTGGTGACCAGCAGCAGGCCTTCGCTGTCGGCGTCCAGCCGCCCGACGTGGAACACCCGCTGCGGGATGTCGCTGAGCAGGTCGGCGAGGGTACGCCGGCCCCGGTCGTCGGACATCGCCGAGAGCACGCCGGTCGGCTTGTTCACCGCCAGGTAGACCAGCCGGTCGTCGGTCACCAGGCGGGTGCCGTCGACGTGGATCACCGACTCCCGCGGGTCGGCTTTCGCGCCCAGCCGCACGACCTTGCCGTCGACGGTGACGCGGCCGGCGGCGATCAGCTCCTCGCAGGCCCGGCGCGATCCCAGGCCGGCCGCCGCCAGCAGCTTCTGCAAGCGCTGCGGGGCCGCCGCCTCACCGCTGTTCATGGCTGTCGGCGAGCGCCTCGATGTCGGTGGGCAGGAACGGCGCCAGCGGCGGCAGCTCCTCGACGTTGTCCAGGCCGAGCTTCTCCAGGAACAGCGTGGTGGTGCCGTACAGGTGAGCGCCGTTCTCGGGCTCGATGCCGCACTCCTCGATCAGGCCGCGGGTGAGCAGCGTACGCACCACCCCGTCGCAGTTGACGCCCCGGATCGCGGAGATCCTCGACCGGGTCACCGGCTGCTTGTACGCCACCACGGCGAGCGTCTCCAGCGCCGCCTGGGTGAGCCGGGCCTGCTGGCCGTCCAGCACGAACCGCTCCACGTACGCCGCGTACGCGGGGCGGGTGTAGAGCCGCCATCCGCCCGCCGCGCGGCGCAGGTCGAAGCCGCGCCCGTCCGCGGTGTACTCCACGGAGAGCTCCTGCAGCGTCGCGGTGACCCGCTCGGTGGGCTGCTCCAGAATCTGCGCCAGTACGACGTCGGCCACCGGCTCGTCGACCACCAGCAGGATCGCCTCCAACGCCGGCCGCAGCTCGACCGGCTCCGGGGCCACGTCGGCCTGCTCCGGGGGCGCGTCGGGCCGCGCAGCGGGCTCCGGCGGACCGTCGGTGGGTGTGGTGTCTTCTGGGTTCACGATCAGCTTTCCTTCTGGTTCTGCTCGGATGACTCACCCGGGAATCCCGTCGAGCCCGCCTGACCGGCACCGTCCGCGGCGGCCCGCTCGGCGGGGGTGCCGGCGTACTCGTCGACCTCCAGGTCACCGACGTCGTCGCCGCCGGTCCACCGTACGGTCAGCTCGCCGAGCGCCTGCACCTGGTCGAAGCCGATCAGCCCCTCCCGGTACAGCTCCAGCAACGCCAGGAACCGCGCCACCACCTCCAGGGTGGACTGGCAGTCGGCGGTCAGCGTACGGAAGCTCGCGGTACGCGCCCGCAGCAGCCGGTCGCGCAGCACCGCGGCGTGTTCCCGGACGCTGACGCGTACCTGGTGGAGGTGGGTGATGGAAACCAGCTGCGGCTGCTTCGGCGCCAGCGCCCGGGCGGCCAGCTCCGCCAGCCGTTCCACGCCGATGCCGAGCAGCACCTCGGGCAGCGCCTCGGAGAACCGTGGCTCCAGCGACACCGCGCGGGCGTACCGGCGGGCGGCGGAGCGCTCCAGCCCGGCGATGTGCGCCGCCGCCTCCTTGAACGCCTTGTACTGCAGCAGCCGGGCGAACAGCAGATCCCGGGCCTCCAGCAGCGCCAGGTCTTCCTCGTCCTCGACGTCGGCGGTGGGCAGCAGCCGGGCCGCCTTCAGGTCCAGCAGGGTGGCGGCGATCAGCAGGAACTCGCTGGCCTCGTCGAGGTCCCAGGCCTCACCCATCCCCTTGATGTACGCGATGAACTCGTCGGTCACCGTCGACAGCGCCACCTCGGTGACGTCCAGCTTGTGTTTGCTGATCAGCTGCAGCAGCAGGTCGAACGGCCCGGTGAAGTTGGCCAGCGTGACCTGGAACCCGCCGTCGACAGCAGCGGTCTGCTCGGGGGACGATTCGGTCACGTCTCGACGGTAGCCCAACACGCTGGGCGAGCACGGCGCGGACTCCCCACCGGTCACGACGCCGCCCGCATCAGCGGGGTGACCACGGCGTCGAGCACCACCAGCAGGGCGGGCACCCGGGTGCCGAGCGGGATCACCAGGAACACCAGCAGCAGCAGTACGCCGAGGTTGCGCTCCTCCAGCCAGAACCGGACCTTCTGCGAGGTCTCCCCCGGCTCGCGTACCAGCAGCCAGGCCAGCCACCAGCCGTCCAGCGGCGGCAGCGGTACGAGCGCCAGCGCCCCGAAGCACAGCAGCCCGACCCCGAGCGATCCCCAGAGCTGCTCCGCCACCGGCCCCGGCGCGCCGGTCAGCACGTCGGAGGGCTCCCGGATCGCGAGAAACCCGTTCTCCGGGTACGCCAGCCCGTACCCGACGAGTACCAGCAGCCCGGTCACGATCACCGCGAGCGGGCCCGCCGCCAGCACCACGGCGCGCCGTCCCGGGGTGCGTACCAGCCAGCCGGCGTCGGGGAGCTGCGCGTGGCGACCCCAGCCGGTGCCACCCAGCGCCGCCGCGATCGCACCGAACGGATCGACATCCCGCCGCGGATGCGGCAGTACGGAGCCGACCCGGTGCTGCAGTAGTCGCTGCGCCAGCGCGACCTGGACGGCGACACGTACCGCGAGTCCGAGCAGGAAGGCGAGCAGCAGGCCGGCGAACGCGGCCGGGTGGATCAGGGCGCGGAGCACCGCGATGGCCCCTACCTGGCCGTCGTCGCCGCGATCACCTCGCGGGCCAGCTGCCGGTACGCGCGGGCGCCCGACGATGCCGGCGCCCAGGTGGTGATCGGCTCGCCGGCGACCGTGGTCTCCGGGAACCGTACGGTGCGGGTGATCACGGTCTGGTACACCCGGTCGCCGAACGCCTCCACCACGCGCTGCAGCACCTGGCGGGAGTGGGTGGTACGGCTGTCGTACATGGTGGCCAGGATGCCCTCGAGCTCCAGGTCGAAGTTGAGCCGTTCCCGCACCTTGTCGATGGTGTCGAGCAGCAGCGCGACTCCGCGCAGGCTGAAGAACTCGCACTCCAGCGGCACCATCACGCCGTGCGCGGCGGTCAGCGCGTTCACCGTCAGCAGCCCGAGCGAGGGCTGGCAGTCGATCAGGATGTAGTCGTACTCGCGGACCACCGGGTGCAGGATCCGCTTCAGCGTCATCTCCCGCGCGACCTCGTTGACCAGCTGGATCTCGGCGGCGGACAGGTCGATGTTGGCGGGCACCACGTGCAGCCCGTCGACGTTGGTCTTGATCAGGACCTCGTCGATCGCGACGTCCTTCTGCATCAGCAGGTTGTAGATCGTCAGATCGAGATTGTGCGGGTTGACCCCGAACCCGACCGACAGCGCGCCCTGCGGGTCGAAGTCCACCAGCAGCACCCGGCGGCCGTACTCGGCGAGCGCGGCACCCAGGTTGATGGTCGTCGTGGTCTTGCCGACGCCACCCTTCTGGTTCGCCATCGCGATGATCCGGGCGGGGCCGTGGCCCTCGACCGGCTCCGGCTTCGGAATCGGACCCTTGCCGGTGTACGACTCAGGGTCAGCCGGGCCGAGGTCAGCGTCGTTGAAGTCCGCGGCGGACTGCTCGGCGCGCAGCGCCGCCCACGCATCGTCTCGGTCCAGACCCATGTCACCACACCCTTCCCCGACGATCGGCGCCGCCTCGGTGGAGCCCGGGGAAGCGGGGCGGCGGATCCCTCGCCAGTGCGTGACGCCTGCTGGCGACTGTACGGCACCGACCCCACCACCGACCGCCACCGTCACGGCGTGTCGCGGACCCAGGTGCCGACCCCGGAAGGTACCGACCTTATCCCAGCGCCCGGGGGTGGCTGGCGGCGTACACCTCGCGCAGCTTGTCGACGGTGACCAGGGTGTACACCTGGGTGGTCGCCACCGACGCGTGCCCGAGCAGCTCCTGCACCACCCGTACGTCGGCGCCGCCGTCGAGCAGGTGCGTGGCGTACGAGTGGCGCAGCGTGTGGGGCGAGACGGTGACGCCGAGCCCGGCGCGTTCGGCGGCCTGCCGCAGGATGGTCCAGGCGCTCTGCCGCGACAGCGGCCCGCCCCGGGCGTTGAGGAACAGCGCGTGGCTGCCCCGCCCCGCCCTGTTGAGCGTGGGGCGGCCTCGCACCAGGTACGCCTCGGTGGCCCGCTTCGCGTACCCGCCGACCGGGACCAGCCGGGTCCGGCCGCCCTTGCCGCGCAGCACCACCGCGCCGCCGGACAGGTCGAGCTCGTCCACCGCGCAGCCGACCGCTTCGCTGATCCGGGCGCCGGTGCCGTACAGGAACTCCAGCAGGGCGCGGTCCCGCAGCGGCAGCGGCCCGTCGCCGACCCCGGCGGCGTCCAGCAGTGCGGACACCTCGGCCACGCTGATCGCCTTCGGCAGCCGGCGCGGCGGGGTCGGGGGGCGTACGTCCGCGGCCGGGTCGGTGCCGGTCAGCCCTTCCCGCAGCGCGAACCGGTGCAGCCCGCGTACCGCCGAAACCGCCCGGGCCGCGGACGAGGCGGCCAGCGGCGGATGGTCCGGGTCGCCCTCCCGCAGCCGGGCCAGGAACTCCGCCACGTCGCCTGGCCGTACGTCGGCCAGCGAGCGGGCGCCCGCGGCGGCCAGCCGCGCGGTGTAGCGCGCCAGATCCCGGCGGTACGACGCGAGCGTGTTCGCCGCCAGGGCGCGCTCCACCGCGAGATGGTCCAGATAGCCGCGTACCGCCCGGGCCAGCTCCGCCGGTATTTCGGCGGCGTCGGGCGGGGCCTCGGCTTCGGCGGCGGGCGGCTCGGCGGCCACGGACGGCGAGGTGCTCAGGCCAGCACCTCCTCCAGCTTCGCGCTCTGCATCCCGTGCGCCTCGGCGACCGGCCCGTAGGTGACCAGGCCGTCGTGGGTGTTGAGTCCGAGCGCCAGCGCGCGGTCGCGCCGCAGCGCCTCCCGCCAGCCGTGGTCGGCGAGCTCGACGGCGTACGGCAGGGTGACGTTGGTCAGCGCGTACGTGGAGGTGTGCGGCACCGCGCCGGGCATGTTCGCCACGCAGTAGAACACCGAGTCGTGCACCTGGTAGACCGGGTCGGCGTGCGTGGTCGGGCGGGAGTCGGAGAAACAGCCGCCCTGGTCGATGGAGATGTCGACCAGCACGCTGCCCGGCTGCATCCGGCGGACCAGGTCGTTCGAGATCAGCTTCGGCGCCTTGGCGCCCGGCACCAGCACCGCCCCGATCACCAGGTCGGCGTCGAGCACCGCCTTCTCCACCTCGTACGCGTTCGACGCGACGGTCTGCAGGTGGCCCTGGTAGATCCGGTCGGCGTCCCGCAGCTTGTTCATGTTCTTGTCCAGCAGCAGCACCTCGGCCTGCATACCGAGCGCGATCGCGGCGGCGTTCATCCCGGACACGCCGGCGCCGATCACGACCACCTTGGCGGCGTACACCCCCGAAACGCCGCCCATCAGCACGCCGCGACCGCCGCCCTGCCGCATCAGGTGGTACGCACCGACCTGCGGCGCGAGCCGCCCGGCCACCTCGCTCATCGGCGCCAGCAGCGGCAGCGCCCCGTCGGGCAGCTCGACCGTCTCGTACGCGATCCCGGTGACCTTGCGCTCCAGCAGCGCGTCGGTGCACTCCTTGGACGCGGCGAGATGCAGGTATGTGAAGAGCACCTGGCCCTCCCGCATCCGGCGGTACTCCTCGGCCACCGGCTCCTTGACCTTCAGCACCAGCTCCGCGCTGCCCCACACCTCGTCAGCGGTCGGCAGGATCTCGGCGCCGGCCTGCCTGAACAGCTCGTCGGGGATCGCCGAACCCGCGCCGGCGCCCGCCTCGACGTACACCTGATGCCCGTGCCGGGCCAGCTCGTGCACGCCCGCGGGCGTGATCGCCACGCGGTACTCGTGGTTCTTGATCTCGCGCGGGATTCCGACCTTCACCGGTTGCCCCTTTTCGTACGGCGCTGCGGACCTCGTTGTCGCGCGGAGGGCGCCATCGGCGCAGTCTAGAACCGCAACCTCCGCAGCGTGGTCCGAGTCGCGGCTACCAGACGACGATGACCGGTACCGGACGCTCCGCGGCCGTACTCCCAGCGTGTCACGGTTGTTCGCCGGCGGCGAGCAGCGCGGTGTCCGCGGGTCGCAGCCCGGCCCAGCCGTGCCGGCGGGCATGGTCGGCGGCGAGCAGCCCGGCGATGCACGGGCCGTTGGCGATCTCGCCGGCGAACACCATCGCCACCGCGACGTCGAGCTCGAACCAGGCGACGGTCAGCTCGGCTTCCTCGTCGGTACGCACGTGATCCGGCTCCGGCAGCGGCGCCACCTCGCGCGCCAGGTAGACCCGGATCGACTCGTTGGAGCAGCCCGGCGTGGTGTGCAGATCCACCAGAAGATCCCACCGGGTGGCTGCCAGCTCGGCCTCCTCGGCCAACTCCCGCTGCGCCGCCGGTAGCGGATCCTCCCCTGGTACGTCGATCAGCCCGGCGGGCAGCTCCCACAGCTGGCGGCGAACCGGGTGGCGGTACTGGCGTATCAGGACGACCCGTCCGGCGTCGTCGAGCGCCACCACTCCGACCGCCCCGACGTGCCGTACGTAGTCCCGGTCCGCGGTGCCGCCGCCAGGCATGGTCACGGTGTCGGTGACCACGTCGAACACCTTGCCGGAGAACCGTTCCCTGGTGTCAACCACCCGGTACGTGGCGGTCGGCTCCGCCACTCAGCTCACCACTGCGGTATCGGCCTTGCGGCCGGCGTGGTCCGGTTCGGGCGCGTCACCCGGTGCCGGGGTGGGCAGCTCGACCGGGAGCCGGCCGGCATCGGCGTACCGGATCGCGGCGGCCACGAAGGCGGCGAACAGCGGGTGCGGGCGGGTGGGCCGCGACTTCAGCTCCGGATGCGCCTGGGTGGCGACGAAGAACGGGTGGATCGACCGGTCCAGCTCGATGAACTCCACCAGCCGGCCGTCCGGGGAGGTCCCGGAGATCCGGATCCCGACCTCGGTCAGCGCGTCCCGGAACGCGTTGTTGACCTCGTACCGGTGGCGGTGGCGTTCGCTGACCCGGGTTGTGCCGTACGCCTCGGCGACCAGCGAGCCGGGCACCAGCTCCGCCGGGTACGCCCCGAGCCGCATCGTGCCGCCCAGGTCGCCCTTGCCGGCGACGATGTCCTGCTGGTCGGCCATGGTGGCGATCACCGGGGCGTCGCAGGCCGCGTCGAACTCCGTGGAGTTGGCGTCCGGCAGCCCCGCCAGATCGCGCGCCACCTCGATACCCATGCACTGCAGCCCGAGACACAGCCCCAGCGTGGGAATGCCGTGCTCGCGGGCGTACCGGGCGGCGCCGATCTTGCCGTCGATGCCGCGTACCCCGAACCCGCCCGGGATCAGCACCGCGTCCACCCCGGACAGCACACTCGCCGCGCCGGCCTCGGTAGCGCAGGCATCGGCCCCGACCCAGACGATCTCGGCCCGGGCCCGGTGCGCGAACCCGGCGGCGCGTACCGCCTCGGACACCGACAGGTACGCGTCGGGCAGGTCGACGTACTTGCCGACCAGCGCCACCTTCACCGTGGTGGTCGGCTTGTGCACCCGCTCCAGCAGGTCGTCCCAGCTGCGCCAGTCGACGTCCCGGAACGGCAGGTTGAGCCGGCGTACCACGTACGCGTCGAGCCCTTCGCGGTGCAGCACCTTCGGGATGTCGTAGATGCTGGGTGCGTCGGCGGCGGAGATCACCGCCTCGGTGTCGACGTCGCAGTAGAGGCCGATCTTGTGCTTGAGCTTCTCCGGGATCTCCCGGTCGGAGCGGCACACGATCGCGTCCGGCTGGATACCGATGTTGCGCAGCTGCGCTACCGAGTGCTGCGTCGGCTTGGTCTTCAGCTCCCCGCTGGGGGCCAGGTACGGCACCAGCGAGACGTGGATGAACATGCAGTTCTCGCGCCCGATGTCGTGCCGCAGCTGCCGGATCGCCTCCAGGAACGGCAGCGACTCGATGTCGCCCACCGTGCCGCCGACCTCGGTGATCACCACGTGCGGGCGATGCCCGTCGCCGGGCGCGGCCATCGCGCGTACCCGTTCCTTGATCTCGTTGGTGATGTGCGGGATCACCTGCACCGTGTCACCGAGATACTCCCCGCGCCGTTCCTTGGCGATCACCGTGGAGTAGATCTGTCCGGTGGTGACGTTCGCCGACGCGTTCAGGTCGGTGTCGAGGAACCGCTCGTAGTGCCCGATATCGAGGTCGGTCTCCGCCCCGTCCTCGGTGACGAACACCTCGCCGTGCTGGAACGGGTTCATCGTCCCGGGGTCGACATTGAGGTACGGGTCGAGCTTCTGCATCACCACCCGCAGCCCGCGCGCGGTGAGTAGGTTTCCGAGACTCGAGGCGGTGAGGCCCTTGCCGAGTGAGGAGGCGACGCCCCCGGTGACGAAGATGTGCTTCGTCGTCCCTGCGCTCGTCCCAATGGAAGGGGCCAACGTGACTCCCGTGGTGATCAGCTCGCGGGCCGAATGCCGCGCGTTCCACGGGATTCCACACTAACACCACCTGCGGGAACGCCCGACGGCCGTACCCGGCGTGTTCACCGGTTCGCTAGACCGTTACCGGGTGATCCGTACCGGTGTCGGTCTCCGTGTCTGGCTCTGTGTCTTTGTTGGCGTCGTGTTCGGCGTCGTTCGCCGGGTCGGTCTCCGGGCCGTCCAGCAGCCCCGGCGGCAGCTCCGGCGCGGTCCGTACGTGCGCCCGCGCCAGCGCCCGCAGGCACAGCAGGATCGTCAGCGGCAGTACGGTCGCCGTGGCGGCGCCCACCACCACCACGCCGGCGCCGTCGACCAGGCCGCCGAGCGCCGCCGCGATCCCGGAGCCGATCAACGCGGCCCGGATCGCCGGGTAGAGCCCGTACACCCGGAGCAGGCCGCCAGAGGGACGCAGCAGCACCAGACCACCGAACAGCAGCCCGGCGAACACCAGCACCGTCAGCGGACTGGAGCCGAAGGTGATCGCGTTCGCCTCCGCCGTACGGTGAATCAGCGCCCCCGGTACGCCCTCCGCGATGTCGGTGAAGAACCGCCCGAGCCGGCCCCGATGCTCCGGGCTCGGGTAGAGGTTGAGCAGCACGAAGCCGCCCGCCACCGCGATCCCGACGAACGCCGCCCACAACAGCCGGGTCGCCGTCAGCCAGCCCCCGGTGCAGGTCACCACCGCCAGGCAGACCCCGGCGGTGAGCGCGATCGCGCTGCCCGGATCCATCCCCACCACGCCGGCCAGCACCACCCCGACGCCGCCCGTCACCGCCATCGCCAGCGGCCCCCGGTCGCGCGGCAGGTGCTGCGCCAGGTAGCCGCCGAGCAGCAGCACGCTGACCGCGAACACGCCCGCCCCGATCGCGGACAGCCCGACGATCCGGCCGCCTTCCACAGCGCCGTACCCGGCCACGCTGTCCAGCTGCAGGTGGCTGCCGGTCAGCAGGTCGGTCGCGACCACCGCCGCGGTCACCGCCGCCACACTCCCCACCGGCCCCAGGGGGGTACGCCACCACGGCGCCAGCCGGATCGCCGCGGTGAGCACCGCGACCACCGCCAGCGTGGTCACGGTGAGCAGCAGGCCGGAGCTGTCGCTGCGCCACCACGGCACCAGGCTCGCCAGCAGCGCGGACGGGATCACCAGCGCCGCGGCCACCGCCGCGATCTCCAGCACCGCCTCCGCGGCGGTCCACATCGGGTGTTCGGTGTCCTCGGTGGCGGCGGCGCGCCGGATCCGCCACAGCACCGGCACCACCGCCACGAACAGCACCAGCTGCAGCGTCACCAGCGCGATCGCGAACCATCGGGCGTACGCCGGTTGCGCCGCGGCCGCCCGGTCGGCGTCCCGCAACGCGGTCACCGCGGTGGTCGCATCGACCTGGTCCGTGCCGGTTGGTTTCACCGACAGCGGCGCGCCGGCGAACCACCGCGACCGCTCCAGCCCGAGCGCGTCCGCCGCCGTCGGCGCGACGTCGATCAGCCGGGCATAGCCGGTACGCCAGGAGGCCAACGTACCGGGGGCGATGCCGTGGCCTGCGGCGAGCGCGACGTGCAGCCGGGCCGCTCCCCCGGTGTCGGCCACCCCCACCACCAGCAGCAACGTACGGTCCGGCAGGCCGTCGGCCACCCGCCCCAGTACGGCGTCCACCCGCTGGGCGGAGGCACGGCGGTCGGCACCGGTCGCGGCGACCGTACCGGCGTCCACAATCGACAGTGGGCAGCGGGACAGCAGCGGCTCGGGGTCGTCGGGAAGCCGTGGCTGGTAACGGTCCACCCGCCCCACCCCCGGCCGGGCCGCCGAGACCGCCGCGCCGGGGCCCACCGCCACGGTGCACTCGACCATCTCGGCGAGTACGCCGGGCCGCGCCCGGTACGTGAGGTTCTCGTTGTCTTCCAGGATCCGCCGGTGCTCGTCCACCATCGCGCCGCCGCCCGGGCCGGGGCGTACCGCTGGCAGTGGCCGCGCGCAGTCCTCGGGGGGGTCGTTGGAGCGCAGCCTCACCCGGTTGCCGGCGCCGACGGTCAGCCAACCGTCCGCCGGACAGGTGTACGTCTGCGCCGACCGTACGACCATCGAGCCCACGGCGCCCCGCCCGGCGAGCTGCCACAGGTGCGGCGTGTCGGTGGCGTTGACGTCGTCCCAACGCAGCCCCGCGGCGCCCACGATCACCACGTGGTCGGCGGGCGGTGCGGGCGCGGCTGAGGCCGTACCCCCGGCTAAAGGAATCGAGGCGACCACCGCGAGCAGCGTGACGACCCAGCGGCGCAGCGCCCTCATGCCACCCCAGTCAGCTCGCGATACACCGCTTCGACCTGCGCCACGGTGTCACGTTCCGACGGCCAGGTGGCGGCCTGAGCCCGCGCCCGGACCGCCAGGTCGGCGCGTAGCCCGGGATCGTCGAGCAGCTTGCTCACCGCGGTGTCGAACGCGTCCACGTCGCCCGGCGGCACCAGCATCGCCGCGTCGCCCACCAGTCCCGGAATCCCGCCGACCGCGGTGGACACCAGCGGCCGGCCGGCGCTCAGCGCCTCCTGCGCGAACAGCTGGCGCGCCTCCCACTGGCTGGTCACCACCGCGATGTCGCACGCCTGCAACAACTCGGCCACGTCGGTACGGTGCCCGAGCAGCCGCACCGGGGCACCGGTGTCGGCGATCAGCTCCCGCAGGTCGCCCTCCGACGGCCCGGAGCCCGCCACCACCACCAGCGGTACGGGCAGCCGTTCCCGCCACCGCGCCGCGGCGCGTACCAGCACGTCCAGGCTCTTCTGGGGGTTGAGCCGGGCCACCGTGAGCAGCAGCGGCCGGCCTTCCGCCTCCAGCTCGGCACGCACCTCGTCGGCGGTACGGGTCGGCGCCGCCAGCACCGGCGCGGCCACCGGGGCGGGGCGTACGTCGGTGCCGCCGAGCCGCAGCACCCGCCCGACCAGGTCGTCGGAGGCGCAGAGCGTGACATCGGCGGTACGCGCCACCACGCGTTCCAGGGCCCCGTACACCCGGCCCTTCACGCCGGTGGCGAGCATCAGGTTGTGCCAGGTCACCACCAGCGGTACGCGGCGCGACCGGGCCAGGCCGCTCACCAGACCGGCGCGCAGCCCGTGGGCGTGGATCACGTCCGGATGCAGTTTGCGCAGCACCCGGCGCAGGTGGGTGATCGCGGTGGCGTCACGTACCGGGTCGGGGCCGGCCGGGATCTCCACCGGCGCGAACCGGGCCCCGGAGCCGGTGAAGTCGAACCGCTGCTGGGTGTCCGCCGGGCCGCATACGGTCACGTCGTGACCCGCCGCCGCCAGACCGGACGCGAGCGACACCACGTGCCGGCCGACGCCGCCGGTGGAGGTCGCCAACACCAGTGCGACCCGCAGCCGTTCCGTACTCACGACACTGTTCCCTTCCGCTGCCTGCCATGGCTGGCGTCGCTGCCGTCGCTCTCGCCGGCGGCGGTCTCGCTGGTGCCGGCGTCGGTCTCGCTGGTGCCGTCGGGGGGCGGCTTGTGGCCGCGCAGCCGGCCGACCAGCCCGATCAGGTCACCGCGATCGGCGAGCAGGGCGACAGCGGCGAAGACCGCCAGCGTCACCGCGCCGGCCACCAGGCCCTGCCCCAGGTTCGCACCCATCGTCTGATCTCTGAACAGCAGGTGACCGGCGTACCAGCCCGCCGCGGCGGCCAGGCAACCGGCGACGATACCCACCGATCCCGCACGAAGCGTACCGGTCAGGGCGGTACGCCCCGCGCGCCGACCGACCGCCCACCACAGCAGCGCCCCGAGTACCACCATCCCGATCGAGTTCCCGGCGGCCAGCGCCGCCACCCGGTCCGGCCGCGGCAGCCACCACACCAGCAGCAGATCAGCCACGATCACCACGCCCCAGCCGACCGCGGTGACCCGCGCGGCGATCCCGGTCTGGCCCCGCGCGTACAGCGCCCGGGTGAGCAGCGCGAACAGCGAGTAGCCGATCAACCCGGGCGCGAACCAGGCGATTCCCGCGGTCAGCGCACCGAAGTCGGGTTTGTCCGCGGCGAGCTCGCCGATCACCCGCGCCGCCGGCTCGGCCACCGCCACCAAGCCGGCGGCGCCGACGCACCCGAGCAGCAGCACCCCGCGCATGGTCCCGGCGAGGGTACGCCGATACCGCGCCTCGGCCCCGGTGGCGTACGCCTCCGCCAGCGCCGGGTACGCCGAGGTCGCCACCGGCACCGCCAGTACGCCCCACGGCAGGAAGAACAGGGTCTGCGCGATCGTGTAGAGGATCAGTGTGCCTTCCAGCGCCGGCGGGTTGGTCAGGTAGACCACCACCAGCAGCGCCACCTGCTGGGCGCCGACGGTGACCGCACCGGCGATCGCCAGCCCGCGCAGCTGACCGCCGACCTGCGCGGAGAGCGCGAAGCCGGGACGCAGCCGCAGCCCGAGCCGGGCCAGCGGGAACACCAGACACAGCGACAGCACCGCCACCCCGAGCGTCGTACCGACCGACAGCGTCAACACCCCCGCGGCGTTCACCTCGGCGATCCCCGCGCCCCGGAACGACACCACGGTGAACAGCGCGTACGCCCCGACCACGGTCACGCTCGACAGCAGCGGCGCCAGCGCCGGCCACGCGAACCGGTGATGCGCCTGCAGTACGCCGGTGAGCACGATGCCGATTCCGTACAGCGGCAGCTGCGGGGCGAACACCCGCAGCATCCCGGCACCGACCCGCACCACTTCCGGGCCGGCATCGGCGGACAGCAGCCCCATCACCGGCTCGGCGAGCAGCCACACCAGCACCGCGAGCGGCACCAGCAGCGCCACCGTCCAGGTGAGCAACGCCGAGGTGATCCGGCTGACCTGCTCCCGGTCGCCCCGCTCGATCGGTCCCGCGAGCAGCGGCACCACCAGGCTCGCCAGAGCACCGCCGGCGACGATCTCGAAGATGATGTTGGGCAGCGTGTTCGCCGACTGGTAGACGTTGCCCAGGTCGTTCGGGCCGACCGCCCAGGTGAAAACCACGATCCGGCCGAAACCCACCACCCGCGCGGCGATCGTGATCACCGCGATCAGCGCCGCCGCGCCGGCGATCCGCCGCGCGCTGGAGGTCACGACGTACGCCGGCCCCAGGCGTCGAAGTCGCGCAACCCAGGGGTTGACTCGATGACCTGGGTGAAGCTGACCTTCTCGCTCGCCAGCGTCAGCCCGACCACGCCCGCCAGCATCGCGAGCCGCCCGATCCGGCTGCGCCGGTTGGCGGCGGCCAGCCCGAGCAGCGCGCCCCACGCGTTGGCCCCGGAGTCGCCCAGCATCACCTGTTCGTCGAGGTCCTCGCGGAGCAACGCCGACGCTGCACCGGTCGGCCCCGACAGCAGGCTGGTGTTGCCGGCGCTACCGAGCGGCCCGGCCACGGTGAGCCCGACCTTCAGCGCCCGCCCTGGCCGCAGATCGAACAGGTTGGCGAGATTGGCGGTGCCCGCGATCAACCCGGTGTCGATCACCAGGTCCGCCACCTGCCCGGCGCTGCCGGGGCCCGCCTTGACGTCGCCGGCGCGCCCTGCGCCGGAGCCGGCGGCGGAGCCGCTGAAACCGGCCGCGTAGTCACGGTCGGCGGCGTGGCGCCGTTGCCGGCCGACCAGGCTCGCCGCCACCAACGCCGAGACGCCGATCCCGGCGATCTTCACCAGGCCGCTGGTGACGCGGCCTTCCCGCAGCGCCGACAGGTGGCCCTTGAACCCCTTGGCGGTCTTCTGGTCGGGACGCTGCCCGACGACGTCGTCGTACAAGCCGACCGCGCCGGAGCCCAGCCCGGCGACCAAGGCGGCCGACGCGATCGCGGGCGATCCGGCCCCGGCCGCCGCGGTGGTGGACGCCGCCACCGCCAGCGCGGGGCCGGCGGCCAGGCTCACGGTGGCACCGCGGTGGTTGATCCGCTCCAGCTCCCCGGCGGCGGGCGACTCCCGCAGCGCCTTCAACGCCGTACGGGCCAGCAGCCCACCGGCGCCGACCAGCAGCGCACCCTTGACCATCCGACCCAGCCCGCTCATTGCACGCCCTCGCTTCGCTCGGGCGGCGCTTCGCGCGCGCACTGCACCGATGATTCGCTCGCAAGCTCGCTCATTGGCTCACCTGTCCCGGTACGCCGCTCATGCCGACGGTTTCGGGATCCGCCCGTCGGCGGTGTCGCTGATGCCGTAGTGGCCGGACTTGCGGTCCACGATCCGCTGCACCAGGGCCAGTACGGTCGACAGCTGCCCGAGCGAGGTATTCACGTTGTCCACAGTGGACACCGACTGCTTGAGTGCCGGATCGTCCCGGATCGCGGTGATCGCGTTACCGTCACCTCCGGTGCCGGGTGCCGCGACCACGAGTGGCCCCGCCGGCGCGAACTGCCCGATCGCCGCCACCACCGCGGCGTTGCGCGCGGCGGCGTCCTTCTCGGTGGCGGGCAGGTTGCTCACGATGATCACGCCGGTCGCCGGCTCGGTGATCTTCTTGTCCAGCTCGATCAGCTTCTGGGTCTGGTAGCCGGTCAGCACCGACGTACGGTCGCCGGCGGCCACCTCCGGCGTGTGCGTGAGCAGTACGGCCGCCAGCAGCGCCGCGGAGGCGGTGACACCGTCGGCGTCGCTCGGCACGTTCTTCACGTTCGGGGGAAGCAGCCGGGTCGCCAGATCCCGCGCGTCCTCCTTGTGCGCCGGATCGATGAACCGGTCGGTGAACCGCAGCGTGCCGGTCACGGTGCCCTTGGCCAGCCGTACGTTGTCGGTGGCCGCGGTCACCCAGTCCTGATCGGCGCCGGGCATCGCGACCACCAGGATCCGCTGCCTGTCGAGCTTGTTGTCCAGCAGCAGCGGCGCGGCTTCCTTGACGTACTCCTCGCGGCTGGCCAGCTCGTCTTCCATCTCGGCGATCTGGTCCCGCAGCTGCGCGTTGGACTTACGCAGCGACTGCGCTTCGCTGTAGAGATCCTCGGTGACCGGGCCGTTGAGCGCGGCGGTGCCGAGCACCATGCCGACGGCGAGGGCGAGGAACACGGCGGTCAGAGAGACCACGTGGTACCGGAAGTTGATCACTTAAAACAGCCTCTGTACCTGGAAGATGAGGTTGTCCCACCACTCGGCGAGAACTTCGAGATAGAACCGGCCCACCGTGGACACCGCCACCGCGGCCGCCATCGCGGCCAGCGCGGCGAGCACCAGTAGCACCAGCGACGAGGTCGACAGGTTCTGCCGGTAGAGCCGGCTCACCCCTTTCGCGTCGACCAGTTTGCCGCCCACCCGCAACCGGGTCAGGAACGTCGAGGCCATGCCGCCCCGGCCCTTGTCGAGGAACTCCACCAGGGTGGCGTGGGTGCCGACCGCCACGATCAGGGTGGCGCCCTTCTCGTCGCAGAGCAGCATCGCGATGTCTTCGCTGGTGGCGGCCGCGGGGAAGGTCACCGCGGACAGCCCGAGCGCTTCGATCCGGGACAGCCCGGGGGCGCGGCCGTCGGCGTACGCGTGCACCACGATCTCGGCACCGCACCGCAGCACGTCGTCGGAGACGGAGTCCATATCGCCGATGATCATGTCGGGGGTGTAGCCCGCCTCCACCAGCGCGTCGGCGCCGCCGTCCACCCCGATCAGCACCGGCTTGAATTCCCGGATGTACGGGCGCAGCACATCGAGGTCGGCTTTGTAGTCGTACCCCCGGATGACGATCAGGCAGTGCCGACCGGTGATCCGGGTCGCGACGTCGGGGATGCCGACGCCGTCCAGGAGCAGCTCTCGCTCCTTCTTGAGGTACTCCATGGTGTTGGCGGCGAACGCCTCGAGCTGTACGGACAGCCCGTCACGGGCGTTCGCCATCGCCTTGGCGATCGACTCCTCGTCGTGGCGTACGCCGCTGGCCACCACCTCGCCGTTCAGATGTACGGCGGCGCCGTCGATCCGTACGTCGGCGCCTTCCCGCAGCCTCTGGAACGCCTCTTCGCCGACGTCGTCGATCAGCACGATGCCGGCCTGCACCAGCACCTCGGGGCCCAGATTCGGGTAGCGACCCGAGATCGACGGCTTTGCGTTGACCACCGCCGCGACCTCGCAGGCCACCAGCGCGTCGGCGGCGACCCGGTCGATGTCGACGTGGTCGATCACGGCGATGTCACCGGGCCGCAGTCGCCCGGTGAGCCGTTTGGTACGCCGGTCCAGCCGCGCCGGGCCGTTGAGGATCCCGGGCTCGGCAACACGCTGACGGCGAAGAGTGGGTAAACGCATTGAGACCAATACTGACACCTTCCCGTCCACGCACTCTGCCACGACATGCCTCGAAATGGGCACCGTCACGTCGGTGACGATCAACCTGGCCCGGTATGCCCCCTTGTCAGGCCTAACGCGCCGTACCGGGGCGCGGCGACGGCCGTACCGCGCGGCTCACCCGGCAGCGCAGCACGGACC
>JBOGDF010000001.1:0-63256 GCA_050701635.1 Micromonosporaceae bacterium | reverse complement strand
GCCGAACGCGCCGCCGCCGAGGACGCCCGGAAGGACGCGGCCGAGGCCCGGCGACGCGAGGCCGCCATCGCCGCGGTGCTCGCCGCCGACGACGCGACGGTACGCACCGCCGAGGCCACCGGCGGCGGCCGGATCTCGGTGGTGGTCTCCGCCAGCCAGGACCGTGCCGTGGTGGTGCTGTCCGAGCTGTCCGCGGTGGATCGGGATCAGGCGTACCAGCTCTGGGTGATTGCTGGCGCGGTACCGCGGTCAGCTGGCGTGCTGCCGGCGGGGGCGACCGGTGCAACCCGGCTGCTGGAAGGGCTGGGTGACGCCGACTTGCTGGGCGTCACCGTGGAGCCGGCCGGCGGTTCGCCGCGGCCCACCACCACCCCGGTCGCGGCTGTCCCGCTGACCTGACCCATCCGGCAGGGCGTCGGGTCCGAACTCCCCGCAGTTGACACATGGGAGGTAGTAATGACTACGCATTCGTCGTCTGCCGGGATCTTCGCCGGCCGCCGCGTCAACCCGATGGTCGGTGGCGTGCTGGGCGCGGTGTTCGTGCTGGTCGGTCTGCTCGGCTTCGCGGTGTCCGGCGGACACCCCGCGGCGGGTCAGGAAGGCGGGCTGCTGCTCGGCATCTTCGAAGTCAACCTGCTCCACAACCTCGTACACCTCGTGGTGGGCGCGGCGCTGATCGGCGGCGCGATCGCCGGCGTACGGATCTCCCGGGTGGTGAACGCCGCCGTCGGGGCGGTGTACGTGGTGGTCGGGTTGGTGGGTCTGATGATCATCGGCGGCGCGATGGACCTGATCGCGCTCAACGGTGCCGACAACGCCCTGCACCTCGTCGCCGGGCTCGCGCTGCTCGCCGTGGGCCTCGGCACCGACCGGTCGTAACACCGCGGCCCGTACCGGGGTTCCGAGCCGGGTGAGGCAGGGTTTCCTTGGTCTCATCCCGCTCGGCCCCGGTTCGCGTACCCCCGGATTGCGTTTACGCTCGGAGCGTGACGGAGAACCGGGACACCGCCGAGATCCTGCAGCGAGCCGCCGACGGGGGTCGGATCACCCCCGAGGAGGCGCTGCTGCTCTACACCGACGCGCCGCTGCACCCGCTGGGCGAGGCGGCCGACGCGGTACGCCGCCGGCGCTACCCGGACAACATCGTCACCTACCTGATCGACCGCAACATCAACTACACCAACGTGTGTGTCACCGCGTGCAAGTTCTGCGCGTTCTACCGGGCGCCGAAGCACGCCGAGGGCTGGACCCACGACACCGACGAGATCCTGCGCCGCTGCGACGAGGCGGTGAAGCTGGGCGCCACCCAGGTGATGCTGCAGGGCGGCCACCACCCCGACTACGGCGTGGAGTACTACGAGACGCTGTTCTCCGCGGTCAAGCAGGCGTTCCCGCAGCTGGCGATCCACTCGCTGGGCGCGTCGGAGATCGAGCACATGTCGAAGGTCTCCGGGACCACCGTCGAAGCGGCGATCGATCGGATCAAGGCCGCCGGGCTGGACTCGATCGCCGGGGCCGGCGCCGAGATGCTGCCGCGCCGGCCGCGCCACGCCATCGCGCCGCTGAAGGAGTCCGGCGAGCGCTGGCTGGAGATCATGGAGGTGGCGCACCGGCACCGCCTGGAGTCCACCGCCACCATGATGATGGGTACGGGGGAGACCAACGCCGAGCGGATCGAGCACATCCGGATGATCCGCGACGTGCAGGACCGTACGGGTGGCTTCCGGTCGTTCATCCCGTGGACGTACCAGCCGGAGAACAACCACCTGAAGGGGCGTACCCAGGCGACCAACCTGGAGTATCTGCGGCTGGTCGCGGTCGCCCGGCTGTTCTTCGACAACGTCAAGCACCTGCAGTCGAGCTGGCTGACCACCGGCAAGGACGTCGGTCAGCTCTCGCTGCACATGGGCGTGGACGACCTCGGCTCGATCATGCTCGAGGAAAACGTGATCTCCTCGGCCGGCGCCAAGCACCAGTCCAACCTGCTCGGCCTGATCACCATGATCCGCTCCGCCGACCGGATCCCGGCCCAGCGCAACACCCTCTACGAGCACCTCCGCGTGCACTGGACCCCGGACGACGACCCGAGCGAGGCCGAGGTGGAGCAGGTGGTCTCGCACTACTCCTCGATCGCGCTCCCCGACGGCGGTCGCGCCCACCCCGAGCTGAAACTCCTCGACGCCAACTAGCCGTGTGATGCGCTAGCATCAGATGCATGCGCACCACGGTGTCTCTCGACGACGACGTCCTGCTGGCGGTGAAGGAACGCGCTCGCCGGGAAAAGCGCTCCGTGGGTGAGGTCTTGTCGGACCTCGCGCGACAGGCCCTCACACACCAGCACACCCCATCCGGGGGTACGTCAGACCTCCATGGATTCGAGCCGTTCCCGCACCGGGGCGATGCCATCTCGAACGAGCTCATCGACCGGCTTCGCGAGGACGAAGCGGTGTGATGCGTGCCCTGCTGGATGTCAATGTCCTGCTGGCGCTGCTCGACAGCGATCACGTTGACCACGAGCGTGCGCGTGACTGGGTCGGTGCTGAGATCAGTCACGGTTGGGCCTCGTGTGCGATCACACAGAATGGCTTCGTGCGGATCATCAGCCAGCCGCGATACCCGAGTCCGGTATCGCCCAGTCAGGCGATGGATCGGCTGGCCCGCGCGACCGGCACCCGGCACCACGAATTCTGGTCTTGTGCGGTGAGTCTGGTTGACGAGACGGCCGTGGATCGCTCGCGGCTCCACGGGGCTCGACAGGTAACCGATGCCTACCTGCTCGCGCTGGCTACGAGGTGTGGTGGGCGGTTCGTGACGTTCGATCGGTCGGTGCCGCTCGACGTCGTACCCGGAGCGACCGAGGCCAACCTGCTCGTCCTCTGATGCCCGCAACTCCCGGTAAGACGGAAGCCGGGGTTGCGTGGCGTTCGTACGCTGCGCGGCGGCGATATCGCCACCACACCAACTGCACACGGGGGATAGATGAGGCCGCACCGTACCTGGGCCCGGATAGCCGTGCCCTGCATCGCCGCCGGATTGGCGCTGCTGTCCGCGCCGGCGTACGCCGAGGAGACACCGAGCCCGCTGCCGTCCGGCACCGCATCGCCGGCGCCGTCGCAGAGCGGCGAACCGCACACCCGCCCGGAGCCGACCACTCCGACGCGGGCCACCACCGACCTGGCGGTACGCATCGCCACCGACAAGGTCGCGGTCGACTCGACCGGCAAGGTGATGCGGGTCGACGTACTCAACAACGGGCCGGACGCCGCCACCGACGTAACGCTGACTCTGGACCTGTCGCAGCTCGGCGACAACGTGGAGCTCGGGGTGCACGAAGACGCCGCCTGCGAGCGGTCCGGAAAGACCATTACCTGTGGGTACGCCGAGATCAAGGCCGGCGCCACCCGGATCACCGCGTTCAAGATCAAGCCGAAGGGCGGCGCCGAGCCGGGGCCGGCCGGGACCGCGAAGGCCAGCGTAGAGGCGAAGCAGCAGAGCGACCCCGACACCGACAACAACGCCGACACCGTGGCGATCCAGATCGTCGACTCGGCGGTGGACCTGGTGGCCGCCGCGGACGACGTCGGCCCGGTGAAGCCCGGCCAGTCGGCGCAGCTGAAATGGGCGTTCGGCAACTTCGGCGACACCGCCGCGAAGGGCATCACGCTGAAGTTCTCGCTGCCGGCGTACGCCACGTTCGCGGAGTCGTACTCGGACTGCACCACCAGCAAGAACCGGCGCGAGCTGGTGTGCACCGCGGAGAACGTGGTGCTGCAGCCGGGCGAGATCATCCTCTGGAACAGCCCGGGCGTACGGCCGCTGCACGTGAAGGTGGCTGGCGACGCGCCGGGTCCGATCAGTCTCGGACGGGGCGAGTTCGTGTCGGCGGCGCTGGGTGAGGTGGAGCCGCAGCCGGTAGAGGGCAGCGGGGCCACGATGATGGCCGCCGACTCCGGCACCCGCAGTGCCCCGGAGGTGGACGGCGACGACAACAGTGCCACGTTCGGCGTACTGACCAAGGCGAACCCGACCGAGCTCGCGGTCTCCGTACCGGCCGCGTCCGGCCAGGTCGGCGACACCGTCAAGGTCACCGTAACGGTGAAGAACAACGGCCCGGCCGACGCTAACGGCTTCCTCGCCACCATCGCGCTGCCCAGCGGCACCACGCTCGCCCAGGTGCCGCGGGCCTGCTCGTACGACAAGGCAGCCACCACGCTGACCTGTCACACCGGCAACATGCTCGACTCCGGCAAGACCGCCAAGCAGGACCTGCTACTCACGATCACGTCGAAGAACCTGGACAACGGGTGGGTACGGATCGCCACCCACAAGATCCCCGACCGGGTGCCCGGCAACAACATGGCCGAGATCGCGGTGTCGATCGGCACCGGCGGCGGTGGCGGCGGCCTGCCGGTCACCGGCGCCAGCCTCACCGGCGTGATCGGCGGCGGCACCGCCGCGGTGCTCCTCGGCGTCGTGCTGTACGCGCTGGCGCGGCGGCGGCGTACCACCGAGTCCTGATTTTGTGAAGTGACCTGAAGGGCGGCGGGCTCGACACCCGCCGCCCTTCGTCGTGGTGACCTGCCGGTCGGGCGCCGGCGTACGGCTGGCAGAGTGGTACGGCGTGACCCGCGCATCTCTGGACAAGCAGCCGCACGAGGTCGCCGCCATGTTCGACGGGGTGGCCCAGCGGTACGACCTGACCAACACCGTGCTCTCGTTCGGGCAGGACCGGCGGTGGCGCCGCGCCACCGCCGACGCGCTCTCGCTGCGTCCCGGCGAGCGGTGCCTGGATCTGGGCGCCGGCACTGGGGTGTCCACTGAGGAGCTGTCCCGCTCGGGTGCCTGGGTGGTCGGCGCGGATCTCTCGCTCGGGATGCTCGCCGCCGGGGCGCACCGCGAGGTGCCGCTGCTCGGCGCGGACGCGCTGCGGCTGCCGTTCGCCGACGCCAGCTTCGACGCGGTCACCATCTCCTTCGCGCTGCGCAACATCGTCGACGCCGACGCGGCGCTGCGCGAGATGGCGCGGGTGACGAAGCCCGGCGGCCGGCTCGTGGTGTGCGAGTTCAGCCACCCGACCTGGGCACCGTTCCGGGAGGCGTACCTGGGTTACCTGATGGCGGGGCTGCCGGCGGTGGCCCGGGCGGTGTCCAGCAACCCCGACGCGTACGTCTACCTCGCCGAGTCGATCCCGGCCTGGCCGGATCAGCCGGGGCTCGCCGCCCGGGTCGCCGGCAACGGCTGGACCCGGGTCGGCTGGCGCAACCTCACCGGCGGCATCGTCGCGCTGCACCGCGCCACCCGTACCAACTAAGGCCGGTTCGGCGGCACCGTCGCACGCCCGACCGCGGCCCCACGGCTGGACTCCCATCGGCCGTCCACCAGTGACGTCAACACCCGCCGGATCCGGTCGTGCGCCACATCGCACCCCGGTGGGTTTGTAGCAGAGGCTTCGACGTATGGGAGGTCGATCCGCCGGACGGGCAGGATCGTGGCGGCGGGCCGGGCTGCGTCGTACCGGCTGCGGCTATAGCGTCTGGGCGGGAGTGTCCTGGTTCGTGACGGCGGCACTGCCGGTACGGGGGCCGGCCGCCCGGCGTACCCACGTCGTTAGGGTCGCCTAAGTCGGGGGCGGGCCAGTGGCTCCCCCTAGACTGCACGGCGGGGCTAGTGAAAGTCTTCACAAGCGACCGAACGAGCGACCGGAACCAGCGACCGGAACGTGGGTACGAGCGGAGGGGCCACCGTGAGTGACCAGACCACCGGGGTGACGCGATCCGGCGACACGGCGGACAGCGCGGACGTGATCGTCGTCGGCGCGGGGCCGGGCGGGTCGGCGGCGGCGTACCACCTCGCGCGGCACGGGCTGGACGTACTGCTGCTGGAGAAGACCGAGTTTCCGCGCGAGAAGGTGTGTGGCGACGGGCTGACCCCGCGGGCGGTGAAGCAGCTGATCAAGATGGGCGTGGAGACCACCGGCGACGGCTGGATGCCGAACCGGGGGTTGCGCGTCATCGGCGGCGGCATCCGGATGGAGCTGGACTGGCCCGAGCTGGCGAGCTTCCCGGACTACGGGCTGACCCGTACCCGGATGGACTTCGACGACATCCTGGTACGCCGCGCCCAGCACGCCGGCGCGAAGCTGCAGACCTCGACCACGGTCACCGGCCCCGTACTCAGCACGGCGGGCCGGGTGGTTGGGGTGACCGCGACGGTCGGCCCGGACAAGGAGCCGGTGGAGTACCGCGCCCCGCTGGTGCTGGCGTGTGACGGGGTGTCGGGGCGGTTCCCGCTCAGCCTCGGCATCACCAAGCGGGAGGACCGGCCGATCGGCGTCGCGGTACGCCGCTACTACCGCAGCCCGCGCCACGACGACGACTTCCTGGAGTCCTGGCTGGAGCTGCGTGGTGAACCCGGCGCCGGCGGTGAGGACAACCTGCTCCCCGGGTACGGCTGGATCTTCGGGCTCGGCGACGGGCGGGTCAACGTGGGGCTCGGCGTACTCAACAGCAGTGTTTCTTTCGGCAAGGCCGACTACCGCAAGATGCTCACCGAGTGGATGGCCGGCACCCCGGACGACTGGGAGCTGAACGAGTCCACCGCCGACGGCAAGATCCTCGGCGCGGCGCTGCCGATGGGGTTCAACCGGGTGCCGCACTACACCCGCGGAGTGATGCTGGTCGGGGACTCCGGCGGCATGGTCAACCCGTTCAACGGCGAGGGCATCGCGTACGCCATGGAGAGCGGCGAGCTGGCCGCGGAGATCGCGGTGCAGGCGCTCGCCCGCCCCGCCGGCCCGCTGCGGGAACGTACGTTGCTGCATTACCGCAGCGAGCTGAAAGCCCGGTACGGCGGCTACTACCGGCTCGGCGGCTGGTTCGTGAAGCTGATCGGCAATCCGCACGTGATGAAGGTCTGCACCCGGCACGGGCTGCCGCACCCGGTGCTGATGAAATTCGTACTGAAGCTGCTGGCCAACCTCACCGACCCGCGGGGCGGTGACGCGGCCGACCGCGTGATCAATGCGCTGGTCAAAGCGGCACCCGCGGTGTGAGGTTCGCTCGGGGGGCCGCGCACCGGCGCGGCATCGCAGGGCAATAGGGTGGATCGGCTCTGGTGATCAGTTCGGCCGATTTCGCCACGAGATGAGAGCAGGAGAGGACGGGAGGCAGAAGCGATGTCGCTCTCGCCGTACCTACCGATCGTCGGGATGTTCGCGCTGGCCTTCGGCTTTGCGCTGTTCTCGGTGGCGATCGCACCGCTGGTCGGTCCGCGCCGCTATAACAAGGCCAAACTCGACGCGTACGAGTGCGGCATCGAGCCGACCCCGCAAGGCGGCGGCAGCAGCGGCACGCGGTTCCCGATCAAGTTCTACCTGACCGCGATGCTCTTCATCGTCTTCGACATCGAGATCATCTTCCTGTACCCGTGGGCGGTGGCGTACGACTCGCTCGGCGTCTTCGGGTTCGTAGAGATGGTCCTGTTCATCGGCACCGTCTTCATCGCGTACGCGTACGTGTGGAAGCGCGGCGGGTTGGACTGGGATTAATGGAGCTTGGGGCGTATTGATCATGGGTATCGAAGAGAAGGTCCCGAGCGGCGTACTGCTGACGTCCGTGGAGAAGCTGGTCAACTGGACCCGCAAGGCCTCCCTGTGGCCGGCCACCTTCGGTCTGGCGTGCTGCGCGATCGAGATGATGGCCACCGGCGCCGCCCGGTACGACCTGGCCCGGTTCGGCATGGAGGTGTTCCGGGCCTCGCCCCGGCAGGCCGACCTGATGATCGTCGCCGGCCGGGTGAGCCAGAAGATGGGCCCGGTGCTGCGGCAGATCTACGACCAGATGCCCGAACCCAAGTGGGTGCTGAGCATGGGCGTCTGCGCGTCGAGCGGCGGGATGTTCAACAACTACGCGATCGTGCAAGGCGTCGACCACATCGTGCCGGTCGACATGTACCTGCCCGGCTGCCCGCCCCGGCCCGAGATGCTGATCGACGCGATCCTCAAGCTGCACGACAAGATCATGGCCGAGCCGCTGGGTGAGCGCCGCCGCAAGCAGCTCGAGGAGTCCGGCGCGGCACGGGTCGGCACCGTCCCGTCCAGCTACCGCTACAACAAGGCGAAGCGTCGCGAGTGGACCGAGGCCGAGGCCGCCGGCACCCAGGAGCAGCTGCGCATCGCCAAGTGGATGGAAGAGGGGGCGCACCGCCGGTGACCAGCGAAGACATCCCCCAGACCGACGCGATCGAGAGTCAGGAAGTGGTCGCCGAGGTGGCGCCCACCAGCACCCCGGCCGGTAAAGGCATGTTCGGCGTCTCCGGCTCCGGTGACACCTCGGGCTTTGGTCGGCTGGTACGCCGCCGTGCGGTCATCGCCGGCACCGAGCCGCCGTACGGTGGTTACTTCGACGAGGTGGTCGACGGGCTGCGGGACGGCCTCACCGACGCTGGTTTCGACGCCGAGGCGATCGAGAAGGTCGTCGTGGACCGGGGCGAGCTGACCCTGTACGTGAAGCCCGAGCGGATCCTCGACGTCTGCCGCGTGATGCGCGATGACGAGTCGCTGCGCTTCGAGCTGTGCTCGTCGGTGTCCGGTGTGGACTATCTCGACAACGGCGACGCCCGCCGGTTGCACGTGTGTTACCACCTGACGTCGCTGACGTACCGGCGGCGGATCCGGCTCGAGGCGGCGGTCACCGCCGAGGATCCGCACCTGCCGAGCGTGACCAGCGTCTACCCGACCGCCGACTGGCAGGAGCGGGAGACGTACGACATGTTCGGCGTGGTCTTCGACGGTCACCCGAACCTGACCCGGATCCTGATGCCCGACGACTGGGAGGGCTACCCGCAGCGCAAGGACTATCCGCTGGGTGGCGTACCGGTCGAGTACAAGGGCGCGGAGATCCCGCCACCGGACGAGCGGAGGGCGTACAAGTGACCGACGCGTATGCGCAGTCTCGGGAGACCACCGAGGGGCGGATCTACAACGTCACCGGTGGCGACTGGGACACCGTGGTCGCCGGTGGTGACCCGATCGCCGAAGAGAAGCTCGTGGTCAACATGGGCCCGCAGCACCCGTCGACGCACGGCGTACTGCGACTGGTGCTGGAGATGGAGGGCGAGACCGTCACCGAGACCCGCGCGGTGATCGGCTACCTGCACACCGGCATCGAGAAGAACACCGAGTACCGCAACTGGACGCAGGGCACCACGTTCGTCACCCGGGCCGACTACCTCGCGCCGATCTTCAACGAGACGGCTTACTGCCTGGCGGTGGAGAAGCTGCTCGGCATCGAGGTGCCGGAGCGCGCCAACACCATCCGGGTGCTGATGATGGAGCTGAACCGGATCTCCTCGCACCTGGTGTGGCTGGCCACCACCGGCATGGAGCTGGGCGCGCTGTCGATGATGATCTACGGCTTCCGGGAGCGGGAGTACATCCTCGACATCTTCGAGCTGGCGTCCGGGCTGCGGCTGAACATGGCGTACATCCGGCCGGGTGGGTTGGCGCAGGACCTCCCCGATGAGGCGGTCGAGCGGATCCGGGAATTCCTGCGGTTCATGCCGAAGCGGATCGCCTCGTACGAGGATCTGCTGTCCGGTAACCAGATCTGGCAGAAGCGTACGCAGGGCGTGGCGTACCTCGACGTGAGCGGCTGCCTCGCGCTCGGCGTGACGGGGCCGGTGCTGCGGAGTGCCGGACTCGGGTGGGACCTGCGCAAGACGATGCCGTACTGCGGCTACGAGACGTACGACTTCGACGTGGTGACCCACAACGGCGCCGACGTGTGGGCGCGCTACCAGGTGCGGCTGAACGAGATGCGGCAGTCGCTGCGGATCGTGGAACAGGCGCTGGACCGGCTGCGCCCCGGCCCGACGATGGTCGACGACAAGAAGATCGCCTGGCCGGCGCAGCTCGCGATCGGCACCGACGGCATGGGCAACTCGCTGGAGCACGTCAAGAAGATCATGGGCCAGTCGATGGAGGCCCTGATCCACCACTTCAAGCTGGTCACCGAGGGGTTCCGGGTGCCGGCCGGCCAGGTGTACGTGCCGATCGAGGCGCCGCGCGGTGAGCTCGGGCTGCACGTGGTCTCCGACGGCGGGACCCGGCCTTACCGCGTACACATGCGGGAGCCCAGCTTCATCAACTTGCAGGCGCTGCCGGCGCTGTCCGAGGGTGGCCTGATCGCCGACGTGATCGCGGGCGGCGCCTCGTTGGACCCGGTGATGGGTGGGTGTGACAGATGACCGACGTGGTCACAGAGGTGTTCTCCGACGAGATCGCGCAGCGCGCGCGGCAGATCATCGCGCGCTATCCGCAGCCGCGCTCGGCGCTGCTGCCGATGCTGCACCTGGTGCAGTCGGTCGAGGGGTACGTCAGCCCGCGCGGCGTGGCGTTCTGCGCCGAGCAGCTCGGCATCACCAAGGCCCAGGTGGGCGCGGTGGCGACCTTCTACACCATGTACAAGCGCCGCCCCACCGGCGACTGGCTGGTCAGCGTCTGTACGAACACGATGTGCGGCGTACTGGGTGGTGACCGGGCGTATCAGGCGCTGCAGGAGTACCTCGAGGTCGGGCACGACGAGACCACCGAGGACGGCACGATCACGCTGGAGCACGCCGAGTGCCTCGCGGCCTGCGACTACGCGCCGGTGATGACCGTCAACTACGAATTCTTCGACAAGATCGACGCCGGTACGGCGCTCGACGTCGTACAGAAGCTGCAGAACGGCGAGCGGCCGACCCCGAGCCGGGGGCCGCGACTGTGCAGCTTCAAGGAGATGTCGCTGCAGCTCGCCGGCTGGGACGACGATCGGGACCGCGCCGTCGGTGAAGGACCCGCCGGGGAGCCCACCCTCGCCGGCAACCGGCTCGCCGAGCAGTACGGCATCTCGGTCGCCGGCTTCGACCCGAACACTCCGATCGGCAAGACGGGCACGAAACCCGCAGCCCCGGCCCCCGCGGAGAAGCCCGCCCCCGCGGAGAAGCCCGCCGCCGACACCGAGCCGGCCGACGAGGCCGAGCCGTATGGGCCCGGGTCGGCGCGGGCGGCGGGGGACGGCAGCGGGCCGGACGGGTTCGCGATCAAGGGGAACGAGAACTCGAACCTTTACCACGCGCCGGAGAGCCCGCACTACGGGCGTACCAAGCCGGAGATCTGGTTCCGTACCGCCGAGGACGCCGAGCGGGCCGGCTTCACGCCGTGGAACGCCCCGGCGGACGTACGCGCCAAGTCGAAGGCCGCTGCCAAGGAGCGGCTGAAGGCGAAGCAGTCCTTCCGGAAGGCACAGCAGGGGGTCGACAAATGACAGCTCCTTCGCAGGAGGCGCTCAGCATGCTGACGCCGGTGCTGACCAAGCGCTGGCCGTCGCCGGACGCCTGGCGGATCGACACGTACCAGAAGCTGGACGGCTACACCGCGCTGCGCAAGGCGTTGGGCGTACACCCGGATGACCTGATCCAGCTGGTGAAGGACTCCGGGCTGCGCGGCCGCGGCGGCGCGGGCTTCCCGACCGGCATGAAGTGGGGCTTCATCCCGCAGAACGACGGCAAGCCGCACTACCTCGTGGTGAACGCCGACGAAGGCGAGCCGGGCACCTGCAAGGACCTGCCGCTGATGATGGCCGACCCGCACTCGCTGGTGGAAGGCGTGGTCATCGCCAGCTACGCGATCCGCGCCAACCACGCCTTCATCTACGTACGCGGGGAAGCGATCCACGCCGCGCGGCGGCTGCGCCGGGCGGTGAAGGACGCGTACGCCCGCGGGTTCCTCGGCAAGAACATCATGGGCTCCGGGTTCGACCTCGACCTCGTCGTCCACAGTGGAGCGGGCGCGTACATCTGCGGGGAAGAGACCGCGCTGCTGGACTCGCTGGAGGGCTACCGCGGGCAGCCCCGGCTGCGGCCGCCGTTCCCCGCCACCCACGGGCTCTACGCGTCCCCGACGGTGGTGAACAACGTCGAGACCATCGCGAGCGTGCCGTACATCGTGTTGGGCGGCGCCGACTGGTTCAAGTCGATGGGTACGGAGAAGTCGCCCGGCCCGAAGATCTACTCGATCTCCGGCCGCGTCAACAACCCCGGCCAGTACGAGTGCGGCCTCGGCATCACGCTGCGGCAGCTGCTGGAGCTGGCCGGCGGGATGCAGGACGGGCACCAGCTGAAGTACTGGACGCCCGGCGGCTCGTCGACGCCGCTGCTGACGGCCGAGCACATGGACGTACCGATGGACTTCGAGGGGATGCAGGGCGTCGGCACGATGCTCGGCACCACCGCGGTGATGTGCTTCTCGGACAAGGACTGCCCGGTGTACGCCACGTACCGCTGGATCGAGTTCTACGCCCACGAGTCGTGCGGCAAGTGCACTCCGTGCCGGGAGGGCAACTACTGGATGGTGCAGGTGCTGCGCCGGATCCTGCAGGGCCAGGGCACTCACGAGGACCTGGACACCCTGCTCGACACCTGCGACAACCTGCTGGGCCGCTCGTTCTGCGCGCTCGGCGACGGGGCCGCCAGCCCGGTGACCTCCTCGATCAAGTACTTCAAGCAGGACTACCTGGACTACATCGAGCGGCGCCGGCCGCCGCTGCTGCAGCCCACGCACGAGCTCGCGGGAGCCCATTGATGACGGCTGACGCTGTGGAAGAGACGGTCACCCTCACCGTCGACGGAGCCCAGGTCACGGTGCCGAAGGGCACTCTGCTGATCCGCGCGGCGGAGCAGCTGGGGATCGCGATCCCGCGGTTCTGCGACCACCCGCTGCTGGACCCGGTCGGCGCCTGCCGGCAGTGTCTGGTCGAGGTGGAGGGGCAGCGCAAGCCGGTCGCCTCCTGCACCATCCCGGTCGCCGACGGAATGGTGGTGCACACCCAGCTCACCTCCGAGGTCTCCAAGAAGGCGCAGGAGGGGGTGATGGAGTTCCTGCTGATCAACCACCCGCTGGACTGCCCGGTCTGCGACAAGGGCGGCGAGTGCCCGCTGCAGAACCAGGCGATGTCCGCCGGCCGGCCGGAGTCGCGCTTCCACGACGTGAAGCGGGAGTTCCGCAAGCCGATCCCGATCTCGACGCAGATCCTGCTGGACCGGGAACGCTGCGTGCTGTGCGCCCGCTGCACCCGGTTCTCCAACCAGGTCGCCGGCGACCCGTTCATCGAGCTGTTCGAGCGCTCCGCGCTGGAGCAGGTGGCGATCTACGAAGACGAGCCGTTCGAGTCGTACTTCAGCGGGAACACCGTACAGATCTGCCCGGTGGGGGCGCTGACCAGCGCGGACTACCGGTTCCGGGCGCGACCCTTCGACCTGGTGTCGACGCCGAGCATCGCGGAGCACGACGCGGGCGGCGCGGCGATCCGGGTCGACCACCGGCGCGGCAAGGTGATGCGCCGGCTCTCCGGGGAGGACCCGGAGGTCAACGAGGAGTGGATCAGCGACAAGGACCGCTTCGCGTTCAAATACACCACCGCCTTCGACCGGCTCACCTCTCCGCTGGTACGCGACCCGGGCACCGGTGAGCTGCGCAAGGCCAGCTGGACCGAGGCGTTCCGGGTCGCCGCCGACGGCATCCGCCGGGCGCGCGAGGCCAACGGGGTCGGCGTGCTGACCGGGGGCCGGCTCACGATCGAGGACGCGTACGCGTACGCGAAGTTCGCCCGCGTGGTGCTGGGTACGCACGACATCGACTTCCGGGCCCGCCCGCACAGCGCCGAGGAGGCCGAATACCTCGCCTCGCGCGTGGTCGGCCAGCACCCGCACACCGGGAGCGTCACGTACGACGATGTGGAGGCCGCGCCGGCGGTGCTGCTCGCCGGGCTGGAGCCCGAGGAGGAGTGCCCGACGCTGTTCCTGCGACTGCGCAAAGCGTCGAGCAAGAACCAGCTCCGGGTGTACGCCGTGCAGCCGTACGCCACCCGCGGGCTGGACAAGTGCGGCGCCACGCTGGTGCAGGCCGCGCCGAGCACCGAGACCGAGGTGCTGGACGCGATGGCGTCCCGCGCGTCGGACGTGCCTTCCGAGGTGGTGGACGCGGCGACCGCGCTGCGCGAATCCGGCGCGGTGATCCTGGTCGGCGAGCGGCTGGCCACCGTACCGGGGGCGTTGTCGGCGGTGGACCGGCTGGCGCAGGCCTCCGGAGCGAGGGTGGCCTGGGTGCCGCGCCGGGCCGGCGACCGCGGCGCGGTGGAGGCGGGCTGCCTGCCAAACCTGCTGCCGGGCGGGCGCGCGGTGGACAGCGCGACCGGGCGTACCGAGATCGAGCAGGTTTGGGGGCTGGCCGCGGGCGCGCTACCCGCCGACCCCGGCCGCGACACCGCCGAGATCCTGGTGGCGGCGACCGACGGCCGGCTCTCCGGCCTGGTGGTGGCCGGCGTCGACCCGGCCGACCTGCCCAGCCCGGCGGCCGCCGAGGCGGCGCTGGACGCCGTCGACTTCCTGGTCAGCATCGAGGTACGCAACTCCGCCGTGGCGCGCCGCGCCGACGTGGTGTTCCCGGTGGCGCCGCCGGTGGAGAAGACCGGCAGCTTCCTCAACTGGGAGGGCCGGGTACGCGGCTTCAGCACCGTCCTGGAGACCGGCGCGCTCTCCGACGCCCGGGTGCTCGACGAGCTGGCGTCCGAGCTGGACGCCGAGATCGAGGTGGCGGACCCGCGCCGGATCCGTGCCGAGTTCAACGTCCTGGGCGAGAGCAAGGCGCCCGGCGCCGAGCCGCCCACCGAGTACGGTGTCGAGCCGCCGCAGCCGGACGCGGGTCAGGCGCTGCTGGCGACCTGGCACCACCTGCTCGACCTGGGCAGCCTGCAGGACGGCGAAGAGCATCTCGCCGGTACAGCGCGCAAGGCGGTGGCGCGGCTGTCGGCCACCACCGCGAAGGAGATCGGCGCCGTCGACGGCGGGCACGTGGCGGTGACCACCGACGCCGGCTCGATCAGCCTGCCGCTGGTGGTGACCGAGATGCCGGACCGGGTGGTGTGGCTGCCCACCAACTCGGTCGGCTCGACGGTACGCCGCAGCCTGGGTGTCGCCGCCGGAGCGCTGGTCAGCATCGCGCGGGCCGAAGCCCCGCCGCCGCCGACTCCGAAGCCCGACTTCCCGATGCCTGCTGGCTTCGCCGGCGGAGCGGCCGCCGAGGATGGTGCGCGATGAACCTGGAGCAGTTCGGCACCGACGTGTGGTGGCTGTTGATCCTCAAGGTGGTCGGCATCTTCGGCTTCCTGGTGCTGATCACCCTGTTCACGATCTGGTTCGAACGCCGCGTCGTGGGCCGGATGCAGCACCGCCCGGGCCCCAACCGGGTCGGCCCGTTCGGGCTGCTGCAGAGCCTCGCCGACGGGCTGAAGCTGGCGTTCAAGGAAGACATCATGCCCAAGGGCGTGGACAGGTGGGTGTTCTTCTTCGCCCCGGTGATCTCCACGACGGCGGCGTTCACCGGTTTCGCGGTGATCCCGTTCGGCCCCGAGGTGAGCATCTTCGGGCAGCAGACCCCGCTGCAGCTCGCTGACGTACCGGTCGCGGTGCTGGTGGTGCTCGCCGCCTCCGCGATGGGGGTGTACGGCGTGGTGCTCGCCGGCTGGTCGTCCGGCTCGACCTACCCGCTGCTGGGTGGGCTGCGCAGCGCCGCGCAGATGATCTCGTACGAGATCGGGATGGGGCTCTCGATCGTCGCGGTGTTCATGACCGCGGGGTCGCTGTCCACCAGCGAGATCGTGGGCGCCCAGGCGCACGGCGTGACGTACGCCGGTCTGGAGCTTCCCAGCTGGTACGCGATCCTGCTGTTCCCGAGCTTCGTGATCTTCTCGATCTCGATCGTCGGCGAGACCAACCGGGCGCCGTTCGACCTGGCCGAGGCGGAGAGCGAGCTGGTCGGCGGCTTCCACACCGAGTATTCGTCGCTGAAGTTCGCGCTGTTCTTCCTCGCCGAGTACGTCGCCATGGTGGTGATGTCCGGCCTCGCCGTGACGCTGTTCCTCGGCGGCTGGCGGGCGCCGTGGCCGCTGTCGCTGTGGGACGCGGCCAACACCGGCTGGTGGCCATTCCTGTGGTTCACGTTGAAGGTTCTGGGCTTCCTGTTCGTGTACGTGTGGCTGCGCGGCACCCTGCCCCGGCTCCGGTACGACCAGTTCATGCACCTGGGCTGGAAGGTGCTGGTGCCGGCCAACCTGATCTGGATCATCGTGATCGCGGGGATCCGCTCGATGATCACCGACCCGGTCGAGGAGAAGCTGTGGCTGACGGTGCTCGGCGTGGTCGCGATCGCCGCGCTGGTGGCGTACCTGTGGCCGAAGCGGCGCCCGATGGAGCCGGTCTCGATCGACTCCGGCGCCGGGGGCTTCCCCGTACCGCCGCTGGATCTCGTCGTACCCCCGAATCCGCGGGCCAAGCGACTGACCGCGACGCGCGAAACGACGGAGGTGTAGCGTGCTTGACCGCGTGAAGGGTTTCGGGGTCACCTTCTCCCACATGTTCAAGAAGGTGGTCACCGAGAAGTACCCGGAGGTACGCCGGCCGCCCGCGCCGCGCTACCACGGCCGGCACATCCTCAACCGGCACCCGGACGGGCTGGAGAAGTGCGTCGGGTGCGAGCTGTGCGCCTGGGCCTGCCCGGCCGACGCGATCTACGTCGAGGGCGCCGACAACACCGACGACGCGCGCTACTCGCCCGGTGAGCGGTACGCCGCCACATACCAGATCAACTACGCCCGCTGCATCTTCTGCGGGCTGTGCATCGAGGCCTGCCCGACCCGTTCGCTGACCATGAGCAACGAGTACGAGCTCGCCTCCGACAGCCGGCAGGACCTGATCTTCACCAAGGAGCAGCTGCTGGCGCCGCTGCTGGAGGGCATGGAGCAGCCGCCGCACCCGATGCGGCTCGGCGAGTCCGAGAAGGACTACTACATCGGCGCGATGACCAACCCGGGCACCTCGGAGGGTGCCGAGCGGGCGCCGTACTCCGAGAAGGGGGCCGTGGAGTCATGACGCTGGCACAGGCCGCGGGGGACGTGACCACCGCCGAGGCGGTGGTGTTCTGGATCCTCGCCCCGATCGCGCTGGGCGGTGCGATCGCCATGGTGGCGGCCCGTAACGCGGTGCACTCGGCGTTGTTCCTGGTCGTCACGATGTGCACGCTCGCGGTGTTCTACGTGCTGCAGGCCGGCCCGTTCATCGGGATGGTGCAGATCATCGTCTACACCGGCGCGATCATGATGCTGTTCCTGTTCGTGCTGATGCTGGTCGGCCGGGACGCCTCCGACTCGCTGATCGAGACGCTGCGGGGGCAGCGGATGGCGGCGATCGCGCTCGGCATCGGCTTCGCCGCGCTGGTCGCCTCGGCGCTGGCCCGCGGGCTCGGCTCGCTTACCGTGCAGGGCCTGGACCAGGCGAACGCCGGCGGCAACGTCGAGGGCATCGCCGCGGTGCTGTTCACCCGGTACGTGTTCGCGTTCGAGGTCACCAGCGCGCTGCTGATCACCGCCGCGGTGGGCGCCATGGTGCTGGCCCACGTGGAGCGGCCGAAGGGCACCAAGGTCGGTCAGAAGCAGCGTTCCCGGGCCAGGTTCGCCGCCGGCAGCTACCCGGGCATGAAGGCCGGTCCCGGCGTGTTCGCCGGCTCCGACTCCGTCGCCACCCCGGCGCTGCTCCCGGACGGTACGACCGCCGGCCGCAGCATCTCGCCGGTCGTACCGGAGCGGGAGCTGACCGCCTCCGAATCCGCACCGAAACACACGGAGAGGTGAGACTCGAGGTGGCACAGTGACTCCCACTTATTATCTAGTGCTGTCTGCCGCGCTGTTCACCATCGGCGCGGTCGGGGTGCTGATCCGGCGCAACGCCATCGTGGTGTTCATGTGCGTGGAGCTGATGCTCAACGCCGCCAACCTGAGCCTGGTCACGTTCAGCCGGATCAACGGCAACCTGGACGGCCAGATCATGGCGTTCTTCGTGATGGTGGTCGCCGCCGCAGAGGTCGTGGTCGGCCTGGCGATCATCATGGCGATCTTCCGTACCCGGCGGTCGGCCTCGGTCGACGACGCGAACCTGCTGAAGTACTGAGGTGCAGACCGTGACAGAAGCGCTCGATGTCGTCGGCCCTTCCGGGGTGCAGGCCGCGAGCGGGCTGCTGGCGAGCGTGTGGCTGCTGGTGGCGATCCCGGCGGTGAGCGCCGCGGTCCTGCTGCTGCTGGGTCGCCGGGCCGACAAGTGGGGCCACTGGCTCGGGGTGGCCAGCGTCGGCGTGGCGTTCGCGCTGGGGCTGAGCTACGTCTTCGCGCTGCGTGGCTCGGACGTCAAGGCGGTGACGCTGAAGCTGTTCGGCTTCATCTCGGTGGAGCAGCTGCAGGTCGACGCGACGCTGCGGTTCGACCCGCTGGCCGCGGTGTTCGTCCTGCTGATCACCGGCGTCGGTTTCCTGATCCACCTGTACGCCGTCGGCTACATGGCCGGCGACGAGGGCCGGCGGCGCTTCTTCGGGTACTTCAACCTGTTCGTCGCCGCGATGCTGCTGCTGGTGCTGGGCGGCAACTACGTGCTGGCGTTCATCGGCTGGGAGGGCGTCGGGCTGGCGTCGTACCTGTTGATCTCGTTCTGGTACACCAGGCCGTCCGCGGCGACCGCCGGCAAGAAGGCGTTCCTGATGAACCGGGTCGGGGACGCCGGCTTCGTGGTCGCGATGTTCCTGATGTTCGCGTACGTCGGTTCCACCGACTTCGACGAGGTGTTCAGCGCGGTCGGCGCGCTGCCGGCGAGCGCCACCCTCGCGATCGCGTTGACGCTGCTGCTGGGCGCCTGCGGCAAGTCCGGCCAGTTCCCGCTGCAGGCGTGGCTGCCGGACGCGATGGAGGGCCCGACCCCGGTCTCCGCGCTGATCCACGCCGCGACCATGGTGACCGCCGGCGTCTACCTGATCGCGCGCTCCGCGCCGGTCTTCGACGCCACCCCGACCGGGCAGACCGTGGTGGTCGCCGTCGGCGCGATCACGCTCACCATCGGCGCGATCATCGGCTGCGCCAAGGACGACATCAAGCGAGTGCTCGCCTGGTCCACGGTGAGCCAGATCGGCTACATGTTCCTCGCGGTCGGCCTGGGCGGGGCGGCGTACGCCCTGGGGCTGATCCACCTGCTGGCGCACGGCTTCTTCAAGGCCGGGCTGTTCCTCGGCGCCGGCTCGGTGATGCACGGGATGAGCGACCAGGTCGACATCCGGCGCTTCGGCGGGCTGTGGAAGCACATGAAGATCACCTGGGTGACGTTCGGCATCGCCTGGCTCGCGATCATCGGGATGTGGCCGGCGTCCGGCTTCTTCACCAAGGACCCGATCATCCTGGCGGCGTTCAACCGCCCCGGCTGGACCGGCTGGCTGTTCGGCGGGGCCGCGCTGCTGGCGGCGGGGCTGACCGCGTTCTACATGACGCGGCTGTTCGTACTGACCTTCCACGGGCCGAAGCGGTGGACCGAGGGGCAGCATCCACACGAGTCGCCACCGGTGATGACGGTGCCGCTGGTCCTGCTCGCGGTCGGCTCGCTGTTCTCCGGCTACCTGATGTCGACCAGCGTGGTCGAGTGGCTCACCCCGCTGTACGGTGCGCACGAAGCGGCCCACGGCCGGCTCAGCCACCTAGCGGTCACCGTCCTCACGCTGGCGGTCGCGGTGATCGGCGCGGGGATCGCGTTCCTGCTGTTCCGCAACGGCACCGCCGAGCAGGAGCAGCCGGCCGGCCCGGTGGTCACCGCCGCCCGCGCCCACCTGTACGGAGACGCGTTCAACGAGACGGTGTTCGAGCTGCCGGGTCGCTACCTCACCCGGGCGCTGGTCTACCTCGACAACAAGGGCATCGACGGGCTGGTCAACGGGCTGGCCGCGGTGGTCGGCGGTAGCTCGGCGCGGCTGCGCCGGCTGCAGACCGGCTTCGTCCGGTCGTACGCCCTGACGATCCTGACGGGTGCGCTGATCGTGGTGGCGGCGCTGATGGCGGTGAGGCTCGGATGAGCTCGTTCCCCTTCCTTTCCGTACTGACGGTTTTGCCGCTCGTCGGCGCGGGCGTGGTGGCGTTCCTGCCGCGCGACAACCCGAAGCTGGCGAAGGTTACGGCGCTCGGCTTCTCGCTGGTCGTCGCGCTGCTGACGCTGGCGATGTGGCTCGGGTTCCAGGTCGGCGGGGAGCGGTTCCAGTACCGGGAGTCGTACCCGTGGATCCCGCAGTGGGGGGTCAGCTTCACGTTCGCCGCCGACGGCATCGCGCTGGTGATGCTGGCGCTGATCGCGCTGCTCACCCCGATCGTGATCCTGGCCAGCTGGTACGACGCCGACCCGGAGCCCGGCGCGGCACCGGGCTCCGACACCGGCCCGGCGACCCGCAGCCAGCGCTCCGTACCGGCCTTCTTCGCGCTGCTGCTGACCCTCGAGACGACCATGATCGGCGTGTTCGCCGCCGCCGACGTGTTCCTGTTCTTCGTCTTCTTCGAGGCGATGCTGGTCCCGATGTACTTCCTGATCGGCAGCTTCGGCGGCGCCCGCCGGCAGTACGCCGCGGTGAAGTTCTTCCTCTACTCGCTGGTCGGCTCGCTGCTGATGCTGGCGGCGGTGATCGGCCTGTGGGTGATCTCCGCCGAGCAGCTCGGCCAGGGCACCTTCGACTGGGCCCAGCTGGTCGCGCTCGACATCGCCGACGGGCCGCAGCGCTGGCTGTTCCTCGGGTTCTTCGTGGCGTTCGCGGTCAAGGCGCCGTTCTTCCCGTTCCACACCTGGCTGCCCGACGCCGGTGGTGCGGCGCCCGCCGGAGCCGCCGCGATCCTGGTCGGCGTACTGGACAAGGTCGGTACGTTCGGCATGCTGCGCTACTGCCTGCCGCTGTTCCCGGAGGCGTCCCGCTACTTCGCCCCGATGGTGCTGGTGATCGCCCTGGTCGGCGTCCTGTACGCCGCCCTGCTCGCGGTCGGGCAGAACGACCTGAAGCGGCTGGTGGCGTACACCTCGATCTCGCACTTCGGGTTGATCGGGATCGGGATCTTCGCCTTCACCAGTCAGGCGGCGGTCGGCTCGGTGCTCTACATGGTCAACCACGGGCTGGCCACCGGGCTGCTGTTCCTGGTGGTCGGGATGCTGGTGACGCGCCGTGGCTCCGCGCTGATCAGTGACTTCGGCGGCGCGGGCAAGCTGCTGCCGGTGCTGTCCGGCGTGTTCTTCATCGCCGGGCTGGCGTCGCTGTCGCTGCCCGGGCTGGCGCCGTTCGTCAGTGAGTTCCTGGTGCTGATCGGTACGTTCAGCGTCAACAAGCCGGTCGCGGTGATCGCCACCGCCGGGGTCGTCCTCGCCGCCGGGTACGTGCTGTGGATGTACCAGCGCTCGATGCAGGGCACTCTCAACCCGGTGCTGAACGACGTACCGGCCATGAGGCGGGACCTGTCCCGGCGGGAGCTGGCGGTGGTGACGCCGCTGGTCGCGCTGATCCTGCTGCTCGGCATCTACCCGCAGCCGGTGATCGACGTGATCAACCCGGCGGTGCAGGCGACGTTGGCTGACATCGGAGTGAGTGATCCACTTCCGGACACCGCGAAAGGCGGCAACTGATGAGTACGCAGCTCGCTTTCGCGGCGCTGGCGGCGCCGGAGGTGCGGTTGCCGTCGATCGACTACCTCGCGATCGCGCCGATGCTGGTGCTGTTCGGTGCGGCGTGTGTCGGCGTACTGGTGGAGGCGTTCGCGGAGCGGCCGGCACGGTACCGGCTGCAGGTGCCGCTGACCCTGTTCGGGCTGGTCGCGGCGCTGGGCGTGGTGATCTGGGTGGCGCTGCGGCCGGAGACCTGGACCAACGACGGCCTGACCACCGCGGGGGCGGCGATCGCGATCGACGGGCCCGCACTGTTCCTGCAGGGTGCGACCGCGGTGCTGGGGATCGTCGCGGTGCTGCTGATCGCGGAGCGTTCCCTGGAGCGCGGCGGCGGTTTCGTCTCCCGCGCCTCGGTCACCGCCGGCTCGTCCGCGGACCGGGAGCAGGCCGACGCCCCCGGAGCCACCGAGGTCTACCCGCTGGTGCTGTTCGCGCTCGGCGGCATGATGCTGTTCGTCGCCTCCAACGACCTGCTGACGCTGTTCGTCGCGCTGGAGGTCTTCTCGCTGCCGCTCTACCTGCTGTGCGGTCTGGCGCGGCGGCGCCGGCTGCTGTCCCAGGAGGCGGCGGTCAAGTACTTCCTGCTGGGTGCCTTCGCCTCGGCCTTCTTCCTGTACGGCGTCGCCCTGCTGTACGGCTACGCGGGCACCGTACAGCTGGCGGGGCTGCGGAAGGCGGCCGAGGCGGGTGAGGGCACCCCGACGCTGCTCGTGCTCGGGCTGGCGATGCTCGCGGTGGGGCTGCTGTTCAAGGCCGCCGCGGTGCCGTTCCACGTCTGGACCCCCGACGTCTACCAGGGCGCCCCGACCCCGATCACCGCGCTGATGGCCGCCTGTACGAAGGTCGCCGCGTTCGGTGGGCTGCTGCGGGTGTTCACCGTGGCGTTCCCGGTCGGCGCGGTCGACTGGCGGCCGGTGCTGGTGGTGATCGCAATCGCGACGATGGTGATCGGCGCGGTGCTGGCGGTCACCCAGACCGACATCAAGCGGCTGCTGGCTTACTCGTCGATCGCGAACGCCGGGTACGTGTTGACCGGCGTACTGGCGCTGTCCCCGGAGGGCGTCGCCGGGACGATGTTCTACCTGGTGGCGTACGGGTTCGCGGTGCTGGCCGCGTTCGGGATCATCACCCTGGTACGCGACGCCGACGGCGAAGCCACCCACCTGTCCCGCTGGGCCGGGCTGGGCAAGAAGTCCCCGCTGATCGCCGCGCTGTTCACCTTCCTGATGATGGCGTTCGCGGGGATCCCGCTGACCAGCGGCTTCACCAGCAAGTTCGCGGTGTTCTCGGCGGCGATGGGGGCCAACCAGATCGCGCTGGTGATCGTCGGGGTGCTGACCAGCGCGGTGATCGCGTTCCCGTACCTGCGCGTGGTGGTGTTGATGTACCTGTCCGAGCCGGCCGAGGACACCCCCGCGGTGTCGGTGCCGGGCGGGCTGACCGCCGCGGCGCTGTCGATCGGCGTACTGGCCACGGTGCTGCTGGGTGTGGCGCCGACCCCGATCCTCGACCTGGCCGCGCAGGCCGCTGGCTTCGTAAGTTAGCGTTCATCTGCCGCGGCATTCGTGGGGGTTGATGGCTGACACGGCTGACGCCGGTTGATGTCAGGCTGGAGGTTGGGCTGTGTCTGAGGTGGGGGCTGTGTTGGACGCTACGCACGGGCCGTCGTTCGCGCGGGCGTTCTCCGCGGTCGGCGTCGACCTGATCGACCCGGAGCTGGACGCCTGGGTACGTGCCAGCCTGGCCGCGATCGAGGAACGGCTGCACACCGCGGTGAGCAGCGCCGACCAGTTCGTGGTGGACGCCGCGAGCCACCTGGTGGACGCCGGCGGCAAGCGGTTCCGCCCGCTGCTGGTGATGCTGGCCGCACAGTTCGGCGACGACCCGGACGCGCCGGAGGTGGCCGACGCCGCGACCGTGGTGGAGCTGACCCACCTGGCCACGCTCTACCACGACGACGTGATGGACGAGGCCGACGTACGGCGCGGGGCGCAGAGCGCCAACTCCCGGTGGACCAACACGGTGGCGATCCTGACCGGCGACTACCTGTTCGCCCGCGCCTCCGACATCGTCGCCGGCCTCGGCCCGGAGGCGGTAAGGATCCAGGCGCGTACGTTCTCCCGGCTGGTGCACGGGCAGATCCGGGAGACCACCGGCGCGCGCCCCGGAGACGACCCGATCGAGCACTACCGGTACGTGATCGCCGAGAAGACCGGTTCGCTGATCGCGGCGTCGGCGCGTTTCGGAGGCATGTTCTCCGGTGCCGACGAGGCGACCGTGGAGGCGCTGGCGGAGTACGGCGAGATCATCGGGATCGCGTTCCAGCTCTCCGACGACATCCTCGACATCGCGTCGGAGTCCGCCGAGTCGGGCAAGACTCCCGGCACCGACCTGCGGGAAGGCATCGCCACGCTGCCGGTGCTGTACGCGCTGGCCACCGACGATGCCGCCGGTCGCCGGCTCCGGGAGATCATCGACGGCCCCGTGACGGACGACGCGCTGGTCGCCGAGGCGCTGCAGCTGCTGCGCTCCTCCGACGGCATGGCCCGCGCCCGCGAGGCCCTCACCCAGTACGCCGACCAGGCCCGTACGCTGCTCGCCGGCCTGCCTGACCGCGCGGCCCGCCGCGCCCTCGAAGGCCTCTGCGACTTCGTGGTGAGCCGCACCGGCTGACCCTGCCGTACGGGCCGCGTGAGCGGCGCCCGGCCGATACCTCGATCCGCCGACCGGTTGGTGATCGCGGTACGCACGGCCGGTTCTGGGGATCCGTGCGTCCCAGCGCATGGTCGCGGACGTAGCTTGCGGGCACACCCCTCTCCGTAAGGAGGCAGCTCATGCGGTACCGCAGACCCCTGCTCTTCCTCGCAGTAGTGGCGGCCGGCGTGGTCGGCGTCCCGTCGGCGGTGATGGCCTCGCACGCCGACCGCCCGCATACCCAGAACCTGCACGCCAAGGGCCACAGCCCGCATCCCGCGACGTTCCTCGGCGAGCCGGACGGCGTACGCCACCCCAGCTCCGACATCGCGTTCTGGGGGAAGTTGGCGTACCAGGGCAACTACGACGGCTTCCGGATCATCGACATCTCAGACCCGGACGCGCCGGCGGAGCTGGTTCACCAGGGCTGTAACGGCGACCAGGGCGACATCTTCGTCTGGGACTCGATCCTGGTGCGCTCCTGGAACACCAAGAAGACGGTCGACCGCGACTGTGACGGCGTGACCGTACCGGCCGGCTGGGAGGGCGTACACGTCTTCGACGTCAGCAACCCGAGCGATCCGGCGCTGCTCGCGGCGGTGTCGCTGCCGTGCGGGTCCCACACGCTCACCGGGGCCCGGGACGGGGACCGGCTGATCGTCTACAGCAACAACTCCAGCAGCTCCGGCTGCGTCGACAACACCCGGGTGAACGACGACCCGGTCGGCGACTTCATCGACGTGATCGAGGTGCCGCTGGCGAACCCGGGCGGGGCCAGTCTGCTGCGCCGGGAGCCGCTGACCGGCCCGCTGACCGATATCCGTACCGGCTGTCACGATGCCGGGCTGATCCTCGGTACGGTCAACCTGCTCGCCTGCGCCCACGCCGACGCGATCAACGTCTTCGACGTCGGTGCGAACGCGACCCCTGGCGGCAGCCTCGCCGACCCGGAGTTCCTGTACGTGATCAGCGAGCCCGGCGTCGGCCAGGCCGGCACCAACGGCCGCTGGCACTCCGCGTCCTTCACCTGGGACGGCAAGGTGCTGGTTGCCGGGTGGGAGCCGGGCGGCGGCGTCGCGCCGGAGTGCGAAAGCACCGACCCGGCGGTGGACAAGAGCGCGTTCTTCTACGACGCGCGGACCGGCGCCAAGCTGGGCCAGTGGACGCTGCCACGCGGCCAGGACGGCGTTGCGGAGAACTGCACCATCCACAACTACAACGTGGTGCCGCTGCGCAACGGCCGGTACGTGATGGTCAGCGGCAACTACCAGGCCGGCACCTGGGTCACGGAGTTCACCGACCCGGCGAACCCGGTGACGCTCGGCTGGTCCGACCCGCCGGCGCTGTCCCCGCCGGACCTGGGCGGGGCGTGGTCCTCGTACTGGTACAACAACTTCATCTACGAGTCGAACATCACCGAAGGGCTGAACGTCTTCCGGTACACGGGTGCGGAGACCGGCAGCGCTATCCGGCTCGGCCACCTCAACCCGCAGACCCAGGAGTTCTCGCTGAGCTGACGCCACAGCAGGGCGCCCCTCCCGTACCGGAGGGGCGCCCCTGCTCGGTGTAGTGGCCACCAGCTGACTGGGCCCGGCGCGGTACCGTGCTGGCCGTGGGAAATCGGTTGCGGGTCGGACTGCTGGGTCCGTTGACGGTGCACGCCGGCGACCGGCGCGTCGACCTGGGCGGTCGTCAGCCGCGGGTGTTGTTGGCGGCGTTGGCGCTGGCGGCGCCGCGGCCGTTGACCCTGGAGTCGGTGGCGGAGTCGCTGTGGGACGGGCCGCAGCCGACGCGGGTACGCAACGCCGTGCAGATGGTGGTGTCGCGGCTGCGGCGCGAGTTGGGCGCCGGCTCGGTGGAGACCGTGACCGACGGGTATCGACTGTCGGTGGCGGCCGGCGCGGTGGACGCACACCAGTTCCGGAAGCTGGTCAGGCAGGCCGGGAGCGCCCCGGACGGCGAGGTGTTGTCGCTGCTCGCGGACGCGGTGGCGCTGTGGCGGGGTGAGCCGCTGGAGGACGTACCGTCGGATCGGCTGCGTACCGCCCACGGGCCGCGACTGTGGGAGGAGTGGTTCACCGCCACGCTGCTGCGCATCGATGTCCTGCTCCGGCAGGGGCGCCACGCCGACCTGGTGCCAGAGCTGCGGGACCTCACCCAGCGCCACCCGCAGCGCGAGCCGCTGTGGCAGCGGCTGATGACCGCGTTGTACCGCTCCGGCCGGCAGGCGGACGCGCTCCGGGCGTACCAGGAGCTCCGGGTACGGCTGCGCGACCACCTGGGCGTCGATCCGGACCCGGAGCTGCAGGCGCTGCATCTGGCGATCCTGAATCGCGACCCCGCCCTGGACCCGCCCGGTGCCGTGCCGGACCCGCTCGGCAGCTCCGCGCTCGCCCCATCCGGCACGCCCGCACCCGACCCCGGCACGCCGCCGCCGGTGCCGCGGCAGCTGCCGGCCGATGTCGGGCGGTTCACCGGGCGCGCCGGCGATCTGGCTCGGCTGGACAAGCTGCTCCCGGACTGGGAGCGGGGCGCGTCCTCGCCGGTGGTGATCGCGGCGGTGGGTGGTACCGGCGGGGTCGGAAAGACTGCGCTGGCGGTGCACTGGGCGCACCGGGTGGTCGACCGGTTCCCGGACGGGCAGCTGCATCTCAACCTCCGGGGGTACGGCCCCGGCGAGCCCACCGACCCCGCGGCCGCCGCCGAGTCGCTGCTGCGGGCGATCGGAGTCGCCGACGTCCCCGCCGACCTGGACAGCCGCTCCGCCCTGCTGCGCTCCACGCTCGCCGGGCGCCGGACGCTGATCCTGCTGGACAACGCCCGTGACGCCGAGCAGGTACGCCCGCTGCTGCCGGGCCGCGACGCACTGGTGCTGGTCACCTCGCGCAGCCAGCTGCGTAGCCTCGCCGTGCGGGAAGGCGCCCACCGGATCAGCCTGGGCCAGCTGCCCGCCGACGAGTCGGCCCGCTACCTGGTGACCGCCCTCGGGCCCGGTGCCGCCTCCCAGCCGGACGCCGTCGCCGCGCTGGCGGATCGCTGCGGACACCTGCCGCTGGCGCTGGCGATCGTCGCCGAGCAGGCGATCCGCCGGCCGGAACAGCTGTCGGACCTGGCCGCGGAGCTGGCTCACGAACCCGGCCGGCTCGACGTGCTCAACGCCGGAGGGGACGCTGCCGGCGACCTGCGCGCGGTGTTCGACTGGTCGTACCGGGCTCTCGAGCCGGAGCTGGCGCGGGCGTTCCGGCTGCTGGCGCTGCACCCCGTCAACGACCTGTCGGTGCCCGCGGCGGCGGCCCTGCTCGGGACACCCGTCAGGAAGACCCAGCGGCTGCTGCGGCGCCTGATCGATGCCAACCTGCTGCAGCAGCGGAGCTCCGGGCGGTACGAATATCACGACCTGCTGCGGGCGTACGCCCTGGAGCACGCGTACCGGGATCCGGACCGTGACCAGGTGGTCGAGCGGGTGCTCGCCTGGTACGTGGAAGTCGCGGGATGGGCGGACCAGCTGGTACGTCCGGGCCGCACCCGTAGGTACGAGTCCGGCGAGACGCCGCCGCGCCCGGAGCTGTTCGACACCCGGGACGGCGCGCTCGGCTGGTACGACGCGGAGCGCGGTGCCCTGCTCGCCGGCGTCGGGCTGGCCGCCGCGCAGGGGCTGCACGGTACGGCGTGGCGGTTGGCGCATCGGGTGTGGCACTACCTCTACATGCGGCAGGCGATGGACGAATGGCGTACCACCCATGAGGTTGGTCTGATGTCGGCGCGGCAGGTCGGTGACCGGTACGGCGAGGCGTGCATGCTCACCGGGCTCGGCAACGTCCACGCCGACGTCCACCGGTTCCCCGAGGCGGTCGCGCACTACCAGCAGGCGCTCCACCACTACGACCAGCTTGGCGACCGCGGCGCGGCGGGCCGGCTGTACGGCAACCTGGGGATCATCCAGCACCAGCTGCAGCAGTACGACGACGCGATGCGCAGCCTGCGGCGGAGTCTGGAGATCGCCAGGGAGATCGGGGAGACCTACGACGAGGCGTCGACGCTGATCAACCTGGCGGACATGCTCGTCGACACCGGCAACCACCACGAGGCGGTCGAGGTGGCGGGTCACGCGGTGACGGCGGCCCGGCAGATCGAGGACGAGGTCGGCGTCGCCTGGGCGCTCAAGGTGCTGGGCAAGGCGCGTACCGCGGCGGGTGGCCACGAGCCGGCGATGGCCTGCCTGCGGGAGGCCGGCACGATGTTCCAGCAGCTCGGCAACCGCAACCAGGAAGCCTGGGTGTACGTCGAGATGGCGTCCGCCCAGCACGGCTCGGGCCGACCCGCCGCGGCCCGGGACGCCCTGCTGCGCGCCCTGGAGATCTTCACCGAACTCGAGGTGGCGGAGGCGGACGACGTACGGCGCCGGCTGGCAGAGCTGGAATCCCGGTAGCCAGACAGCGCCTCGGGTACGGCCAGCCAGAGCGCGGCCGGCTGGCCGTACCCGATGCGGCTACTTGCCGATCTCGGCGCCGTCGGAGCGCCAGGTGCAGACCACGGCCGGCTTCGCGTAGTTGCCGTGCGGCCAGGTCGACGCCGGGTCCTCCACTGTGGCGCCGTCCACCTCGCCCGGGTGCTGTACGGCGACGAACACGCTCTTGTTGTCCTTCGTGATGAACGGCCCGCAGGTCTCGGCGCCGACCGGCACCGAGAGGAACTGCTTCAGGTGGCCCTTCTCGGCGCCTTCCAGCGGCACCGCGAACAGCCCGTCGTTGTGGCCGAGCTGGTTGCCGTCGGTGGCGAGCCACAGGTTGCCGTGCTTGTCGAACGCCACGTTGTCCGGGCAGGAGATCGGCGAGACCTGCGACTTGTCGAAGCCCATGAAGTACGTCGACGGGTCGGTCGGGTCGCCGCAGACGATCGGCAGCGTCCAGGTGAAGGTCTCGGCGGTGTTGTCGCCGCCGTCCTCGGTGATCTCCAGGATGTGTCCGTGCTTGTTGGCGTTGCGCGGGTTGACCTCGTCCGCCGGGGGCTGCCCGGTGGTGCCGCGCCGGCTGTTGTTGGTGAGCGCGGCGTAGATCTTGCCGGTGGTCGGGTGGGGTTCGACGTCTTCGGGGCGGTCCATCTTGGTGGCGCCCACCTTGTCGCCGGCGATCCGGGCGTACACCAGCACCTGGTCGACGGTCATGCCTTCGACCAGGGACTCGCCGTTGCGTACCAGCGGGATCCAGGTGCCGGTGCCGTTGAAGGCGCCGTCGCTGGGCAGCTTGCCGGAGCCGTCGATCTCGTCCGCGCTGGTGAACGCGAACTTCGCGACGTACAGCGAGCCGGACTCCAGGAGGGTCTTGTTGTGCTCCCGGTCGGCGGGGCTGGTGCCCTCCCGGTAGGTCTTGTCGGAGACGAACTTGTACATGTAGTCGAAGCGCTCGTCGTCACCCATGTACGCCACCGCGCGCCCGTTGCCGGCGACGATCACGTTGGCGCCCTCGTGCTTGAAGCGGCCCAGCGCGGTGTGCTTGCGCGGCGTCGACTGCGGGCTGTACGGGTCGAGCTCGATGATCCAGCCCTGTCGGTGCGCCTCGTTGGGGTGCTTGGCGAGGTCGAACCGCTCGTCGGCGCGGTCCCACTTACGGCTGCCGCTGGGGTAGCGGTTGACGATGTCGATGCCGTACCGCTTCAGGCTGGGTTTGAGCTCTGCCGGAGCGCCGTCGCCGCCGACGAAGTACTGGTTGAAGTTCTCCTCGCCGGAGAGGATGGTGCCCCACGGCGTGACGCCGCCGGCGCAGTTGTTGAGGGTGCCCAGCGGGGTGGTGCCGGCCGGGTCGGCGGCGGTCTTCAGCAGCGCGCTGCCGGCGGCCGGGCCGGTGAAGGCGAACGGCGTCGCGGTGTGGATCCGGCGGTTGTAGCGCAGCCGGTCCCGCCGCAGCCGCCAGCGGCCGGTCGAGTGGACCCGCGCCAGCTCCACCACGCTCAACCCGTGCGCCGCCATCGCGACCTTGACCTGCTCGACGGTCATCGCGTCCGGGGTGGTGAAACCCCGGAACATCAGGTTCTCGTCGGTGTACTCGTGGTTGGACACCAGCAGGGCTCGCGTGAAGTCGGCGTTCAGCGGGAGTACGGCGAGGAAGTCGCAGTTGTAGCCGAACTGCTGCAGCTGCGCTGCCTCGGTCTGGTTGTCCAGGTCGAACGGCGGCGCGCCTGGCAGAATCGGGTCACCCCACTCGACCACCAGCGCCTGCTTGTACCCGTTCGGCACCACCACGGTGTCCAGCGTGTTCGGGGGTACGGGCCGGAACGTCAGCGCGCCGCCCGCGCCGGACGCCGGCTCCTTCTGGACCGCGGCGATCGCCGTACCGGCGCCGACGCCCGCGCCGACCACCAAGGCGCCCGCAGCGCTGACCTTGAAGATCCCCCGGCGGGACACCGCCTTGGCGAGCATGTCGCCGAAGTACGAGTTGTCCGAGATGTTCGGCGCGGGGTGGTCGCAGGCGTTGCCGCACCGGTACTGGCAGGTCATGGCGCTGCGTCCGGAGTGGCCGCCGAGGAGCGGCAGTAACCGCCGACGCTGAGGGGAACCCGTCACTCGTGCCTCCTGGCAAAGCGGCCGCCGTACGCGGCCGTGTTGGGGGTGTCGCCGGGACGCTAGGCCCGGTGGGTTGCCCGCTGGCACAGGCGCGGTGAACCAGGCGTTAACGCCGCCGATGGCGATGTGCTGCACGGGACACTAGCCCATCAATCGCCCGGCTCGCGGCCCCGGTTTCGTGACGGTACGTGGTCGAACGGCTCAGCCTTGTGCGTCGACAGCGACGGCCGCCGGTGGCGCGGTCATTCCCTCGCGTGGCGGGCCCGCGGCAGCCTTCGCGGCGGCGGTACGGGTCCGGCGGTAATGCCGTACCGCGTCGGCACTGAACACCACAAGTGCGGCCCAGACCAGCACAAATCCCAGCTGGCGCGCGACCGGCATCGGCTCCCGGAAGACCAGTACGCCGATCCCGAACTGCAGCGTCGGAGCGATGTACTGCAGCAGCCCGATGGCGGACAGCGGGATCCGGTTGGCGGCTCCGGCGAAGAACAGCAGCGGGATCGCGGTCGCCGCGCCGGCGCCGGCCAGTAACAGGGTGTGTCCGATCGAGACGGTGCCGAAGGTGTGCTGACTGGCCGAAAACAGCCATCCGACGTACGCCAGGGCGGGCACCGCCAGCGCCGCCGACTCCACGAACAGCCCTTCGGCGGCGGGCAGCCCGAGCCGCTTCTTCGCCAGCCCGTAGCAGGCGAACGTGCCGGCCAGGGTGAGCGCGATCCACGGCAACCGTCCATAGTCGACGGTGAGTACGACCACCGCCACCGCGCCGATCCCGATCGCCAGCCACTGCGCCGTACGCATCCGCTCGTGCAGCACGACGACGCCGAGCAGCACCGACACCAGCGGGTTGATGTAGTAGCCGAGTGAGGTCTCCACCACCTGGGCGGACACGACGCCGTAGATGTACGTCACCCAGTTCACCGCGATCAGCGACGCCGCGACCAGGACGAGCAGCAGCTTGCGGGGCTGCCGGGCGAGCGTACGCAGCCACGACCAGCGCCGCAGCACCAGCAGCAGGCCGGCGACGAACACCACCGACCAGACGATCCGGTGGGCCAGGATCTCGACCGGACCGGACGGTCTGAGCAGATTCCAGTACAGCGGGAACAGGCCCCACAGCCCGAAGGCGGCGATCCCGTACAGGTATCCGCGGCGGAGTTCGTTCACGCCGTCCAGCGTAAGGGGCGTACCCCATGATGGTCCTTGCTCGTGTAACCACCGTCACGCGCGCCGCCGGGCCGGACCACCGCCCAGCCCGGCGACCCGTCGCGGCTATTCGTCGTCGTCCTTGCCGTCCGGGACGACCAGGTTGAGGACGAAGCTGACGATGCCGACCACCAGTGCGCCGAGCACTGCGGCGGGCCAGAAGTTGGCCACCTCGAACGGCAGGTTGAACTGCTCGGCGATCCAGTCGACCAGCAGGAACAGCAGCCCGTTGACCACCAGCGCGATCAGCCCCAGCGTCACCAGGTAGAACGCGCAGCCGACGGTCTTGATGATCGGCTTGAGTACGGCGTTGACCAGCCCGAAGATCACCGCGACGGCGACCAGGGTGCCGATCTTGCCCAGGGTCGACCCGGCGCCGAGTTGGATGCCGGGGACGATCAGCGTAGCGACCCACAGCGCGACCGCTGTGATGCCGACTTTGATGAGTATGCCCACGGCGTCGAATGCTCTCACGAAACCGCCCTGACCAGGGGCCCGCCACTCCCGGCCGCCGTGCGCCGCCCCGCCTCGGCACCCTCAACCAAGATCGCTGCGCGCGCCGCGCTCACAGCCAAGATCGCTACTTCGGGAACTCGCCGTCCGCCTGACACACCGATCCGTTCCGGAAACAGCGATCCTGTTCCCGCTAGGCGGGCCCCACCAGATGCCCAGCGCCGGCAGTTTACGACTTGCCGAGGCGGTCGAGGGCGTCGGCGTACCGGACCGCGGCGTCGCGGCCGATACGTTCGACCTCGGCGTCCATCTCGCGCCGGATGTGCTCCGCTACGGCCTCGACGACCAGATCGTGCAGGCTCTGGCGCCGCTGCTTGGCCATAGCGCGAGCCGCGCGGTCGATGTCTTCCGGCAGGTGCAGGGAGATCGGCATGTCTCTACGTTACGGCTGGCCGGCTAGAGGATGGTCCAGGTGTCGCCGCCGTGCAGCAGCTTCGTCAGCTCCTGGTCGGGCTCGGCGGCCGACTCCCGCGCCTGTGTGACCTGGTCCCGCACGATCTCGTCGTACCGGGGCCGGATCACCGACCGCAGTACGCCGATCGGCGTGTTGGTCAGGTCGTCGTTCGGCAGCCGGGACAGCGAGAACGCGTACGACGGGCGGGGCACCGTCTCGTCGTGCACGATGATCTCGTCGTGGTCGACGTCGGCGGTGTTCGTGACCTGCAGCCCGAAGCCGCGCGGCTCCTTGACCACGCACTTCTCGCCGAGGCCGCCGTCGTCGCGGTTGCCACCGTGCTCATGCTCCGGCGCGCTTCGCTTGCCGAAGGTAATCGGCTCGCCGTGCTCCAGCCGGATCAGCGCCTCGTCCCGCCGCGCCGGGTCCTTCAGGATCTCGAACGCGCCGTCGTTGAAGATGTTGCAGTTCTGGTAGATCTCCACGAACGCGCTGCCCGGGTGGTTCGCCGCCGCGCGCAGCACCGAGGTGAGGTGCTTGCGGTCGGAGTCGATGGTGCGGGCCACGAACGACGCCTCGGCGCCGAGCGCCAGCGAGATCGGGTTGAACGGCCAGTCCGCCGAACCGATCGGTGTCGACTTGGTGATCTTGCCGAGCTCCGAGGTGGGCGAATACTGGCCTTTGGTCAGCCCGTAGATCCGGTTGTTGAACAGCAGGATCTTGATGTTGACGTTACGCCGCAGCGCGTGGATCAGGTGGTTGCCGCCGATCGAGAGCGCGTCGCCGTCGCCGGTCACCACCCACACCGACAGGTCCGGCCGCGACACCGCCAGCCCGGTGGCGATCGCGGGCGCCCGGCCGTGGATCGAGTGCATCCCGTACGTGTCCAGGTAGTACGGGAACCGCGACGAGCAGCCGATGCCGGAGACGAAGCAGATGTTCTCCCGGCGCAGCCCCAACTCAGGCAGGAACGACTGCATCGCGGCCAGGATCGCGTAGTCGCCGCAGCCGGGGCACCAGCGCACTTCCTGGTCGCTCTTGAACTCCTTGGCGGTCTGCTTCTCGTCGGTCTTCGGCACCAGGCTGAGCGCGGTACGCCCGTTGCCGTTGCCGCTGACGGGGCTAGACATTCTTCACGACCTCTTCGAGTACGGTCTCCAGCTCGGCGGCGGTGAACGGCAGCCCGCGCACCTTGTTGTAGCCGATCGCGTCGACCAGGAAGCGCGACCGCACCAGCATCGACAGCTGGCCGAGGTTCATCTCGGGGATCACCACGCGGTCGTAGGAGCGCACCACCTCGCCGGTGTTCTTCGGGAACGGCGCCAGGTGCCGCAGGTGCGCCTGCGCGATCTTCACGCCGCGCTGCCGCAGCTGCCGGCACGCCGCCCCGATCGGCCCGTACGCCGAGCCCCAACCAAGAACCAGAACCCGCGCGCCAGAGCCGGTCGAGGCGTCCGGGTCCTCGACCTCCAGCGGCGGTACGTCGATCGCCTCGATCCGCGCGGCCCGGATCCGTACCATCGCGTCGTGGTTGGCGGGGTCATAGGAGATGTCGCCGGTACGGTCGGCCTTCTCCAGGCCGCCGATCCGGTGCTCCAGCCCCGCCACCCCGGGCGGCGCCCACGGCCGGGCGAGGGTCTCCGGATCCCGCAGGTACGGCAGGAACTCGCCGTCCGGCCCGTTCGGCCCCGTGGCGAACTCCACCGACATGTCGGGCAGCTCGGAGACCTCGGGCAGCAGCCACGGCTCCGAGCCGTTGGCCAGGTAGCCGTCGGAGAGCAGCATCACCGGAGTCCGGTACGTGACCGCGATCCGGCACGCCTCCAGCGCGGTGTAGAAGCAGTCCGAGGGGGAGCGGGCGGCGAGAATCGCCACCGGCGCCTCGCCGTGCCGCCCGAACAGCGCCATCGCCAGGTCGGCCTGCTCGGTCTTGGTGGGCAGTCCCGTGGACGGCCCTGCCCGCTGTACGTCGACGATCACCAGCGGCAGCTCCAGCGCCACCGCCAGGCTGATCGTCTCGGACTTGAGCGCGATGCCGGGGCCGCTGGAGGTGGTGACGCCGATCGCGCCGCCGTACGCGGCGCCCAGCGCCGCACCGACCGCCGCGATCTCGTCCTCGGCCTGGAACGTGGTGACGTTGAACCGCTTGTGCTTGGACAGCTCGTGCAGGATGTCGCTGGCCGGCGTGATCGGGTACGCCCCGAGGAAGACCGGCAACCCGCTGCGTACGCCAGCCGCCACGACCCCGTACGCCAGCGCCGTGTTGCCGGTGATGTTGCGGTAGGTACCCGCGGGCAGCTTGGCCGGCTTGACCTCGTACTGGACGGAGAAGTCTTCGGTGGTCTCGCCGTAGTTCCAGCCGGCCTTCAGCGCCGCGACGTTGGCGTCGGCGAGCTCCGGGCGGGCGGCGAACTTGCGCTCCAGGAACCTCACCGTGCCGTCGATCGGGCGGTGGTACATCCAGGAGAGCAGCCCGAGCGCGAACATGTTCTTCGCCCGCTCCGCCTCCTTCTTCGACAGCCCGAAGCTCTGCAGCGCGCCGACGGTCATGCTGGTCAGCGCCACCTCGTGGAGCTGGTAGCCGTCCAGTGAGCCGTCTTCGATTGGGTTGCCGGCATACCCCACCTTGGTCAGGGCGCGGGGAGTGAACTCGTCGGTGTTGACGATGATCTCGGCGCCGCGCGGCAGGTCGCCGATGTTGGACTTCAGCGCGGCAGGGTTCATCGCGACCAGTACGTCCGGCGCGTCGCCCGGGGTCAGGATGTCGGTGTCCGCGAAGTGCACCTGGAAGCTCGACACCCCGGGCAGGGTGCCGGCGGGGGCGCGGATCTCCGCGGGGAAGTTGGGCAGCGTCGACAGGTCATTTCCCAGCTGTGCGGTCTCAGAGGTGAATCGATCACCGGTGAGCTGCATGCCGTCGCCGGAGTCGCCGGCGAAGCGAATGACCACTCGATCCAACTGCCGGATCTGTTTGGTCACGTGACCCAGGACCTCCTCTGTGGGATCGGACTCGGCCACAGCGTGGGTGGATGGCCGGGCCGGCCGGTCCCTCTTATCTAACCGATGCTACGTCGGGAAGGATGTCCCGCCCCGTAGCGCGTCCGGAGCGTGACACAGCACGCACCCGTACCGGTAGGGGGATGCCCCGTCTCATCCACCCGATGGGGAGCCGGTAGGGCCCGGATCGGACGGGTCGGGACCCGGCGACGGGAACGCCGTCGGCCCTCCGATCTGCTCGAACGCCACCGCGGCGCCGGTCCACCGGTACGTACGGTCCTGCCGCTGCGGCTGCTGCGGATCCCACGACGTGTCCTCGATCCCTACGGTGATCGCGCCCTCGTCGCTGACCGAGATGCCGGTGATGCGCTGGCTGCTGTGGTCGGCGATGAAGACGTAGCTCATTGGTTCGACGCTGCCGTCGGCGGTACGCCGCAGTGCGATCACTCCGGCCATGTACTCCGCGTACGGGCGTCCCGCCGCGATCGTGGTGACCGCCTCGTCGCCGGCGGCGCCGTCCAGGTCGGCGTACCGGGTGTCGCCGTACGCGATCCGCCACGGGCAGCCTTCGGGGCCGGTGGTCTCTCCGTCGCTGAACGTCAGGACGCCACCCGGGCAGCCCTCCATCAGCTGCGGCAGCGTGAGCGTGAGGTTGCGCAGGTCGACGTCGCGGATGCTGGGCGGCGGCTTCGGGCTGTCCTTGGGGCTCTCCGGGGCGCTCGCGCTGGGCGCCTCACTGGGCCTGGCCGACTGCGACGACGACGGACGGTTGCTCGGCGTGTTGCCCGCCACGGGGCCCGGATCCGGCTTGCCGAGACCGGTCAGCGCGGCGGCCGTACCGGCCACGAGGACGAGCGTCGCCGCGATCCCGGCTCCGGCCAGGTAGGTCCGCTGCCGGCGCCGGGTGGCTGCGGCGGCGTACACCTGGTCGAGGTCCGGGGTGGTCGCGGTCTCCAGGCGGGAGGTACGGAAGGAAGCGAACGCGTCGGCGACGATCCGCTCGGTCGCGTCTTCCTCGGAGTTGTGCGGCTGGTACGGCTCAGTCATCGTCGGTCACCTCCTCGCGTTGTGGTTCGGGTGCGTCTGCCAGTAGTTTCGCCAGCTCGTGCCGGCCGCGGTGCAGCCAGGACTTCACGGTGCCGTCGGCGACCCCGACTTCACGGGCGATGTCGGCGACGGACAGGTCGGCCAGGTAGTGCATCACCAGCGCCCGGCGCTGCTGCTCGGGGATCCGGCGCAGCGCGGCGACCAGGGCGACCCGGTCCGGACTGGCCTCCGGCTGATGCCCGGGCGGGCCGGATCGGGACACGTATTTGCGTACCACCGCGAGGCGGCGGTGCCGGGTGGTGGCCAGATTCCACGCGACCCGGCGTACCCAGGCCACGGGGTCGTCGTACTGGCCGATCTTCTCCCAGCGCTGCCAGGCGCGTACGAACGCTTCCTGGACCACGTCCTGGGCCTCGGTGGAATCGCCGAGATATGCGTACAACTGTCCGGAAAGGTCTCCAAAGCGGGCCTGGTACAGGGCGGCGAATTCCGCCTCTGACCGCATCGGCACCCCTTCGCGCGTCGAGTGGGCGCGGACGGCTTCCGTCGCCCCGACGCGGAACATCATTGCAGGGGCGGTCGCGGCGTGTGTCATGCGTACGCGCCTCCTGCCGTCCCTGGGGTGATGTCGGGTTCGCACATGACACGCCGAGTAACGCCATCCAGTTGCGTCGGTGTGCCAGGTCACCCGTACGGGTGGGCCGGAGGGCGCCGGCTAGAGCTAGAGAAGCCGGGACGCGGGATTGTCGGCCAGCTGGCGCAGCGCTCCGACCACCCACGCCGCCTGGGCCCGGTCCGGCTCCGGCCGCGCCCCGGAGCTGATCACGGCCGCCAGCGCCCGTAGCGCCACCGGGTCGACGAGATCCATGTTGGCGGTACGCAGCGGCGCCCGCAGCCACCGTCCGCCGCCGGCCGGTCGCGCGCGCAGTACCGGAATCCGGGTGAACCAGCCGGTGCTGTCGATGCGGACCGGGGCGGTGGCCAGGTCGCACCGCAGCGTGGTGATCGCGCCGCGTACCACCAGCTGGCTGCCTTCCAACCAGACCAGCCAGCGGTACGCCTTGAGCAGGCCGTACCCGATCCCGGCCAGGCAGAGCACCACGAAGATCGCGAAGATCACCAGCCCGGCGGTGCCGAGCAGGTGCTGGAGCGGGCCCGTCAGGATGCCGCCCAGGCACACCAGCAGCACCAGCGCGACCGGTGCCAGGACGGTGACGAAGATCCGCTGCATGGCGGTGGGTGCGTTGATCACGATTCGCGACATATCGCCGAGCGTAGGTGCCCGCCGCCTCTCGGGTGGGGACCTCCGCGGGGATGGCCGCTCGCGCCGGCGGGTGAGCCGCTCGCGCCTCTGGGACGGGTCGCCCGCCTCGGCGGGTAAGTCGGTGGGTGAGCCGCTCGCGTCGGGGGTCGCGCAGCCGCTAGGGTCAGGCGCATGGGCGGCTACCTCGGCGGTTACGCGACGCTCGGGTTGCTGCTGCTGGTCGGCGCCGGCTTCTTCACGGTGGCGTTCACCGCCAACCGGCTACTGCGGCCGCATGATCCCACCGCCGACAAGCTGACCACGTACGAGTGCGGGCTGGACCCGGTCGGCGGCGACTGGGCGCAGTCGCAGATCCGCTACTACGTGTACGCGTACCTCTATGTGCTGTTCGCGGTGGAGAGCGTGTTCCTGTTCCCGTGGGCGGTGATCTTCGACCGGCCCGGCTTCGGCACCATCACCGTGGTCGAGATGGCGATCTTCGTCGGCGTCCTGGCACTCGGGCTGCTGTACGCCTGGCGCAAGCGCGTACTGCACTGGACCTGAGTCAACTGTCAAGATCGCTGTTTCGGGTACGGATGTGCGGTCACGCTGCATTTTCGTACCCCAATTGGCGATCTTGGGTGGGGTTGCGTCCGCGCGCGACGCGCTCGTCGGTGATGACATTCCGGTCGGCCCTCGGTATAACGATGTCAGTCGACCTGGGGAGCAAACATGACTGGAGTGGGCTCATTCCGCGCAGTTTTTCGCAGTCAGTGGTACGTGATCGTCGCCGCCGTCGCGGCGCTGACCTGCGGTGTTGTCGCCGTGCCGGCGTTGGCGGGTGAGTCGATCGCCGTGGCGGCGCGGCGCCCGGCGCAGCTGCCGCTGGTGCCGCAGCCGGCGTCGGTGACCACGCAGTCCGGAGCCGGCTTCGGGCTCACCGCCGCCACCGGCGTGGTGGTACGCCCCGGCTCCGCCGACGCGGTGAACGTCGCCAACTACCTCGCCGCGCTGCTGCGTCCGTCGACCGGCTACCCGGTGCCGGTGACCGTGGCGGACGGCCCCGGCCCGAGCGGCGCGATCGTGCTCGACGCCGGCGGCGCCAGCAGCCTCGGCGCGGAGGGCTACCGGCTCAGCGCGGACCCGGCGAACGTGACGCTGACGGCGCACGGGGCGCAGGGGCTGTTCCGCGGGGTGCAGACGCTGCGGCAGCTGCTGCCCCCGGCGATCGAGGCGCCGACCGTACAGCCGGGGCCGTGGACGGTGCCGGCGGTGGCGATCAGCGACGCGCCGCGGTTCGCGTACCGGGGGACGATGCTCGACGTCTCCCGCCACTTCATGTCGGTGGCCGAGGTGAAGCGCTACATCGACCTGGCCTCGATGTACAAGATGAACACCTTCCACCTGCACCTCAGCGACGACCAGGGCTGGCGGATCGTGATCGACAGCTGGCCGCGGCTCGCGACGTACGGCGGCAGCCTGGAGGTCGGCGGTACGCCCGGCGGCTACTACACCAAGGCCGACTACACCGAGATCGTGAACTACGCCGCCGCGCGGTACATGACCGTGGTGCCCGAGATCGACATGCCGGGCCACACCAACGCCGCGCTCGCCTCGTACGCCGAGCTCAACTGCGACGGCGTGGCACCACCGCTCTACACCGGCACCGACGTGGGGTTCAGCTCGCTGTGCATCGGTAAGGAGATCACGTACACCTTCGTCAACGACGTGCTGCGGGAGCTGGCCGCGATCACGCCGGGCAGCCGGATCCACATGGGCGGCGACGAGGCGCACTCGACCCCGCCGGCGGACTACCGGACGTTCCTGACCCGGGTGTTCCCGATGTTCGGTACGTACGGCAAGCAGGTGATGGGCTGGCAGGAGATCGCCGCCGGGCCGCTGCCCGCCGGCGCCACCACGCAGTACTGGGGGACGGGGGACACCCGCTCGGCCGACCTGGCGCGGCTCGCGGTGTCGAAGGGCGCCAAGGTCGTGATGTCGCCGGCGAACCGGGCGTACCTCGACATGAAGTACGACCGGTCCACCCCGTGCGGGCTGACCTGGGCCGGGTACGTGCCGACCAAGCTGTCGTACAGCTGGGATCCGGCCAGCCAGGTCAACGGCGTCGGTGAGACGAGCATCGCCGGGGTCGAGGCGCCGCTGTGGACGGAGACGCTGGACGACGTGAACAAGTTGGAGTTCATGGCGTACCCGCGGCTGCCCGGGATCGCCGAGATCGGCTGGTCCCCGGCGTCGACCCACGACTGGCGTACGTACAGCAAGCGGCTCGCGGCGCAGGGTCCGCGCTGGGACGTACTCAGCGTGAACTACTACCGCGCCCCCGACGTCCCCTGGCCGTGATCTAGGAGTCTGCTGAACAACTCGCTGGTCGGCCGCGCCGGACCCATTTGCCGACCGGCGGCGTTGGAGATTCGCCCGAATACAACACCGGTATTCGGACAAATCTCCGCCTTGCCGGACCGACAAATGGGCCTCGCCGCGACTCGACCGGAGTTATTCAGCAGACTCCTCGACATCGTCGGCATGGGTCGGGACAATCCGGCACATGCCGACGATGAGGATCAATGGCGCGACGTTGCAGGTCTCGGACGAAGGGTCCGGGCCGCCGGTGGTGTTCGGCCACGGGCTGCTCTGGACCGGGGAGATGTTCCGCCCTCAGATCGACGCGCTGCGCGACCGGTACCGGTGCATCACGGTCGACTGGCGGGGCCAGGGCGGCTCCGAGGTGACCCCCGCCGGGTACGACATGGACGCGCTCACCGGAGACCTGGTGGGGGTCTTCGACGCGCTGGAGCTGGAGTCGGCGCACTACGTCGGGCTGTCGATGGGCGGTTTCATCGGGATGCGGTTGGCGGCCCGGCACCCGGAGCGGGTGCGGTCGCTGTCGTTGCTGGACACCTCCGCCGGGCCCGAGGATCCGGACAAGGTGGTGCGCTACCGGCTGCTCGCGTTGATCTACAAGCTGTTCGGACCGCGCCCGGTCGCCGGTCAGGTGATGAAGGTGATGTTCGGCTCGACGTTCCTGACGGACCCGGCCCGGGCGGCGCGGCGGGAAGAGTTGCGGCAGGAGCTGCTGCGGAAGGACCGTACCGGGGCGGTGCGGGCCACGTACGGGGTGATCGAGCGCCCCGAGGTGTACGACCTGCTGCCCGCGATCACCGCCCCGACGCTGGTGCTGGTCGGTGAGGAGGACGTCGCGACCCCACCGGCGAAGGCCGAGCGGATCCACGCGGACATCGTCGGCTCGACGCTGGTACGGGTGCCCCGCGCCGGCCACACCTCCACGCTGGAGGAGCCCGAGGCGGTCACCGCCGCGCTCGAGGCGCACCTGGACAAAGCCGAGCGCGCCTGACCGGCTTGTGCCGGGTCACTACGGTGCCCGGTGATGAGTCGTGGTCGGTGGTGGATGCTGGCCGGCTTGGCGGTGTGCGGCGGCGTCGTACTCGGGTTGGCGCAGCTGTGGCTGGCCCAGGCGACCGGCGTGCTGCAACCCGCCCAGGTGTACGAGGCGGGCAACGACACCCAGCAGTACCAGCAGGCCCTCATCGTCTGGTAAGTCGCGACCGGCATCCTGCTCGGCGCGCTGGCCGCGGTACGGGTAGGCCGCGCGGTGGCGCCCGAATCCGTACCGGAGGTGCTGCCGGTGTGGAGCCGGCTCGGGATCGGGGTGGCCGCGGCGATCGGCGGTACGGCGCAGGTCCCGTACGTCCAGGCGTTGGCGCGCCGGGTGCCGGACGCCGACATTGACGCGTGGTATCCGGCGGTGGCCGCAGTGGTGATCGGCGGTGCCGCGGTGGCGGTGCTGGCCGGGCGGCCGGAGCTGCGGCGCGGGATCCTGCTGTGGATCGGCACCGGCTGGCTGATCGCCGCGACGCAGCCGCTGCACCTGATCGGTGTGCTGCCGAGCTGGTGGCCGGTGCTGAGCTTCCCACCACTCCGGCTGTGGGACTGGGTGGATGTGGCGATGCTGATCGCGAGCCTGGTCCCGGCGGTCGCGCTGTGCGGCGTGATCAGTTGGCGTAGCCCCCCGGGAGGAACGGCACCCCGTGGTCGCGGCGGTCTCCGGTCCGCTGCTGGCGGAGCTGGCGTACGCGGTGCTCGGCCCGTACGACAGCGACCACTACGACGCGGTCAATGACCTGTGGATGTGGTGCGTGGTCGTGGTGCTCGGTGGCGCCGTTGCCGTGGCCGCGTGGGCCGCCGTACGGCGCCGCCGTCGTACCTGAGCGGTCAGCTCGCGACCTCGGTCCGGCCGGTACGCCACAGCTCCCAGGCCAGCCACGCCAGCCCGGCCCCGAGCAGTACGCCGTGCGCGATCCGTACCGCCGGAGGTGTGTAGAACTGCGGGATGAACAGCGCGAACCCGAGCGCGAACGGGATCCCGCTGGCCCGGGCCAGTACGCCGGAGCGCCACACCGCGACGGCGGCCAGCACCGCCCCGACCCCGAGCAGGAGCAGCCCGATCGCGAACGTGGTCGCCGCCACCGGGTCGTACCGGAAGGCTTCGGTCAGCTTCACCAGGTCGAGCTGCTCGCCGCCGGCCGCCGCCTTCGCGATCGCGTGCAGCGCGAAATCCTCGGCGCCGTAGTACGGCAGGGTCAGCCCGGCGCCGATCCAGCTGGTGATGGCCCCGGAGAACGCCAGCCGCTCGGCGCCGGTACGGCTGACCACGGCGCGCAGCGCGAGCAGCCCGAGCGGCACCAGGATGAAGCCGATCATGGCGAACAGGTGCGAGGCGACCCAGGCGCCGGAGCCGAGCGCGGCGGCGGCGCCGGCCGCGGTGGTCTCGTCGTGCCACGGGCGGGTGGCGGAGTAGAGCACGAACAGCACGGCGGCGGCGCCGAGGGCGAGTGCGCCGAGCCGGATCCGGTACGCGGACATGGTGGGACTCCTTTACGAGGGGCGGTGCTGCGAGGGGCGCTTCTGCGAGGGGCGCGGGAGGTTGGCGAGAAACATCTGGATCATTTGGTGGTACGTCTCGTCGACGGCTTCCGGCAGCCCGAAGCCGCCGCTGGCCTCGATCGAGGCGAAGCCGTGCGCGATCACCCGCAGCGCGCGGGTGGCGTGGATCAGGTCGGAGTCGGCGAGGTCGTACCCGCGGAGCACGGCGAGCACGACGTGCAGCAGCTTCGTGCCGGCGGCGGCCAGCTCCGGATCATGCAGCGGATCCGGGGGCAGGGCGGCGTACCGGGCGGGGTGCTGCTGGACGTACCGGCGGTACGCGTGCATCAGCGCGGTCGTCGCGTCGTCGCCGGACGTCCCGAGCGCGGCGGCGGTGAGCTGCTCGGTGAGCTCCTCCAGCACCCGTACGGCGAGCAGCGTACGCAGCTCGGCGAGGCTGCCGACGTGCTTGTACAGCGACGGCGTGGCAACCCCCGTACGCCCGGCGACCGCGGCCAGCGTGAGCGCGTCCGGACCTCTGGCGTCGATCAGGTCGAGGGCGGCGTCGACGACGGCGCGGGTCGACAAACCTGCCCTAGGCACGGTCGCCTCCCAGGCGCGATACGCGACGGCTAGCACTCATAGCGTAAAAGCTAACAGCATTAGCCAGCGCCCCGCAATCCGTCAGGGCGGACCGGCGCCCGATACGCTGGCGCCATGACGACCTTGCCGGTGAGTGCGCAGCGGCGTGGCGGCGTCGCCGGAGTGCTCGGCGAGCCGATCCGGTTCGTGCTGAACTGGGGTCGCCGCTACAGCCTCTGGGTGTTCAACTTCGGGCTCGCCTGCTGCGCCATCGAGTTCATCGCGACCTCGATGGGGCGCCACGACTTCATCCGGCTGGGCGTGATCCCGTTCGCGCACGGCCCGCGCCAGGCCGACCTGATGGTGGTCTCGGGCACCGTCACCGACAAGATGGCGCCCGCGGTGAAACGGCTCTACGACCAGATGCCCGAGCCGAAGTACGTGATCTCGTTCGGCGCATGCTCCAATTGCGGCGGCCCCTACTGGGACTCCTACTCGGTGACCAAGGGCGTCGACCAGTTGATCCCGGTCGACGTCTACGTGCCCGGCTGCCCGCCCCGGCCTGAGGCGCTGCTGCACGGCATCCTGCGGCTGCAGGAGAAGATCGCCGCCGAGCAGGCCGGTCTCGGCGGTCTCGCCCGTGACGACCGGTCACCCGGTGCCGCCGGACGTGCCGGGGGTACGGACGCCGCCGCCCTCACCGCGCCAACGGTCACGCCGCACTGACCCGCGTCAGTGGTTGGTGCCCGCGGCTCAGCCGTGGTGCGAGCCGACACAGAACTCGTTGCCCTCGGGATCCTGCAGCACGCTCCAGGTGAGACCGGGCACGCTGTGCTCGGCCACGGCGGTCGCGCCCAGCCCGATCAGCCGCTCCACCTCGGCCTTCCGGTCCTGAGTCGCGAAGTCGATGTGTACGCGGTTCTTCCCGGCGCGTTTCTCGGGGACCTTCTGCAGCCCGATGTAGCCGCCGCCGTCGGTCGGGGTGAGCATCACGAAGAAGCCCTCGAAGTCCTGGGTTATCTCGTACCCCACGGCCTTGGTCCAGAATTCGGCGAGACCGCGCGGGTCCTCGCAGTCGATCGTCACGCCGCCCATCTGCATCGTCATGACCGCGACCCTAGAGGGATGCTGTGACAGTTTCCGGGCAGCCGCCTGGAAAGCTGGCGGCATGACGCGACCGACCATGCTGATCACCGGCGGCAGCCGGGGGATCGGCGCCGCCACCGCACGGCTCGCCGCCCGACGCGGCTGGGACGTGGCGATCAGTTATCGGGTACGCGGCGACGAAGCGGCCGCGGTGGTGGCCGACTGCGAAGCGGCCGGGGTGCGCGGGATCGCCGTACCGGCGGATGTCGCGATCGAGGCGGACGTCGAGCGGCTGTTCGCGACCGTCGGCGACTGGGGCACGCTGCGCGCCGTGGTGAACAACGCCGGCATCGTCGGAGAGCTGCAGCGGCTCGAAGAGTTCACCGCCGAGCGGCTGCAGCGGGTGGTCGCGGTCAACCTCACCGGCACCCTGCTCTGCTGCCGGGAGGCGGTACGCCGGATGTCCACCCGGTACGGCGGCTCCGGCGGCGTCATCGTCAACGTCTCCTCCCGCGCCTCCGTGCTGGGCAGCCCCGGAGAGTACGTCGACTACGCCGCCGCCAAGGCCGGCGTCGACGCGCTCACCATCGGGCTCGCCAAGGAGGTCGCCGCCGACGGGATCCGGGTGACGGCGGTACGCCCCGGCCTGATCGACACCGAGATCCAGGCCCCCGGCCGGCTGGACCGGGTCGGCGGCTCCCCGCCCCTGGGGCGCCCCGGCACCGTGGACGAGATCGCGCCCGCCATCCTGTGGCTGGCCTCCGACGAAGCCTCGTACGCCACCGGCACCATCCTCGACGTCAGCGGCGGCCGGTGACGCTGACCGGCCCGCCGCTGGCCGTAGGATCGGTAACCATGACGCCCGACGAGGTTGGTACGCGGCTGGTGGAGCTGCTCGGTGCGCCGTGCGAGGCGAGCGTGTCGGGCGGCAACGACCACGCGCGCGCCACGGTCGACGTACCCCCGGATCGGTGGACCGAGGCGGTACGGACCGCGAGGGACGAGCTGGGTTGCGACTTCTTCGACTGGCTGTCCGCTGTGGACGAGCTGGAGGAAGGCTTCTCGATCGTGGCGCACCTGTGGTCGGTCGCCGCGAAACACGGGGTGCTGCTGCGGACCCGGGTGCCGCGCGAGGACGCGCACCTCGCGTCGATCGTGGAGCTGTTCCCCGGCGCGGCGTGGCACGAGCGGGAGACGTACGAGATGTTCGGCGTCGGGTTCGACGGGCACCCGGGGCTGAAGCCGCTGCTGCTGCCGGAGGAGTTCGAGGGGCACCCGCTGCGCAAGGAGTTCGTGCTCGCGTCCCGGGTCGCGAAGCCGTGGCCCGGCGCCAAGGAGCCCGGCGAATCCCACGCCGCCCCCGCGCGCGGGAAGCGGGCCCCGATGCGGCCGCCCGGCGTACCAGATCCCAGTGAATGGGGACCGCAAGCGGGCAGCCCGCCGCAGCCGGACAGCGAGCCGGAGGGCAGCTCGCCAGAGGGCGGTGAGGGCTGATGCCGCTGTGGTTGGAGCTGGCGCTGCGGATCGGTGCGGTGGTGGCCGCGTTCCTGACGTTGCCGCTGATCGTGGGCCAGATGGAACACAAGGTGATGGCGCACATGCAGGGCCGGCTCGGCCCGATGTACGCCGGCGCGTTCCACGGCTGGGCACAGCTGATCGCCGACGGCATCAAGTTCGTACAGAAGGAAGAAGTGGTGCCGCGCGCCGCCGACCGGCCGGTGTTCCGGCTGGCGCCGATCGTGGCGCTGGTGCCTTACCTGGTGGCGCTGCTGGTGATCCCGCTCGGGCCTCGCGACCTGGTGGCGCAGCCGCTCGACATCGGGCTGTTCATGGTGCTCGCCATCGTCGGCGTCGGGATTGTCGCGGTGCTGATGGCCGGCTGGGCCAGCGCCAACAAGTACAGCCTGCTCGGCGGGCTGCGCGCCGCTGCCCAACTTTTGGGGTACGAGCTGCCGTTCGTACTGGCCGCGGCGTCGGTGGCGATGGCGGCCGGGACACTGTCGCTGACCGGGATCGTGGAGGCGTGGCGGCCGTGGTGGCTGCTGTGGCAGGCGCCGGCGGCGGCGGTGTTCTTCATCGCCGGGCTGGCGGAGATCCGGCGCCCGCCGTTCGACATGCCGATCGCCGACTCCGAGTTGGTGTTCGGCTACATGACCGAATACACCGGGCTGCGGTTCGCGTTCTTCCTGCTCGCCGAGTACGTCGGGATCATCGTGATCGCCGCGCTCACCACGGTGCTGTTCCTCGGCGGTTGGAAGGGCCCGTTCCTCGACGCCGAGCTGGGCTGGCTGTGGACGCTGGTGAAGGTGTTCGCGGTCAGCTTCGTGATCGTGTGGCTGCGGGTGGCGTACCCCCGGCTGCGGGAAGACCAGCTGCAGCGCCTGTGCTGGCTGGTGCTGGTGCCGGTCGCGCTGGGCCAGCTGGTGCTGACCGCGGTGGTCAAGGTTGCGTGGTAAGGCGCAGGTGGACTAACCTCCTTAGCTAAGGAGGTTAGTGATGGGCGAGGCTGCGGCACAGTTCAACATTCACGAGGCGAAGACCAACCTGTCTCGCATTGTCGAGCGGGTGGAGCACGGCGAAGAGATCATCCTCAGCCGCGCCGGCACGCCGGTCGCCAAGGTGGTCCCGATCGAGCGGGCGGTGCGGCGGGCCGGCCGTGGCTCGTTGCGCGGCAAGCTCGTGCTTGCCCCGGACTGGGATTCGCCTGAGGTGAACGAGCAGATCGCCCGCGACTTCTCTGCCCTGTCGTGAGGCTCCTGCTCGACAGCCACATCGTGCTCTGGTGGCTCACCGACGACGAGACGCTCTCCGACGAGCTCAAGGGCTACATCGACGACGAGCCCGAGGTCTACGTCAGCGCGGTGACGATCTGGGAGTTCGCCATCAAGCAGGCGTACGGCAAGATCGTGGAGCCGCAGGCGCTGCCTGAGCTGATCATGGACAACTGGTTCCGGATGCTTCCCGTACGGCCGGATCACTCCATCGCTGCAGCCCGCCTGCCCCACCTTCATCGTGATCCGTTCGATCGGATGCTGGTGGCGCAGGCGGGCGGTGAAGAGCTGACGCTGGTGACCAGGGACGCCGACATCCTCCGGTACGACGTCGCACTGCTGAAGGCATAGCCCGGCTGAAGGCATAGCCCGGCCTGATGGCATTGCTCGGCCTGATGGCATTGCCCGGTCAGGACAGGCGGGCGCGTTGGGTCTGCGCCAGCTGGTCGAGGCGGGCGGCGAGCCGTTCCAGGCGCTGTGCCCAGCGCCGAGCGCGGCGGGCCCGGACGATCTGCTCGGCGGTACGGTGCCGCGCGGCTTCCGCGATCCGCTCGTCCCGTTCCTGGTAGTGCACGGTCAGGGTTTCCTGGCTGGTGGGCAGCATGGCGTACTCCTAGCTGACGCGGTTGATGGTGATGCCGCCGGTGACGGTGCGGGCGTTGACCAGCAGCCGGCGCTCGGCGTCGCCGGGGGCGTCGCCGGGTTCGAGCTGCGAGTGCACCTGGCCGGTCACCGACGCGCATTCCAGCCGGGTCACGGTGCCGGCCGCGACGCCCACCGTGACGCCGCCGGACGCCGTCTTGACGACCAGCTCCCCTTCGCTGGCCCGGCGTACGGTGACGTCGCCGGACGCGGTCTTCACCAGGGTGGAGGGCCCGACATCGCCCAACTCCACGTCGCCGGATGCGGTGGTGATGTGCCCCTTGCCGCTGGCCTGCTCGACGCTGACGTCGCCGGATCCGGATTGCACGGTGAAGTCGCCGCCGCACCAGCCGATCGTGAGATCTCCCGAGCCGGACTTGAACGTGATCGCCTGCGACTCGCTGATGCGTACGTCGCCACTGCCGCAACGGATCCTGGCGTCGCCGCACGACCCGGCGATCAGGTCGCCCGAGCCGGCCTCGGCGACGAGGGTGCCGATGCCGCCCTCGATCTGTACGTCGGCCGACCCGACCTCGGCGTCGACGGCGCTGTCGGTGGGCACGGTGACCCGGACCCGTACCGGCGGCGTACGGCGCATCATCCGATGTTTCGCCGGTACGTCGATCCGCAGCGAGTCGCCGCGCAGCTCGACCCGGGACTGCGCGATCACGTCGAGCGCGTCGGTGTCGCCGAGCCGCATCGGGGTGAGCTCGACGGTCGCCTCGGCGGTGTCGGCGGCGGTCACCTCGACAACGCCGGAGCCGAGCCGTACCGCCAGCTCGAGCGGGCCGGAGACGGGGAACGTACGAGGCTGGGTGGTGGTGTCGTGAGAGGTCATGGCACGTCCTTCTTCCCTGGTAGCGGTGGGTGCCCGGCAAGAAACCGAGCCGGTGGTACGGGGGTCAGCGGACCCAGCCGGAGATGTTGCGTCCGACCCGGATCGACGCGGTCGCGGCCGGGCCGTCGAGGGTCTGGGCGACCGCGCGTACCAGCCACGCGTTGACCGACAGGCCCTCGGCCGCGGCCGCCTCCTCGACCCGTGACTTGAGTGAGTCGGGGAGTCGCAGCGAGATTCGCGAGGTGCCTTCGTCGGTCTCGGTCGCCGGCGCCGTACGGGGTGGCGCGCCCGTCTGGTCGGCCTGGATCACGACCAGATCGGCGTCGCGCCCGCGCAGCCGTACCTCGACGGCGGCGGCATCGAGTTGGGCGGACACCTCAGTGGCCGCTGCCCCGAGCGCGTCGAGCAGGGCGAGTCGCAGCGACGGCTCGACCGCGTACGACAGGCGCTGCGCCGCGTCCCGTACGTCGTCGGCGGCGGCTTCCCCCGCGGCGGCGAGGTCCTGACGCAGTGTCTCCACAAACGGCTGAAGTTCCATGACGCCATCATGGCGCCGTAGTGACGTCATGTAAAGGCACAACTGGCGTCAGTATGGCGCGGACGCGGCGGCAAAGCGGTGTCGAGGTGCGTCATCGAGCCGGAAGCGCCGAGCGTCACCGCGCGCGGCGTTATGGGCAGCTGCGCCTGGATGAGCTCGGAGATCAGCGTCAGGCCGCCGGCGTGACGTCCTGTACGCCGAGCCAGCGGCCGCTGTAGGGGTCGTACCCGTGCCAGCTCTGGTAGGTGGCGTGCGCCTCGAGCGGCACGATCGCCACCCGGGTGTCGAGCGGCATGGCACGCGAGAAGCGGACGCCGCACGCCTCACACATCGCGCCGGCCCGCGCCGGCCACGGCTGGTCGTCGGTGCCCCACGCGACCATGTGGGTCGGGGGACGCCGGAAGCACTCGGGACAGCTGAAGGCGTACTCCCCGAACAGCTTGTCGAGGCACACGCGTACGAACCGGGACCAGCGATTCACCGGTCTGCCGTCACTGTCCGAAGAAGCCGTACAAAAGGCCACCGGCGAGTACGGCGACCGCGACCACGAGCCAGAACGTGATCACCGCAGCATCCTTCGTCGCGGTGGATGGCTGCCCCTGCGGCTCGTCGTTCATGCGCTGAGGGTATGGGCAGCCAGGTAGGCGGGCAGTCCGGTAGTTGACAGCTACTCAGGCCGTCCTGTCGTCAATACCACTCGGGGTACGGCATCGCGTCGACCTCCACATCGATGTCGCCGTCGGCGACCCGGCGGTGCTTGATGTCCTCCAGCCAGTCCAACGCGAACCGGCGAACGGTGGCGATCTCCGCCTCGCTGAGCCCGTAATCGGTGAAGTCCTCGTCGTCGATCAGGTAGACAGCCTCGAGTCGGCCCGCAAGCTCGATAACGGAGAAGTCCTCGTCGTGGATCCTGCCGAGTCGCTCCAGCTCGCGGAAGCTGTACTGGTCGGCTACAGAGGCCACGTCGATGAGATCTCGCGCCATGGATCGGCCGTGAATCGCACGAACCTTCAGCCCGACGGCGTCGTCCAGCCCGACGACCGGGCATAGCTCGAGATACAGAGGATGCTGTTGCAGCGCCTCCTTCATGAGGTCGAGCGGCACGGACTGCCCTGTGAGCGGATCGGAGATGTCGATTCTTGCCATGCGCGGGGTCGCGCGATTGACGACGGCGTCGAAACCTGCGGCCCGGTAGGCGGCGGCAACTTCGGCGGCGATGGTGGGCAACGGCGCCTGGTCGTTCGTTGCCAGATCAAGATCCTGGCTCTGCCGCTCCGTCAGTCCATGGGCTCGCATCGCGTAGCCGCCCGCGAGGATCAGGCCAAACCTTCGACCGGCCGACAACCCCGCTTCGACGACCCGCTGGTGAAATGGCGGCATCTCCACCGTGCTGCCGCCTACTGCGCTTCCGACCGGTGTGGCTGAACCAGCTCGGGAAAACGAGACTCCCAGGCGCGGCGATAGTGCGGGCCGAGCAGCCGCCGTTGGTCGGGCCAGTCGTCGATCAGGTGACGAGCATCGAGGTACTGCTCGGCGTCTTCACGGCAACCGGCGGTGAGCACGATCCGGTACGCGGTCAGCCGGTGCTTGTAGTTGGCGAGGTCGAACTGCCGCCGCCCGGACCAGCAGATGTCCACCGGTAGCGTCAGCGTCCCGTGCGCCGGACCGTGGAGATCCTCGAGGCGCTCAGGCACCAGCTCCTCGATGCCGTCCCAGCGGGAGGGGAGCTTCTCTGTCACGACTCGGAGTATTCCAGCGGCGTACGACATTCGCGGGTCAGTCGTCACGTAGCTGTCCGTTCACGTCGAGGAGCCCGGCGCGGTCCAGCAGAGAGACGGCTCGTCGGTACCGGCGACAGGGCCAGTCCTCGCAGCCCACCGCGAGGCACCGCCGGGAGAACAGGGACGGGATGTGCTGCGCGAAGTCGCGCCGTGCCTGCTCGATCTCGCCGGCGGTCGGAGGTGCGTGACGCGGTGCGGGTCTCTTGGGAAATGCCTCGCTCACGCGGAGTGCCTCCGGCCGGGTAGACACCGGGGGCAGGTCAGCGTCTCGCCGCACCGCCTGCACCACCGGAGGCTCCGCCGGAAGGTCAGCAGCCCGCACAAGAACCCGAGCACCAGGCCCGCCAGGAGAGTGGGGAGCGTCTGCCACGTCGTTCACCGCCCGCTTACGTTGATCCGTGCACTAAATGCAATAAGAAAGATGTAAGACATCTTGTCTACCAGCGTTGGCCAAGTCAAGCTCGGGGACGGGCTCGCGGCCTGAGAGGGAATCGGCATGTCGGGCTATGGTGGTGCCCGGTCTGATGTCTTACGTGCAGGTGGGAGGGTCAGGCAGCATGTCCGTCGTGCAACCGCAAAAGGCTCAGTACGAGCAGATCGCCGACTGGCTGCGGGCCCGGATCGTGGACGGCACGTACCTACCGGGCTCCAGGCTGCCCAGCGAGCCGGCGCTGGCAACTGAGCTCGGCGTGTCCCGCGTGACGATCAACCGCGCCATCGGCCTCCTGCGAACCGCCGGCCTGGTCAAGGTCAAGCGAGGGGCCGGCACCTATGTCCGCTCGCTCCCCCAGATTGTTCGCGACGCCAGAGCCCGGTACGGCGCCCGTCAGCAGGGCATGGGCGCCGCCGATGTCGAGGCTCGCAGCCTCAACCTCCGGTCCCGAATCGACTTTCGGGAGATCACCCGGGTGCCAGCCCCCACGGAGGTAGCCCGGGCCCTTGGGCTGGCGGAAGGCGCCGACGTGTTGGTGCGGCGACGTGTGTTGTACGCCAACGACGAACCCACCCAGATCGCGGACAGCTACTTCCCATGGGAGATCGCGGAGGGCAGCGCTCTACTTCGGCAAGACACCGGGGAGGGTGGTTCGTATTCGCGGCTCCGTGATATGGGCTTTCCGATCACCCGCTTTGTCGAGAACGTCAACGTGCGGATGCCGGCGGACGCCGAGCGCCGTACCTTGCAGCTGGAAGCTACTGAGCCGGTGTTCGACATCGTCCACATCGCACTGACGGATGACCGGCCGATCGAGGTGGCGCTTCATGTTATGCCTGGTCATCTTTGGACTCTGAGGTACGGGTGGGACGACGCCGCGACTGCAACGCAGGCTGACCAAGGGTCGCTGTGATGGAGGTAGGGCTCGCCTCCGACGCGTCTCCTGGCGCTGCTGTCAATGAGGATCATGTTGTAGTTGCACCGGACCTGGTGGCCGTCCTGGATGGCGTTACTGCGCCGGCGGGGCTCGACACTGGCTGCCTGCACGGCCCAGCGTGGTACGTGCGTCGTCTAGGAGTCCGGCTACTCGAAGCTCACGCGGAGCAAAATGCGGCACCTCTGCCCGATGTGCTTGCCGCCGCAATTGATGCTGCGCGGGGAGACCACGGCAGCACCTGCGATCTTGACCACCCGGGAAGCCCCCAGTCGACCGTCTGTCTCCTACGTGCACGTCAGGATTCAGCAGACTATCTGGTCCTGAGTGACAGCCCGCTCGTGCTCGACCAGGGCACCACGAAGGTGATCAGAGACCTTCGGCCGCACGAGACTAGCCAGCGTGTCCGAGAAGCGGCGCTGGTTGGCACTGATGCGTTTGGTAGTGCAAATCGAGAGTGGCGGGTGCGCCAGTTGGTGGAGTCGCAGCGTAGGTGGATCAACCATCCGAGTGGCTATTGGATCGCTGCTGCGAACCCTGATGCCGCCCATCATGCTGTCACCGGTTCTGTGCCGCTGAGCGGGCCGTGTCGACTGCGCCGGGCGGCACTCCTGACTGATGGGGCGTCCTCCGCAGTCGAGACCTTCCGACTTCTTGACTGGCCAAGGCTGCTCGACGTACTCGATGAACATGGCCCCGCTCACCTGCTCGCAATGGTTCGGGCGGCCGAGCGCGCCGATCCCGACGGCCAACTACATCCGCGCTACAAACGGCATGACGACGCGACTGCTGCGTACCTCCGATTTCGGTGAACAGACGAGCCGGCGGTCCGGGCACACGGCGGCGTGCGGTGGCTTGGCGGCGGGCCGGCCTCGCCCTTCACCGGGGCAGCAGGCAGGATGGGCGGATGAGCGGCGTACCGGCAAAGGGGTTTCCGGGGTTGGGGTTGGCCAAGGGGTTGGCCATCACCTTCAAGACGATGACCCGGCGGGCCAGCACGCAGCAGTACCCGGATGTCGAGCCGGACCTGCCGCCGCGGTCCCGGGGCGTGATCGCGCTGCTCGAGGAGAACTGCACGGTCTGCATGCTGTGTGCCCGGGAGTGCCCGGACTGGTGCATCTACATCGACTCCCACAAGGAGGAGTTCACCCCGCCGGGGGCGGCGCGGCCGCGGCAGAAGAACGTGCTGGACCGGTTCGCGATCGACTTTTCGCTCTGCATGTACTGCGGGATCTGCATCGAGGCTTGCCCGTTCGACGCGCTGTTCTGGTCGCCGGAGTTCGAGTACGCGGAGCACGACATCCGCAACCTGCTGCACGAGAAGGACCGGCTCGGCGAGTGGATGCCCACGGTGCCGGCGCCGCCCGCGCACGACCCGCAGGGCGAGCCCGCCAAGGAGGTCACCGCCGCGGTCAAGGTCGCCGAGAAAGCCGCCGCCGAGGCGGCCGCTCCGGTAGCCGAGAGCTGACGGTTACGCGGCGTCGGCCCGGCGTTCCGGCTCCAGCAGCCGGTGCAGCTCGGCGGCGACCGCTTCCGTGGAGCCGGACCCGTCGACCACGGTGAAGTCCGCGTACTCCGGCAGGGTGTGGTACGCCGCCTGCAGCGCCCGCAGGTAGCTCAGCTCCTCGTGGTCCTTGCCGCGGGCGGTGACCCGCTGCTGGGCCAACTCCGGCGGTACGTCGAGGAAAAACCGCCGGTCGGGGAGCGGGAAGCCGGCGTACAGCTTGCGGACCAGTGACTCGCCGGCGACGCCGCGGGCTCGCGTCATCGCGTACTGGCAGTACGTGTACCGGTCCATCACCGCGACCTGGCGGGACAGCCGCGACCACAGCAGCGCGCGGAACAACATCACCCACCGTACGGTGGCTTCGACGATCAGGAACCCTCGCGGTCCGAGCAACGCCACCGCGTCGGCACGCCCGAGCCGCTTCGCCAGGCGGGTCAGCACCGGGCGGCCACCGGGATTTTCGAAGTACGCCGCACGTACCCCCTGATCGCGGAGCCAACCAGCGAGCAGCCGTGCCTGCGTGCTCTTCCCGGCCCCGTCGACGCCGACCAGGGTGATGATCTCGGAGCGCGGCATCACCGGCAACACTATCCGGATCGCGCCACGCCGGGGAGCCCCGCCATCGTGGACGGTCGACGCGGGAAAGGTGACCGACGGGCGGACACGTCCTGGGGTGGTTGTCGCATCGCGGCGGCGTACACGGCAGGATGGCGGCCATGGATGATCGGCCGCGGAGGCATCGGGAAGGCGCGGCGACGTGACAACCGCCGATGTTCTGCTGCTCGCGCTCGGCGCCGTGACCCTCGGCGCCGCGCTGCTGGTGGTCACCACCGCGCATCTGGTACGCGCCGGGCTGTGGCTCGTCGTGGCGCTGGGCGGACTGGCCGGCTGCTACCTGGTACTCGGCGCCGAGCTGGTCGCCTGGGTGCAGGTGCTGCTCTACGTGGGCGCTGTCGTGGTGCTGCTGCTGTTCGCGGTGATGCTGACCCGGGCGCCGATCGGGCGCAGCCGGGATCTGGACCGGCGGCGTACCCCCGGAGTTCTGATCGGGGCGGGTGCCGGCGGTGGGCTGGCGGCGCTGCTGGTCGACGCGTACCGGTGGGTGGAGCTGCCGTTGCCGCGGGCCGGTGGGGCTGGGCAGCTCGGCGAGTTGATCTTCCGGGAATGGGTGCTGCCGTTCGAGGTGCTCTCGGTGCTGCTGCTCGCCGCGCTGGTCGGCGCGATCGTGATCTCCCGCCCCGACGTCGGCGCCAGTGACCGGACCGGGAGCCGCTGATGCATCCGGTGATCCCTTACGTTCTGGCGGCGCTGCTGTTCGGCATCGGGGTGTACGGCGTGCTGGTACGCCGCAACGCCGTACTGCTGCTGATGGCGGTCGAGCTGATGCTGAACGCCGTCAACCTGGTGCTGGTCACCGCCGACGCCACGCTCGGCGGACCCGGCACCGGCCAGGTCTTCACGCTGTTCGTGATCGTGCTGGCGGCGGCCGAGGTCGGGGTCGGGCTCGCGATCGTGCTGCAGCTCTACCGGCTGCGCCGCACCGTGATCACCGACGGCATCGACGCCGAGGAGGGCAACGTGCTGCCGGAGTCCGCGGAGGTGGGCGGGTGAGTGGGTTGGCGGCGGCGCTGCCGCTCGTACCGTTCGTGGCTGCGCTGGCGGGGCTGGTGCTGCCGCTGCGGTCCCGGTTGGCGGCAGCGGTGCTGGGCGCCGGGTCGTGCGGGGTGGCGCTGCTCGCCGCGGTGCTGCTCGCGTTCGGGCTGTCGGGCCCGCTGGAGTCGTCGCTCACGGTGGTGCGCTTCGGCGAGATCGCGGTGACGGCGGGGGTACGGGTCGACGCGATCGCAGTCCTGGTCGCGGTCGCCGTCGGGGTGGTCGCGACGGCCGTACAGCTCTACTCGGTGGCGTACCTGCACGACGACGAGCGGTACGTCCCGTACGCCGCCCAGGTCTCCCTGTTCACCGCCGCGATGCTCAACGTGGTGGTCGCGAGTGATCTGGTCCAGCTGCTGGTCGGCTGGGAGGTCATGGGCATCTGCTCGTACCTGCTGATCGGCCATGACCGGCGGCTGCCCGAGGCGCCGGGCGCGGCGGTGAAGGCGTTCCTGGTGACCCGAGTCGGCGACGTCGGCTTCTGGCTGGGCGTGGTGCTGCTCGGGCTGGCGGCGGGCAGCTTCGAGATCGGCGCTGTGCTCGAGGCGGTGCCTGGGATGGGCACCGGCACGCTGACCGCGGCCGGGTTGCTGCTGCTGGCCGGCGTGGTGGGCAAGAGCGCGCAGTTCCCGCTGCACACCTGGCTGCCGGACGCGATGGCCGGCCCCACCCCGATCTCCGCTCTGATCCACGCCGCCACCATGGTCGCCGCCGGGGTGTACGTGGTCGGCCGCCTGCTGCCGATCTACCTGTACGCGCCGGTGGCGTTGAGCGCGCTGGCGGTGTCGGCGGCGATCACGATGCTGCTCGGCGCGCTCGCGGCGACCGCGCAGGACGACATCAAACGCGTACTGGCGTGGTCCACGGTGAGCCAGATCGGCTACATGGCGGCGGCGCTTGCCGTCGGGTCGCTGGCGTCCTCGACGTACCACCTGCTGACCCACGCGGCGTTCAAGGCGCTGCTGTTCCTCGGCGCCGGCGCGGTGATCCACGCGGTCGGCTCCAACCTGATGTCCCGGATGGGCGGGTCCTGGCGGGCCGGCCCGATCACCTTCTGGACCATGACCGCCGGGTTGGCGGCGCTGGCCGGGCTGCCGCCGTTCGCCGGCTTCTGGAGCAAGGAGAGCGTGCTCGGGGCGGCGTGGGAGGCGACGCATCCCCGGGTCACCTCCGAGAGCGGGCTGCCCGGCAGCGGCGGCTGGTTCGGCGCGATCGCGCCCGGCCCGCCCACCTGGGTCGGTTGGGTGGTGCTGCTCAGCGGGCTGGCCACCGTACTGGTCACCGGGTGGTACGCCACCCGGCTGTGGCTGCGTACGTTCTTCGGCGCCCGCCGGGCCGAGTTCACACCGCACGACCCGCCGCCGCTGATGCGCTGGCCGCTGCTGGTGCTCGCCGTACCGTCCGTGCTGCTCGGGCTGGTGGTCGGGGCGTGGCCGGCGGGCGGATCATGGCTGGCCCGGCTGCCCCAGTTCGACCTGCCGCTGACGCTGCTGGTGCTGCTGCTGACCGGTCTCGGCGGCGCGGGCGCCTGGTGGGCGTGGCGGCGTGACACCGCCGCCGACCCGGCCTGGATGCTGGGCCCGACGCGCCCGGTGTTCGCGCGCGCGTTCTTCTTCGACGACGTGCAGGACTTCCTGGTGGTACGCCCGGTCCGCGCGGTCGCCCGGCTGGTCCGGCGGGGCGACGAGCAGCTGGTGGACGGCGCCGTGGAGGGCACCGGCACCGGCGCGCTCGGGCTCGGCCAGCTGCTCACCGCCGCCCACCGGCGCGGCCTCCCCGGGTACGCCGTCGCGGTGCTCGGTGGCGCGTTGCTGATCGGCGTCGCGGCCGTACTGGGGGTGTGGGCATGAGCTGGCTGCTGCTCGCCGTACTGGTGTTGCCGGCGCTCGGTGCCGTGGTCGCGGCGGCGTTGCCGTGGCGCCTGCACCAGGCGGCGAAGCTGACCGGCGTGGCGGTGTCCGGCCTGGCGTTCCTCGCCAGCCTCGGGCTGCTCGTGGCGCGGAGCGGGCCTTGGTTCTCGTACACCCCGAAATCAGTGATCCGGCCGTGGGTGGAGCTGGACCTGGAGTGGGTGCCGGGGCTGGATCTGGGCTTCCACCTCGGGGTCGACGGCATCTCCTGGCCGCTGGTCGCGCTCACCACCCTGCTCACGCTGCTGTGCTGCCTCTACACCCTCTGGTACGAGCCGCACTGCGGCGGCGGCAAGAATCTGGTCGCCCTGCTGCTGATCATCGAGGTCGGGATCGTCGGGGTGTTCCTGGCGCTGGATCTGGTGCTCTTCTTCGTGTTCTTCGAGATCGTCCTGCTCCCGATGTACGCCGTGATCGCGGTGTGGGGCGGCCCGGGCCGGCAGGCGGCGGCGCGCAAGTTCGTGCTGTACACGCTGTTCGGGTCGGTGCTGCTGCTGGTCGGCGTGTTCACGGTGGTGGCTGCCGCCGGCACCGCCGACCTGGTGGAGCTCTCCGGGGCGGGTGGCGCGGGGATCGGGCGCGGCGTACAGATCGCGGCGTTCGTGCTGCTGGCGCTGGCGTTCGCGGTGAAGAGTCCACTGTGGCCACTGCACACCTGGCTGCCGGACGCGCATACCGAGGCGCCCACCGTCGGCTCGGTGATCCTGGCCGGCGTACTGCTGAAGATGGGCACGTACGGCCTGATCCGGGTGGTCGCGGTGGTGCCGGAAGGGGCGCAGGCGCTGGCGCCGGTGCTGGGCATCCTCGCCGTCGCCGCGATCCTGATCGGGTCGCTGGTGTGCCTGGCGCAGACCGAGCTGAAGCGGCTGATCGCGTACTCGTCGGTGGGCCACATGGGGTTCGTGCTGCTCGGCATCGCGACGCTGACCGCCACCGGCTTCCAGGCCGCGCTGATCGGCAATATCGCGCACGGCGTGATCACCGGCCTGCTGTTCTTCCTGGCCGGCGCGATCAAGGATCGCTTCGGGACCGGTGACCTCACCGAGTTGGGTGGGCTGCGGGAGCGGATGCCGCTGCTCGCCGGCATTCTCGGCTTCGCCGCGATCGCCTCGCTCGGGCTGCCCGGCCTCGCCGGCTTCTGGGGAGAAGCCTTCGCGGTGTACGCCGCCATCGCGCACGGCGGTGGCCTGTGGCTGACGCTCGGCGTACTGGCCGCGGTGGGTGGCGCGGTGACCGCGGCGTACTTCCTGCGGCTGCTGCGGCGGGTGACCCATGGGTCGGCGTCGCCGGCGGTCGAAACCGCCGAATGCGGCCCAGTGGCCGCCGGTGAGCTGGTGGCGTGGGGTCCGCTGGTGGTGCTGGCGCTGGCGATCGGGCTGATCCCCGGCCTGGTGCTGTGGCTGAGCGCCGGCCCGGTCGACGCCCTGATGCAGGTGGTGGTCCGATGATCCCGGCCCTCGCTCTGGATGTCGCCGCTCCCGTGACGCGGCTGGCTTCGATCGACCATGTGGCGCTGCTGCCGGCGTACCTGGCGGCGGCGACGGCGTTGCTGGTGTTCCTGGTGGATCTGGTGCTGGCGCCGGGGTCGGCGGCGCGCCGGTCGGCGGTGCTGGCGACGGCGGCGCTGGGTGTGGTGGCCACCGGGGTGGCGGCGGTCGCCGTCGGGCTCGGCCCGGTGCGGCGTACGTTCTGCGTCGCCGACGGTGCCGGGTGCTCGTACGTGGCGGACCGGCCCGGCGCGGTGGTCGCGGTGCTGTTCTGCGTACTGACCCTGGGGGTGCTGGCGTTCTCGGTGCCGACGCTGCGGGCGCCGGGCGGGCCGCCGGCGGGGGAGTACGCGTTCCTGCTGCTCGCCTCGCTCACCGGCGGCGTGGTGCTCGGCTACTCCCGCGACCTGATCACCCTGATCGTGGCGCTGGAGACCCTGACCCTCCCGCTGTACGTGCTGGTCGGGCTGCGCCGTGGCGTACTCGCCAGCGTGCTCGGCGCGGTGAACTTCTTCGTCGTCTCCGTGGTCTCCACCGCGGTCACCCTGATGGGAGCCGCCCTGCTGTACGCGCTCACCGGCGCCGTACACCTCGACGGGCTGGCGCGCGCGCTGGCCGGCCAGGGGCAGCTGCGCGAGATCCCGCTGGCCGCCGCCGCGGCGGTGCTGGTGCTGGTCGGGCTGGCGTTCAAGGTGGCGGCGGTGCCGTTCCACGCCTGGGCCCCCGGGACGTACGACGGTGCGCCGCTCCCGATCGCCGCTTACCTGTCGACCGCCTCGAAGCTGGGCGGCGTGATCGCCCTGCTGTACGTCGTGGTCGGCGCCCTCAAGCCCTGGCTCGACGTCGTCGGTCCCGCGCTCGCGGCGCTGGCGGTGCTCACCATGACCGTCGGCAACCTCGTCGCGCTGCGGCAGACCCGGATGGTAAGGCTGCTCGCCTGGTCGTCGGTCGCCCAGGCCGGCTACATCCTGGCCCCGCTCGGCGCGTTCGCGCTCGCCTCCGGACGGTCGGCCGACGCGGTGGCGACCGCGGTCGCCGCGACCATCGGGTACGCCGTGTTCTACGTACTGATCGAGCTCGGCGCGTTCGGGGCGCTGATCGGGATGCGCGGCGCGGCCGATGGTGGGCCGATCGAGGAGTACCGCGGGATGGCCGGGCGGGCGCCGTGGCTGACCGCCGCGCTCGCGCTGGCGCTCACCGGGCTGGCTGGCCTGCCGCCCGGGCTGGCCGGGCTGTTCGCCAAGGTCACGGTGGTACGCGCGCTGCTGGAGACCAGCGCCGGCTGGCTCGCCGTGGTGGTCGCGCTCAACGCCGTGGTCGGCCTGGCGTACTACGTACGCGTCGGCGCCCAGCTCTACCTCGACCCCGAGCCCGCCGCCGCTGCGGACGCCACCGGAGGCGCCGACGCCGCGGCTGTCGTAGGGCCGGTACCGGCCACCGCCTGGCCGGTGCTGGTGGGGGTCGCTGCGGTCACGCTGCTCGCCGTGATCGTCGGCTTCGCGCCGCAGCTCGTGCTCGACGCCGCCCAGGCCGCCACCGCCTTCTGACCGCGCGGCGCCGCCCAGCCCCGCGAGAAACCCCACACACGTCCGGCAGCCCGCCAGGATGGCGGCGGGCGGCGTACCCAGGTAACTCACAGCGAATGGCAGGAAGCGGGACGTGCGGGGGGTTGTTGAAACCAGTGTTGGGTACGCATGTGACGGGAGTGATGAGCGTGCACCGGCACTACAACGGACTGAAAACGGCCCTGCTCCTCGGGCTGCTGACCTCGCTGATTATCGGCGCCGGCTACCTGCTCGGCGGCGGCACCGGCGTGCTGATCGCGGCGGTGCTGTCGTTGGCGATAAACGCCGGGGCGTACTTCTGGTCGGACAAGATCGCGCTGCGGGCGATGGGGGCGCGCCCGGTGACGCCGCAACAGGCGCCCGAGCTCTACCGCATGGTGAGCGAGCTGGCCAGCGCGGCCAACCAACCCATGCCCCGGCTGTACGTCAGCCCGACCAGCCAGCCGAACGCGTTCGCTACCGGGCGCAACCCCGCCCACGCGGCGGTATGCGTCACCGAGGGCATCCTCGACATCCTGGACTGGCGGGAGCTACGCGCCGTGCTCGGCCACGAGCTGTCGCACGTCTACAACCGCGACATCCTGATCTCGTCGGTGGCGGCGGCGCTGTCCGGAATGATCACGATGCTGGCGTACTTGGCGTGGTTCATCCCAATCGGCGGCGATGACGAGGACGGTCCGGGGCCGCTCGGGTTCCTGCTGATGCTGTTCCTCGGGCCGCTGGCGGCGAGCATCATCCAGCTCGCGATCAGCCGCAGCCGGGAGTACCAGGCCGACGCCGACGGCGCCGCACTGTCGCGGGACCCGCTGGCGCTCGCCAGCGCGCTCCGCAAGATCGACGCGGGCGCCCGGGCGCGTCCGCTGCCGGCGGAGGGCAACCTCGCCTCCTCGGCGCACCTGATGATCGCCAACCCGCTGCGCGCCGGCGGCCTGGCGTCGCTGTTCAGCACCCACCCGCCGATGACCGAGCGGGTACGCCGCCTGCAGCAGATGGCCGGCGCCACCCACTAACCGCCGTTGCTCACTGGAAGGCAAGATCGCCGTCTCGGGAACAGAACGGCTGCGTGAGCAGCTGATTCGTTCCCGGGACGGCGATCTCCGCTTCCACGGTGACCAGCTACGGCGCGACCTCGAGCACGGCGACCCCGGTGATCCGGTCGGCCGCCAGGTCGGCCAGCGCCCGGTCCGCCCGCTCGAACGGGTAGCGCGCGATGGACAGCCGCGGGCGTACCGCCGCCGCCAGCGCGAGGAATTCCGCGCCGTCGGCGCGGGTGTTGGCGGTGACGCTGCGTACCTCGCGCTCGTAGAACAGATGACGTTCGTAATTCAGCGGGGGTACGTCGGACAGATGGATCCCCGCGATCGCCAGCACGCCGCCCCGGTCCAGTGTGGACAGTGCCACCGGCACCAGCTCGCCCACCGGGGCGAACATCACCGCGGCGTCCAACGGCACCGGGCTGTCGCCGTACACCCCCTGTGCCGAGTGGGCGCCGAGCCGCAACGCGAGCTTCTGGGCCGTGGCGGAGCGGGTGAACACGTGCACCTCCGCCCCGGACGCCAGCGCGAGCTGGGCGGCGATGTGCGCCGACGCGCCGAAGCCCCAGATCCCGAGCCGGTCCCCGGGCCGCACCCCGGTACGCCGCAGCGCCCGGTAGCCGATGATCCCGGCGCACAGCAGCGGCGCCAGCTCCACCGGATCCCGATCGGGCGGCAGCCGGTACGCGTACGCCGCCGGCACCACGGCGTACTCCGCGTACCCGCCGTCGGCGTCCCACCCCGTGTACGCCGACTCCGGGCACAGGTTCTCGGCGCCCCGCGCGCAGTACCGGCAGCTCCCGCAGGTGCCGCGCAGCCACGCGATCCCCACCAGCGCCCCGTCCGGGATCCGCCCCGGCCCGCCACCGGCGCCACCGGCCCCAACGCCAGCCGCAGAGCCGGCGCCAGCGCCGCCAGCGCCACCCACAACGTCGGGGCCGCGGCCGACCACCTCGCCGACGACCTCGTGGCCAGGCACGGTGGCGAGCCGGTGTGGCGGCAGGTCGCCCTCGGCCAGGTGCCGGTCGGTACGGCACACGCCGCAGGCGCGTACCCGTACCAGCAGCTCACCGGGACCGGGTACCGGCTGAGGCTTCTCGACCAGCCCGAGCGACCCGGCGCCGAAAGGTCCGGGGGCCTCGATCACCCATGCCCGCACCCCTTGACGATATCGGCGCGGGGCCGGACACGGTCGGCTGGCCGGCGCCGGGTGTGGCCGGCGGCTAGTGCCCTGCGCCAGAGATTCGCTTGCGAATTCCGGCGCCCAGCCGGCGCCTCGCGGCGTTGTCGTCGTCGCCAATACAACACCGGTATTGGCTCCTCCTCCGCCTTGCGACGCACCACCTGGA